>NZ_CFHWOM010000087.1:0-8953 GCF_984391705.1 Vibrio sp. | reverse complement strand
TCGTGACGGGATGAACGTATTAATTAACATCGAAAAAATTCAGTTTTCTGATGAGATATTATCTCTTTGATATTGATGAACTAAAGGAAAAAAACAGCCAACGTGTAGTTGCGTTGGCTGCTTAATAGTTAACTATACCTTATAGATCTCGAATACAACGAGTATAGAACTCGATATCTCGACTCAAGCCATAGCCCGCCCCCAATTGGAAGCCAACTGCCCATGCAAAAGTACCGCCTTTCTTGCCACGCAGATCATATTCAGATGGGTCTTGATCTTTCTTACGTGCAGGCAGAGGACGGAATTGAGCGTTCTCTGTGCCAACATAAGCAGTGCTTGTCCAAAACATGAACTTCATTGGAGTGTTCGGGAAGAACTCCTCATCTATCGATGGGTTCACTTTATTGAAGTTTACGATGGATTTTAACTCTTTAAAGTCAGGTAAACGCCAGTCATCATGACCACCTAAGTTTAGGTTTTCACAATACTGAATAGAGTCTTCCCATTTGCGTCGATTGAAATCCAGTTCTTTTTGCCACATGCGGTTGGTTACTTTTTCAGTAATGGTGCCGTTGTTGTTATCTACGTATTCCATGTTGTGGTAAGCCGCACCATTATCTGCACGAACACAACGTGTCATCTTAGTAGATGCAGTATGTTGGCCCATTGTATGGCCGTCAGGGAAGCCGATGTGCCAAGCATGATCCGGGTGGTTTGATACAGGGAACGTCCAAATACCAGAAGATTGACGAGGCATGTTTAGGAAAGCTTCCGTGTCAACCGCAGGGCGGAATTCACCAGAGTCTACTATCGTCTGCAGCTCTTTCATTAGTGGGTAGCGCCAGTCGCTATAGCCGTCCAGTTCTAGGTTGGCACAGTATTCTTTACCTTCTACCGCTGTCATCCAGATACGTGATGAGTCACGCTCCCATGTTAACTTCGTATTCTCATCAAATGTGGTTAAACCAGATTCAGAGATTGTGTAGCGAGGTTGAACGCCTTCATAGTCTGAGTCTTCCCCGTGTACATCTGTAAAGTTTTGGATTTGGCCGGTATCAGGAAGAACGAACCCTTCGATTGGTGGCATACCAATGCCTGTAATAAACTCAGTGCGTTCAATCTGTTTCAGCTCTTTACCAGTAAGGTAAGTGATAATGTCTTTGTATTCTTCCTCGCTGTACATTGAAGCAAATGGCTTCATGATAGGAGCATCACGGTTAGTTCGTGTACCGTCGCGGTAAGATTTTAGCTGTTCAAATAGATAAACAGGCATCTGGCCTCTCATTGTTGGGAAGCGCTCATTGTTACTTAAACCTTGTTCACCATGACAGGCTTTACATGATTTATCGTACATCGCTTTACCACGTTCCCAGCTATCATTTCCCACGATCTCTGGATCTGGGTTGTAAGGCATATCACGAGAAGCTAACACGAGAGAAATGTTGGCCATCTCTTCACGAGAGTAAGCATAAACAAACTCTTTCATCTGTGCAGATAGACCTGATGTACGAATCGTGTCCATGTCTGCCCATTGATTGAATATATATTGTGCTGATAATCCCTCAAGTTTTGGGGAAATGGTTTCTGGCACTTCTTCGCGTGCAGGTCGGTGACAAGCGCGGTAACAAATAAAAGCAGCACGTTGAGCACTCTTCATTGCATCAGGAGAGATATCTTCTAGAGTACGGTTGATGGTGTAATCTTGAAGACCGTTATCAATATCTACTCGTTCTTGTTGAGCGAATGCAGCGCCAGAAAGTAGGGTAACACCAATTGCAATCGATAGTGATGATAGTTTAGTGCTCATATTACAGGCCTCCCGTTGCAATTTTTCGCATTTTTTCTTCGGCACGATTTTGCATGTTTAGATTTAGGTTAGGGTGCGCGATGTCATAGTGACAGCTTGAACATTTCCATTGTGGATCCGTGTCTTTGCGTGCGAAAGCTAGGTTGTGCGTCCAATCTGCAGCCTTACTATTTTCCGTTGCTTCGGCAGCGCGGCGTTCTAGGTCTTTATGGCAGTTCACACAACCTGAGTCGTACACATATTCTGTGCGTTTAGGATGAAGTTCTGCGTAGTCGAGCTCTTCCATACCAAGAACATATTCACCCCAAAGATGACGAGTGCCTGATGTGCCTTTGACCCAAAGCTCTTCGACAATGTTTGATTTAGGTAAGTGGCAGTCAACACACTCAGCAACGAAGCCGTGAGAGTTATTACCACCATGAACTGAATTAGCAAACGTCTCAACCATAGGTTCCATCGTATGACAAGACGCGCAAAACTCGTTTGAGCTAAGTGCGTGAATCGCTTCTGTCGCAGGTAATGCTGCTAGTAAGCCAATACCTGTGCCAACGATAAGAAGCGCCGCAATAACTTTGCGTTTTACGCCTTGAAGTAAATTCATTGATGCATTCCTTAGTGTTTGTGACTGTTGCTAGCTACTGGAATGTCAGCGGCTTTAACGACTTTGGCTAGACATGTTGGTTCATCCACATAGGTTGACCAGATACGAAGTGTGTACTCTTCACCCACGACAGGACGTTTTTCAAAGTCACGGATCATCAGGTGTAGGCCACCTTTCTGAAATTTATGCACCACGTTTGGCTTGAGCTTGTATTGGCTGATTCGTTGCATTTTCATCACGCCATCGTCCATCGTGGTTTTATGAACCTCGGCGGTTTTTGATAAACCCTCGATCGTTGCACCGTGAATAGATTCCTGACTTGGTAAACGCAGTGCTTTCACTTCGTCAGTCACGTTGAACTTGATATCAAAGAAGATGCCGGTCACATTAGCACCTGGCGCTGGCTCAGAGATGACACAGTTTGACAGCTCAAGGCCCGCTTGAGCTGTGAAAGAGGTCGCGAGCCCAAGGGCAAGAAGAAGCTTTTTCATAATAATCCTTACGAGATAAGGCGGCACAAGGGCCGCCTATAAATTAGAATTTGAATTCGGTACCAATCGCGACGTTGTCTGACTGGCTGTTTTCACGGAACTCTGCAGCTTCCACATAAACACGCATGTTGTTGCTGATATCGTAAGAAACGTTTGCTAGATAAAGAGAATCGTTGAACCACTTTCCGCCTTCAGTATCGAAGTCTGAATTTTGGTAGCCAAGTTTGAAGGTTAGTGCGTCAGTAGCATGGTAAGTTGCTGATGAGCCCCACATACGGCCTTCACCATATGTTTTATGATCTTTTGCCAGCTCGTAAGTTGCGGCAATAGCGAATTGCTCACGATGGTATTCAGCCATACCAATATAGCGTTCGAAATCAACATCATCGCCATTTACATCTTCCCAGTCATGAGCGTTTGCGTCAGAGCGTTGTAGCGCGACTGAAAAATTCTCGGCTTTGTATTTAAGGCGCAGGGCGAAGTTATCGGCTTCAGTGTCATTATCATCAAATGCTGAAATGACACCTGCAGATAAAGTTAAACCGCCAAGAACTGCAGGCGTAGTGTATGAAATAGTGTTTGTACCCAGTTGGCTTTGGTTAACAAACAGTGTCGATCCACTTGAACGGTGTTGGTTGTTCACGTCAAAGATATCAACAGGCTTAAACAAGTTGAGGTACGCGCCTTTGTAGCCATTACCCAGAACGATCTTGCCGTAGCCATTTGTTTTGAAAATGATGTTAGCTTGTGCAAGGTAGAGATCTTCACCTTGCTGCTTTTGATCATCTGCCCATTGGCTTTCTAGGGTCACAAATGCCTTGCCGTAGTCCGTTTCATGCATTCCAGTCATACCAAGCGCGGCAAGCTGAATCTGGCTTTGGTGGTCAAATTCACGCTTTTTAATTATGTTGCCGTTTACAGAACCATAAACATCAATTTTTTGAAATGCTTCGTCTAGGCTTATATCAGACGCCATTGATGGAGCTGCCACAAGAATTAGGCTCGTCGCCACTGCAATTTTATTCAGTTTCACTTTAAAACCTCGAGTGATTTTTTATTTGGAAATACAGCGGTACTTTTGCTTTGACGTAGACTCGAAAAGGTACGTAGCAAGACGAATTTACTTTAAAGTGAACACGAATTTTATTGTCTTAGCGGGTACTGCTGGGAGAAATGCATATACCCCTTAGTGGGTAACATCTCTATATTGGAGAATTATATCGATGCGATTTTGTTGGAATATAAGGACTGGTAAATGGCGTTTATACAAAAAATGAATGTGTCTGGTTGAGATCAATAAAAGGTCATAAAACTGCAAAAATGAGTGACAATATTGTCATTTTTCGATATTTACGCACTTAATTTTTAATATAGATTTTGAATTGAAAACTTGGAGGTACGATGGATATTGATGCGGTAAGAATGTTTGTGCTATTGGCAGGCAAACTGAATTTCACAGAAACCTCTAGGTTGCTTCAAGTCAGTCAACCTACGTTAAGTCGAAAGATGAAAATGTTAGAGGAGAGCCTATCCGTCACTCTCATTCATCGTCGTGGAGGGCATATCAGCTTAACTCCTCAAGGTGAAACCTTCTTGGAGGAAGGGCAAAAGTTGTTGAATCAGATCGATCAAACCATCGAACTAGTTCAACGTGAGCGTGAAGATGAAGCTGGTACGATTCGCTTAGGCTGTTTGCACCCAATGGCAAAGTTTATTACTGATACCATGATTGTCGATTTCCATACCAAATACCCGGATATTTCGATTCACTTTAAAACAATGATTCCAAGGACACTAAGCTCATTTGAGGAAGTGGATCTTATGATTGCACCGTTTTGGCCTCAAGATGATTCTGTCGTCGCAAAACAGTTGCCGCGCTTTCGTCGTTACTGCTATGCCTCTAGAGAATATCTAGAAGAAACGGGCATGCCTATCGACTTAGAGGATCTAGAGAACCACCACTGTGTAACTCAAACCAATGCAATTGAGAATCAACGTACATGGATTATGCGTGATCACGCCGGTAACCGAAGAGAGATTGAAGTTGATGGTCCTATGGCTGCAGATTCTGCAGATGTCACGATTGACCTAGTAAAGAAAGGCTTTGGAATTGGTCTAATCTCTCCACTAAAAGCGGCTAATTTTGCTAAAAATGGTGAACTAGTGAGGCTGTTTAATGGTAAGTGGTTTATTGAGAATCATATGTACGTGATGTACAAACAAAATGCTCACATGCCAAAACGTTTTAAGATATTCATTGAAGAGTTTTCGAAAGTATACTCTCAGTTGACCCATGAATAGCTAGGACACTTATATAGAGACATGCTCGTTTATCTCACTATTGATGAGCGAAGCCATCTATTGATGCTAAGTAGCTCGCAATCATTTTTATTTCTTCATCGGAGTAATGCGTCATTGCAACTTCCATTGGTACAAACAGCCCATTTTGGCGCTTCTTAAGTTTGTAATCCCTCATTTGATTGAAGAGATATAACTCATTTTGTCCGCCAATTTTTGGGTACAGTGGCATTACAGGTTCATTACCGTTCTCTCCATGACAAGTTGCACAGCCTCCTTTTCCTGGTGCAACATAGAGCTTTTTCCCCGTCTCAATATCACTTTGAGCGTTAGCATTTAACGATAGAACTAGGGTTAAAACTATAGGTACTACTTTCATATTTTTTCCTTCAGGGGAACACTCAATAAAGAATGGGCTAATTAGTCTTACCAAGGCAGTTCAACCACTCTTTTAGCTCATCGACGTCATTTCGTATGTATCCAGAATATCCATACTTAACTTGCCCGTTGATGGTTATCATTGTTGCAGGAAGGCCGTGGAAGCCCCAGTCATGAAGTAAGTCGAAGGTAGGCTCAAGATTTTTAGGCAAGTGTTGAATATCGAGCTCGGAAAATTTGGCATCTACCGCAGTTGAGTTGTCACCAATGTGAATAGTTTCAATCGTGAAATTCGGTTGAGTTGCAATGCTATCTAACATAGGCAACTCCCTTAGGCACGGCGGGCACCATACTGCCCAAAGGTTAATTAACGCGACTTTACTTGATGTTGGGTAGTCCCAAGCTTGAGTATTAGTTGCCTCTACAAAACCCTCAGGTGTCCTGCACTGCTCGGCATGAACACCAAAAGCGAGTGTTGTTGATAGTAGAAGGAGTGTAGTCTTATTCATTTAGATAACCTTTTAAGCTCTGACTAATTTTATTTCCACCTTCGCCATAGCCAAACACATCAATGAGCTCTCGCTTTGGACTATAGAAATAGATATAAGCAGAGTGGTATACCTCATAGTGTTTTGGTAAAGGAGGGTAAATAGGCTTTCCCTCTAGGCTATATCCATATGTCGCTTTAAGACTTTTAGCCGCCGCCTTCACTTGTTCATATGTGCCGGTTAGACCAACCATTTTAGGGTCAAAGTACTTCACATACATATCCATATTTTCAACGGTATCCCGGTTGGGATCGACTGAAATAAAGATAGGTATCACTTGATCTACGTCCTCCCCCAATCCATTTACTGCCATGGCAAGATCAAGCACTGTTGTTGGGCAAATATCGGGACAACTTGTATAACCAATGCCAATGAGCAAGTACTTTCCCTGCCAGTTTTCTGCAGTAACAGTGCCTAGTGTGCGTTCTTGTAATTCGAACTCAAGAGGCTTCGCGGCAGCGACAGAGGAAAAGAAGAACAGGCTTAATAAAGCATATTTGGCCATAGAACAGAGGTTCATGATTACACGCTCCAAAATATATGTATTGCTCAGTGGCATACGGTGTTAGTAATGCCCATAGCAAGAAGCTTCGGTGCTTGTAGTTTTGTATCGATCTCGCTCAGTCGCTTTTTGCTACGAATGTCGTAAACAAAAAGTTTCGAAGAGTTACGTTGGGTAGCGAATAGCGTCTTGGAATCAGATACGACTACAACGTTACCCAACTCGTTAGAGAGTGGAACCGAGGTGGCTGGCTCTTTATCCGTTAGATCAAAGATATCAAGCGTTTTACGGGACTCGATAATGCCAATTTGCTCTATCCAGCCAGTTCTAATCGACTGAGGCTCACCGCTCAAAGTAAATTCTTTAACTATTTCGCCTCCCCAAGATTCAATTACTTTAGCTTTACCGTTTTTGCTGGCTAATAGTATGTGTTCGGAGTCAGAGCTTACATATGGGCGCCATGGGGTTGAGTCGAATGCATAGTGACCCATTTCGTTCCCCATAGACAGATCCCAAATAACAACGGAGTTGTCGCTATACTGAGAAGTTAACGCCAAACGTGCATCTGGAGATAAGGTCAGTTCAGAAACCGGCCCTTTGCCTACTGATATATATGACTTTTTGCCATCATGATTTCGATAGACTAGTGTGTTTCCAGTATTACTTTCCGATACGTAGAGGTTGTAGCCACCGTTGTCGAAATTCATGCTAAAGGGGGATTCAATTCCTTCAATCGTAGTTACATATTCCTTCTTAAAAGGCTTGATAACTTCAATTTTGTTGGTCATCGCAACAGCAAGTTGCGCATCATCCGAATGAAAAGCCAAATCATTTGGTATGCCACTAACAGCAATACTCCAATGTGTCTTTTTGACTAAGTCATAGACATAAACTTGTGACGTTTTTCCATCGATGTAGACCAACAAGTCTTGTACATCTGACACTTCCATATGTGTTGGGATAGCCTTTAGCTCAATCTCATCGACATAAGTAAAGTTAAAGGTATCGATGACAGCGACCTTTGTCGTGTTATGGTCAGAAATGAACGCCCATCGAGCACCGTCATCGTAACGACCGACTTCTTTGGCCATTAGGTTTGTGCAAGTAAGAAGGGTTGAAACTACGAGAAAAATAAATTTCATAATCAGACTTATAATGGGAAGGCGAGCTTAGCGATAAATAGGCAAAACCACCAAGCTCGCAATTAAACTTATAGCCCATAAATAAATGTGAGCCTAATAAGACTAATTATATAGGGGTAGATAAATGAAAAATATAACCTTTAATAATCACCCTTATTCAAATTTTAAATACACTGGATGAGATCAATTTTCTGATAATCAGTCAAGATTGATATTGGGGTATTCATACTTGCCCATCGCTTAATCTAATAGTGACGGTTCAGTCTGCAGTCATGCTTGTTTGTAAAACTACACGTGGTACCAGTTCATTTATTCTTTGGCTTAAAGAGGGCTCAATTGGAACTAAATATATGAATCTAGGAGAGATTTTATTAACCTAAAATATTGTGATAATCAGCACCGTTCACAAACTGCGCGTCCATCGATAGTTACTCTTAAAAACAATACGTTAGCTATCGAGTGTCCACTATGTTTACAAATCGTCTGTTTGTTTTAAGCCTAGCTTGTTTAAGTCTCTCCTCAGGTGTTATTGCCGCTGACTATGGCCAGAGTATTCAAATCCCAATGAAGGATAAAGGCCTGCTATGGGACAGCGACATTGCTTTAGAAGCAACTCTTTATAAGCCGAAGGGCGAGGGTCCTTTTCCAGTAGTCATCTTTAACCACGGTTCGACAGGTGGCGACAAAGAATACGCGAAACAAACGGTCAACCCGTTGGGCTTTGGGAAATATCTAAATGATAAAAACATCGCACTCGTGATACCGATGAGAAGAGGTCGAGGTGGTTCAGAGGGGAGCTATAAAGAGCAATACACGTGCGAGGATAAAGGGATCCATGAGGGAATAGAGTATGCGACTGAGTCTCTCGATGCATCGTATCAGTTCATCTTAAATCAACCATGGGTCGATAAAGAGAAGGTTATGTTAGCGGGTAACTCGAGAGGCGGGGTTCTGTCGTTGAAGTACGCCTCAGAACATCCAGATGCCTTTACTGGGGTGATTAACTTTGCTGGTGGTTGGGTGGACGACTCTTGCATCAAACAAGGTGTGTCACCCAATGTCTCTATTTTCAAAGAAGCGGCAAGCCAACTTGATACGCTAACGCTGTTTATCTACGGCCACAATGATCCATTTTATTCGGATGAGTCCATCAAAACCTTTGCTGAGTCTTATGAGAGCGCTGGTG
>NZ_CFHWOM010000086.1:0-9454 GCF_984391705.1 Vibrio sp. | reverse complement strand
ATTGCAGGCGGAGCCGATTACATGATTCAGGTGTTGGCAAGAGATCTGGAAGAGTATTTTGAGCGAATCAGTTCAATTCGACGAGTGAAAGGTGTCAGCGCAATTCAATCTAACATCTCAGTGAAAGAGCTTAAGAACAGCTACCAACTGCCACTGCAAGATTAAGCGTTGAGACAGTGAGCCGGGACCTTCGTCAGCAGTTTACCGACGAAGGTCTCAGCGCTATTGATTACCTCAATTTGAAGCTAATCGGTATAACAAAGTAATCCTTAATACCTTCAGGAGGCGGTTGATAACTGCCTATGCGCTTCACCGATTTAAGCGCGGCTTTATCTAACACTGGGTAGTCACTTTTGTCGATGATAGACACTTGTTCTATGTCACCATTTGGACGAATAAAGAAACCTACCATCACCACGCCTTGTAAGTTTTTCCTCTTGGCTTTCTTCGGATATAGACGGTTTGCACTGGCGGCTATCTTTCTCTGTAAACCTGCAATATAGGAAGCAGATTTTGTGCTATCAGCTTGTGTTTGAGTCGCTTTGCCTCCTTGGGAGACTGCTGTCACTTCGCTTGTTTGCGAAACACTGGATTGTGCTGTCACTGAACTATCACCAACTTCTGTTGACGTTACCACCTTCTCTGGTAACTCTTGAGTCGGAGACGCCTTAACCTCCTCTCGGGTCTTCTTAGGCGGTTCAGCTTTCTGATTCTGCTCTAACTTATTGCTCTGTTTCGGCTTTTCAAATTTCTGATTTTGTGGACTTTTCTTTTGGGCGACTTTTTCAGGCTTTTTGATTGGCACAGGCTCGTCGACAGGTTGCTCTACTTTCTCAGTAACCTTTACTGGCGCTACTTCGCTCTCCTCGGCAACCTCAACCACCTCTTCTGACACTTCGACAATCAGCTCTGACTCTTCGAGCAGTTTTTGCGGAGTCTCTACATTAACCTCTGTCTCGGTATTAATGCTTGCAACTGGAGACGCCGCAACCTGCCCGCCTTTTTGCGACGATACCTGAGATTCACTGTTGGTCGAAACCAGCTCAGTGCTCTCTGTCTGCGCAGCTACGATCCCTAGATTAAAATCAATCGCGTCCAGACTCATTCTGTCATCGACGTTAGGTTGAGGGGCCTGGTAAAACCAAAGCCACCCCAAAAAGACATGACACAACAGTGACAAGAGAATCGCAATCCAAACTCTCATAAACTAACCTGCAGGCGAAACTTGCAGCACTCGAACATTTTCTTGCGGCCACATGTTCTTCATCATCGCCTTGATGTCAGATAACTGAGTATTTTGATCAAGATTCTGCATTTCAGACAATACTCTAGCATCACCATATTGCTGAAAACTCAGCTCTAGTCGACCCAACCAAACTTGCGGATTGGTTAACGCATTATTCTCAATCTTCAACACATGTAATTTTTCTGCATCCAGTTGTTTTTGCGTCAGTTTCTCCGGCAAGTTTGCCAGCACTTGTTGTGATAAGTTCCATAGCCTATCTGTCTTTTCTGGCTGTGCATTGAAATGAAGGTGGCTATAGATTTGCTGATCTTTTTGCATCAATACTGAATCAAAAGCGACCGAGTACACCGCTTTCTCTTCGCCACGCAACGCCTGTTTCAGCGCAGTATGAGCAAGACGCCTTGCCAAATTCAGCTGTTGAGTCGACTCAATAGACCAAGGCTCTTGTTTCCAAGACCAAGCATCTATATCTGTCCTTTCTGTCGTATCAAGCTTTAACGTCGTTCGCTCTGTACCTGAAGCCAATACTTCTTTGTTGAACTGATACATTTTAGAACTGCGAGGGATTCCTGCGAGGTAACGCACCACCAAACTTTCCATTTCCTGTGCCGGTAAGTTCGCCACGACAAAGAACGTATTGGGTGTATCAGAAATTTGCTGCCAGAGACCAAGTAACTCGGACTTTTTGATCTGTTCTAACTGCTCTACTTCGGGCACGGTTAGATGATTGACCTTGTAACGTAACGCCTCTTCTGCTTCCCTGACTTGTTGACCACTGTCATCCCTATTCAATAGCGATGATTTAATTCCTGCCAACTGCATTGTCATGAAATCGTCATCGATCTTAGGGGAGAGCTGATAAGCAGCATACGCCTTAAAGATCTCTTCAATATGTTCAACCCCGGACTGACCTTTGATCTGGAATCTCTCGGGGCCTAAAGCATTTCTAAACACGATGCTGTTTCTTCGACGCCAGGTACCAAGAGTTTGTAAGTCGTAGCCTTGTGGAGCACTCATCCAAACAAACTGACTTGCCAAGCGAGCCTTCCATCCTTCAAGCTCTTGAGCCAAATACCCAATTTTTGCCGAACTATGAAAGAGCACATCATCTTTCACTGAGTCACTCTTCAACCACACAAATTGGTCACCGTTACCCAACGTCCACGTTTGAACGTCTTTGTAGTACGGGTCAATTTTCTTGGATTTGATCGTACCGGCTTGTAATTCAAACTGAAAAGCACCGCCCCCAATATCTTCAATATCTCGTGGCGCTGCTATCTCCATCGCCTGAACTTGTTTTTCGAGATGATTAAGATCGACTGCGGTTGGAAGAGTAAAGGCATCTTCCGCGTTCATTTGAAACATCACTGAACGATCACGGGCATTCATCCAACTTTGAATACGCTGATTGACATCGTCCGCGGTAATTGTCGCCATTATCTCTTTATACACGCTGACCTTTTCTCCTACAGGAATCACTGGTCTGCCCGAAAATGCCCCTAGAGCCATACGCGTTAACTTAGCCGTCGAATCTGGGAGCACTTTAGTATTCAGATTGGCTTTGATGTAAGCGTCCATATCGTCACGATAGAACTTCAACTCTTTTTCACTGATAGGGTAATCGAGTAACTGTTGACGAAACTCCATTAGCTGCTGAAGTGCTGCATCATGGTGGCCACTTGATGCTCCGGCAAACAGAGAAATTGCTGCAGTGTGGTGGCCGACTTCACTACGTTGGACAAACAGTGGATCCACACCTTCTGGTAACTCCAGATTCAGCGCATCTAATCGCTCCATAATCATAGTACGCGCGCTGCGGTCAATTTGTTGATTACGTATTGCCGTCTCACTCTGATGCCCACGGCTCTCATTGTCGTTAAGACGGAACATCAAACTAACTTGGTTATTCTTGCTCTGCTTGTCTTTAACGGATTCGATATACCAGCCTTTCGTCAATGCAGGGTCGTAATAATCCGCACCGCGCTCAGGAACTGGCTGACCGACGTACTCGCCAAAATAAGTTCTGATTTTCTTTTCGATTTGTTCAGGATTGACGTCACCAATCACCGCCAACTGCATGTTGCTCGGTTGATACCAACGTTGATGGAAGCTTTTCAGCACAGACGCCTCGCGTTGCAAGATATCTTGCTCGGTTCCTATCAGTGTCGAATCTGCTTGGCGAGCGCCGCGATAGAGCATTTGTCGACGTGACTCCGCCATACGTCCCCTAAGCCCCAAATTATTACGTCTTTCAGCAAGTACGATCTGTTGCTCTCTTTGCCAATCGTCTTTTGCAATCAGTGGGTAGTAAGCCATGTTCTGCAGAGCCAGAAACGCCGTATCCATCTCTTCCGTTCCTCGAGGAGGCGTCATCACGAACTTAGTGTTTTCATAGCCAGTGTAGGCATTGAGTTGTTCGCCAAGTTTCCATCCTGAATCAGCAAGCTGGGTGCTGATTCCTTTAGGAAAGTCTTTGCTTTTGTGAAAAAGTGTATGTTCTAGCATATGGGCAGAACCGTACTCATGCGGACGCTCATCGGCACCACCTACATTGATTTGTAGATGAACATCGAAATAGTCTTGTTCTGCATCTGTGCTAAAAATGTGGTAAACGAATCCGTTGTCCAACTGGCCATGAGTATAAGTCGCCGCAGAGACAAAATGGGATACGCTAAGTGTTAAAGCACACGTAAAGCTATGAATTAATAGTTTTTTCATTGTCTCTCTTACCAATTGTAACGACCACCAAGCCAGAAACGTCGGCCCGGTTTATAGCTAATTAGAGCCTCACTGCCATCTAGGCCTTCCCCTTCAACACGACTGTCAAATACGTTCAACACGTCAAGGGTAAATGTCAGGTCAGTGGCTGAAATAGGAATCTGATAGCTAAATCGCCAGTCTGCAATGAATCTTTCTTTGAATTCGATTTCATCGTAAATACTTGTATCACCCACGACGCCATTACAAGCACTATCGCCAACTTGGCACCTGTATACATCGCCAGTTGACTCCCAACTGCGGTAGCCTGCGGTGTATCGGTAGTTTTGAGACCAAGTTACGCCCCATTCTGGCTGACTCATGTTAATGGTGGTGAACACAGTCCAAGGTTGGTTGTAACTGTTACGTGAAAGCACTTCATCAATGGTGATCACATCACCATCGGCCATCACGTACACATCGTCGTTGAATAGGTGCCCAGGATCATAAGAAGTAAACGACGAATTGACCTTCATATAGTTGGCACCCAATGAAACATCGGAGAAAATACCTTGCCACTCTATTGCTTCACGTAGCTTGGCATCTAAAGTGAAACTGTCTGCATCACTCTCGCCATCATTGCTCAGCCAATACGTTTTGTAACTTGAGCTGTCCACTTTGGTGTTACGAACGAACTGATCTTGGCCTTTTCGGTTAACCCACTTAAATGTCCATTCTGTGTTCGCGACACGTTGGTGGATACCAAGGTTCATTTCGTCACTGAATGGTGTTTTCAGTCCAGATTCCAGGTAAGTTCCGCCAATGGTTCGATCGGCGTCGTAGACCCAGCCTTGGTCATAATCATTGCGGCGATAACGTGTCGCATGCCCCATCTCTTGACTCAATGCATAGGCCAGTAGACTGTCAGAGTAGTAACGGTTTAAACCACCAAAGAAGACGGTGTTACCATTACCAAATAGGTCATAAGAGAGCGTTAACCGAGGAGCAATATCGAGGTTATCGAGATACTCATCAAAGTCACCACGCAAGCCTGCCGTCACCTCTAGGCGCTTCCATTGAATTTGATCTTCCAAATAGACGGAGTAATGATTGTTTGATACTTCAGCATCAGCAACGCCATATTGAACTAAAATTTCCGCTGCTTGCTCACCCGCAATACAGCTGGTATCACCTGGATAGCAAATCGCAGGTGTAAGAGAGCCAAGTGAAGTATAAATATTCACTTCGTTTTTGCGCTCATACTTAGCCGTCGCAAGATCGACCTTCCAACCAAAACTTGTTTTATGTTCTAGGCCAAACGCAGCGACCGTATCGAACTGATAATCTTGCTTGAATGTTACGGTTTCCTTGGTCGTCGAGGTATCACCGAAACCGCCTTCTTGAGCATTGCTATCCGATGACTTCCAATCAATCGAATCTGTCAGTTCCCAGGCATAAAAGTCATCTTCTTCATAGTCGACTTTATTGCTGGTTTGTTTGTAAGCCACCGTGGAAACGACGCTGCCGAAATCAAAAATATGTTCCCAATCGACATTGGCTCGATAGCCACCACCTTGTAATTCATAACCACCGTTTTTGGTATCAGGAAATACGTAGTAAGACTCGTGTGGAGAATAGATAAGGGAGATATTCCAAGTATCACCGTTTTCAGATTCATGAAGCCCTTTAAACAGGTAAGTCTCGGAGAGTCGTGTTTGATCTTCCCATACCTCTAATGAGTCATGATAAAACGGGATTTCAGATTCCACTCGGTTGTACGAAAATAGAATCGCTGTCGAATCGGACAACGGCTGATTAACGTTGAGAGAATAAATATGTTTATTGAATTTTGGTTGGTTGTAGATACGGTTTGCTTTTTCAAAGTCAGAGCGTGCAGCTTCATCTTCGAAATGGAAGTTCGTCCACTCATCACGAGTGGTTCGGTATGACACGCTTCCCCATGATTCAAATGTGTCTGGCGACATTAGCTTAGCGTCAACTACACCACCAGTAAATTGACCATATTTGGATGAGATGTTGCTGTCGTAAACGTCTACGCTGTCGATGATTTCAGAGTTGATCCAGAAAGACTGTGTGCCTCCATCTGGTAATTTGAAAGGCGATTGACCATCTATAGCGCTCAGAGAACCATTGTTAGATCCAGGGTTAATATTGTCGTTGTTCGACAATCCATCAATCATCCAACTGTTGTTGTAAAACTTCTCACCATGAAATGACACATTCTCTGGCGCGATTTCGCCTTGCGCTTGTGACACTGAGTCATTCGCTGAAAACTGCACATTAGGGTTGTTTCTTAGCAATTCGCTGATGGTGCCATTCGAGGTTGGTATCTTAAGAATGGTCTCATTGTCGATCTTTTGTGTTCCCATTTTTTGGGCAAAAGGTTCCGACCAAACTTCCACTTCGCCAAGCTCTGTATAGTTGTCTGGAATTGTCTGTTCTTCACTAGCACAAACTTGAGCCGAAACAAGCCCTGCGGCCGCTAGCATTGCCGCATAATTTCCGTGTGTAGACATGATTTATCCGTTTCGAGAAATAATCGTCCTTAAGACCCAAATACTAGAGTTTTTGAGTTTTGACCTGATTAATAGCGATTTGTGAATCTTGAATATTGAGTTCGTTTAGTATCGATATTGTGTCGACCATACGTTGAACGTAAGTGGTTTTATCCGTCGTAATGAGCACATGCAGTTGCCCATCGTTTGCTTGATTTAAGTCAGATAATTGCTGTTTGATGGTTTGGCTATCAACAATGCTACCGTCATCCAGTCGCCACTGGTTTTCCTGTTGAAGAACAGCCAACGTCACACTCTCTTTTTCTACCGCTTTAACGATGCTCGTTTTCTTAGCGTCCGGTAGATCCATATCCATGGTCAGCAAAGGAGCGTTAATCATCAACATCATGAATGCGATCAGAGTGAAAATAACGTCAATCATTGATGTCATTGATCCCGACTCTTCAGAGACGAGGTCGTCTTCGAGGTTAGGCTTTATCATGGGAACGGCCTTTACTCAGTTGACACATTGGGTGACTGGACGTCTTCAAGCAACAGCGAGAATCGACTGAGAATATCACTCGCGTCAGAAATCATTTGTGCAGTCTTTGCTCGCAAGTAAGCGTTAAACAAGACGCAGACGACAGCGATCATCATGCCAATAGCGGTGGTACTTAGTGCTTGCCATAAGCCATCGGCAACAACCGCTGGCTCTACCGGGCCTTGGCTCAAACCAATGTCATAAAATGCGCGCATCAATCCAACGATCGTCCCTAGCAGACCCAACATCGGCGCTAAAGCCGCAATGGTCGACAATGGCGTTAAGCGCTTGCGCAGAACTTTGAGTTGGTCATTTACCGTCAAAGTCACAATTTCATCTCGGATCTCTTTGCGCTTATTTTGATGAGCCATCAATTCAGAGACGGCGCTTGTAAAAAATGGCAGTTTGTTATCAATGATCTGCTTTGCATCATCCAAAGCACTCTGCGAAAGCAGCTCAACAACCGAAGTCTTCTCTTTGCTCGTCAGAGTTTTGCGCGTACCTAAGTAAACAATACGCTCAAGAATGAAACCAAATGCCAATACCGAACAGATCCCGAGCGGTAACACAGTTGCGAGCACGATGGGATCTTCAAATACATTAAGGCCTAACATCTAAAAAATTCACCTTGGGCAGCTAAATTGAAAAGTAACAGTGATTTTCTGAAAACTGTGTGGGAAGCCTCGAAAGCAAAACGAATGCCTTCTCCAATCGAAGGCATACTCTCGCTTCAAACACGCGTACAAACACACAAAAATGAAAACGTTACCTGACCTTCTTGAAAGTTTACTTTTTAAAATATAATCCAAAAAAACAGTCATAAATCAGGGCAAGACAACCCAGTTCTACGAACAAAAACCAAGCAGAACATTCAAATAACAAGATCCGAAAACATAGCTTTATTGCATATAAAAGCGTGTTTTACTCGACGAAAATCACAATAATTGATCAAATGCTACACATTAAACTTGCTCAATCCAAGCCAATATTAATAAAAATGAGAATTATTATTGTTCATTTATAACTTGGATCAAATTTTATTAACCCTTCACAATTCCCTTCTTGAAGTAATGAGAATAATTTGTATTATCAGCCAAAATTATGAGTTACAGAGCGAACCGCTCAACTTTTTGGAAACGATTTCATTTGCAGGGATAGAAAACCTATGTTTCAAAGAAAAACTTTATCAATATTGATCGGCTGTACGTTTGTACTCGCAGGTTGTGGAGGAGGCAGCTCTTCATCGGATAGCAGCAATGCATCTCAGAATGTGATTGTTACCGCAATGGATGGATACTTATCCAATGCCGACTTGTATGCCTTAAACGAAAACGGCATATGCCTCTCTGATGAAACGAAACTTGGTACCACAGATACCAATGGCCAAGCTTCAATAGACCCAACATTGCTCAACAATGGTTTTTGTGTCGTAACGACAACAGAGACGATTGACCAAGATTTCCCAGATCAAACCTTAGCTCAGGCTTATACCCTCTACTCTCCGACACCAAGATTGCTAGAAAACAGCGATGCACCAGTCGTATCACCTTTCACAACTTACCTTCACGATGTGATGCAAGAAGCAAAGAAAGAAAATGCGAACATTAGTGAACAGGACATACTGACAGAAATTGCAGATGCCAAAACAGAGCTTGCTAACGCGTTAGGTTTGGATGGTTCAGATGAGGCAATCCAAGATCTACTCACAACCGACTACGTCAAAGCCAAAACAGACCAAGACGCCGGGGTTAAAAGTGGCGCTGAAATTTCTCACGCAATGGCGCAACTGTTAGTAAAAGTGAGCGCTAACAGCGAGATGCCAAACGCACAAGAAACCGTCAACATAGCCAAATCAGCGGTAGACCAATTATCTGCAATTTCATCGGATTTAGGTGAAGATGCTAGTGTCGAAAAACTCGAAGACATTGCTGTCTATGTTTTTAATAACATTGAACAATTTTCAGAAGAGAGCAACGTCACTCAACTGAAACAAGATATCGATGATGATACGAAATTGGCTAAAATGCCATCACAACTAGACGTCACAGCAGAAGATCTATCAACACAGTTAACCGCAGCGATCACGGCAGCGGCAGAAGCGTCTGGTGATAATAGCGTTGCGCTTAAACTGTCGAATCTTGAGTTGATGAACATTTCTGATCAAAATCTAAGTGAAGGTGACACCATCACCCATCTACTCAGAATGAAGAAATCGACTGCGGTTTGGGATAGAGAAGTCGTTGCAAATACCGCTGATGATAGTGCAGCCTTCAGTAATAACACTTTGACGATCAACGAGCTGACATTTAATCAGTACGGCAAATTTGACTTTGAACTATTGGTTAAGCGAGATATTGAGCAAGATGGTAAGACTGAGAGTTTCGAATCTATGCCTATCGCATTTAGTGTTGATATTACGGATCAGCAAGTTGCCAATGCAGCACCGGTGTTTGT
>NZ_CFHWOM010000085.1:0-9651 GCF_984391705.1 Vibrio sp. | reverse complement strand
GGTTAACTAGCGTCATGTTTACCTTGTTACAAGACGCCCACTCTGCGCCCATGTCCTGACACGCAAGGCCATCGTTGGCACCGTGGTTAGTGAGTACTTCATATTGAACATCAAGGTTGTCAGCTAATGTATTAACAACATTTTGCTCAGAAGACTGGAATGACGCACAACCCGCTAAAGTAGCTAAGATTGATGTAGCAATGAAATTTTGTTTAAACATCTTACTTACCCCGAAAAACGCTGAGCCTAAAAAGATGGCTCGCAAAATTAAGATGCAAACAACATAACTCGGGTTATTTTTCTGCGTAAAATAAATCCTTAGTGAAGGTGACCAGTTTCAAATTTTAGATTTTTCAAAAGAGAAAAACTAAAACTAAACAAAGACTTAAAATACACGTTAAAATCGACGGACTTATTTTAACGAGTTTACTGAGAGATATATCACAGGAAAGGTTGATTACTTTGGCTATTTGTCGAATCAAGATCACAGTACGCCAACCTCTATAGAAAAACAGATAACTCAAACAAACATCAAACCGTGATCTAACACACACTAATCTCACGTTAAAATACGTCGAAATAGATGAAAACGACAAATTTTACGAAATAGCGAAAGGATACAAGATGCATAAATTTTTATGGGTATGGTTACTGGTTTTTTCTAGCAACCTATCAGCAGAGCCTCTCTTCTGGAGCGCCAAAAAAGGCAATCTGGAGTACCTTCTAATCGGTTCTGTCCATGTGGGTGACGATAGTATGTTTCCGCTGCCAAAGAGCATCAGCCAATATCTGAATGCAAGCCAAGCACTTATTGTTGAGGCGGACATGAGAAATCCTCACGGCTTAACTTATCCACCATTGGACGTAACCAGTAAAGATGTACTTAATGCGCAACAGCAGCAAGATTTAATCGGTATCGCTAACTTACTTCAACTGAATCAAAGTGATTTACTCAACTCACCTCCGTGGGCTGCCGCATTGGCGATTCAAATGCAGCAAATTCAATATTTAGGTTATCGCCCTGAAGACGGCGTTGATATGCGCTTGTTAAATAGCGCTACAACGAAAAACATTCCTGTAATCGGATTGGAGTCATTACAGTTCCAGGTAGACCTTCTCACCAGCCAGCAAAAAGGAGGAGCAGAGTTACTGACCAGTGCTATTGAGCAATTTGACCACAATGAAAATGCGATGCATTGCTTAATCGAGAGTTGGAAAAAAGGAGATATAACAAAGCTGAATCAGTTCGCTAAATTGACAGAGATGTCGCCTGAGTTTGAACAAGCATTTCTAACCAAGCGCAATAATGATTGGGTGAATAAGCTATCAAACCCCAAATGGCTCCCTAACAAAAAAGGAAAATACTTAGTTGTTGTTGGCACTTTACATCTAATAGGTGATCAAAGTGTCATTCATAAACTAAGCGAGAAAGGTTTTAGAGTTAAACAACTGTCAGAAAGCAAATCAGCCAACTGCGAGTTTAAATATTGAGTTTGGAAGTTCAGATCAAACTACAATTATCCTTTATCACATAGTTCTAACATAGTAACTGTCTGTTCCAGTACTATGTCGGAACTCATTCTTTGACTCATAACTGATTAGATTGTATGAAGTTACGTTTTTTCCCAGCCTCTTTCCTTTTGTTGTGTTTGGCGACTCCGATCACTTACGCAAAAACGACATGTTCCATTGAAAGTTTTCACAGCATAGATATCCAGCCTGATACTTCTGCAGCGCTTGTCGATAAAGAACATGATCAGATTCAGATAAAGCAGAAACCATCAATGAGATGCGCTAACGTTGTCTTTACAACCTCTCTGACACGCAGCAGAGTTGGCCATGAGATGTCAGATAAGTTCGAAGCAACCTTTTTTGACAATACTAAAGGCACTTCCCACTCTATTTCCTTTGATGATGACGCTGTAAAAGCGGGTTATGTTCGAGTTGGCCCAGCGACACCAGTCGAAGCCTACGTCTGTTTTACGACTGCAGATGCCCCAATAAAAACAATAAGCTGCGATGTTAATTAAACATAAACATCACCGAAATAACCGGTGGGAGTGAAAACAACGACAACTTGCTATTAATGCAGGCTTGCTTAATTTAGTTGGTGAAGAGATATTCTTTGAACATCAGGCGAACCCACCTCGGTTCGAATCTCTACACCATGAATGTAAAAAGGGCTCTACATTTCTGTAGAGCCCTTTTTTAAAAGTGGTTGGTAAAGAAGGATTCGATCGGAATGGTGTTCCAGCCCCCGGCCTTTTGGTTTCAAACAATAAAAACGGAAAAGGCTCTGCATTTCTGCAGAGCCTTTCTCTAAATATGGCCGGTGAAGAGCCAGATTCTAATTTCAAACGAACCCCACTCGGGTGCGAATCCTATTTCCTCTGCTCAAAAACGACGAAAGCCTGCTATAGAGCAGGCTTTCTTAATATGGTCAGTGAAGAGACATTCTTTGAACATCAGGCGAACCCACCTCGGTTCGAATCTCTACACCATGAATGCAAAAAGGGCTATACATTTCTGTAGAGCCCTTCTTTAAAAGTGGTCGGTGAAGAGGGATTCGAACCCCCGACCCTCTGGTCCCAAACCAGATGCGCTACCAAGCTGCGCTATTCACCGAGATGTTTAACTGAGGAGTTATCCTCGTCAACGGATGCGTATATTACGGATTCTCAGAACTAACGCAACCCCTATTGATTAACTTTTTTAAATTATTAGTTTGTTTGACTAAAACAACATCAACGGGCCACAAACTGTGAGCAAAAACACATCAACCAAAACAAACTAGCAACCTATCGACAACATTTGATCCAGATCAGTGTTGCATATTTAACCACAGTTTACCTTGAGTCCTGTCATCTCACTTTGTACTCGATGGAGGAACTATGGACTTTTGGCTTGATCTCCTATTTGGTAATGCGGTAGGTCTATCTTCAATGATTGTGATCTTTGGAGCCTTAGGTCTAATGCTATTCTATGGCGGTTTTATCATCTACAAAGTGATGAACGACAAATCTCCTCACTAGAATCGCTTAGCCCTATTCTCTGAATAGACATTCGCTATGCACCGAAGTAGATACATTGTCTGCTTCGGTTTTTTATTTTCAACCATTCAATAGTGATCATATCGCAAAGCCTTAGGTATAATAGCTGTATTGATTTCCTACTCTGAGATATCACTATGTCTCACGACGACGATTTTGCCCTTTTCCAACAAATGATGGGCGACGTAAAACCAATTCATCACGATACGGCTGAACTGAAAAAGCAGCACCAAGTTTCTGAAGCTCAACTAGCAAAGCGTGAAGCGGCTATTTGGTTAACGGAAGACGATCCCGAGTACTTATCCATAGACCATGCCGAAATGATTAAACCGGACGACATTATCGAGTTTAAGCGTGATGGTGTTCAAGACGGGGTCTATAAAAAACTGCGCCTTGCCAAATACCCAATTCAAGCACGATTAGACTTACATAAGCGCACGCTTGAGCAAGCTCGTGATGAAGTGGTGAAATTCCTCAAACAATGCATGCAGATGGACATCCGTACGGTCGTTATTGTGCATGGCAAAGGCGAACGATCCAACCCACCAGCACTCATGAAAAGCTTTGTTGCTCAGTGGTTGATGCAAATAAAAGAAGTACAATGCGTGCATAGTGCACAACGCTTTCATGGTGGTACCGGTGCGGTTTACGTGTTGCTAAGAAAAAGTGCAGAGAAAAAACTCGAAACACGCGAACGCCATCAAAAACGATTGGGTTAACCATATTCCAGTGCTAGAATGCGCGCCCTTGATGTGCTGACGTTTTGATCAGCACTTTCTATCAACCGCCGTTGTGAAACGTTAGGAGAACAACATGTCACAAGATAACGCTAAACGCCTCAATAAGTTTATTAGTGAAACTGGTTTTTGCTCACGCCGTGAAGCCGACCGTTTAATCGAACAAGGTCGTGTCACTATTAATGGCAAAGTGCCAGAAATGGGCACAAAAGTCCTACCTGGTGATGACGTTCAAGTCGACAACAAACCAATCTCTGCAGCTACAGACAAACCTGTTTATATTGCGCTAAATAAGCCAACCGGCATTACCTGTACTACCGAACGTGATATTCCAGGCAATATCGTTGACTTCGTTGGTCACAAAAAGCGTATTTTCCCGATTGGTCGTCTAGACAAACCTTCTGATGGTCTTATTTTCCTGACTAACGATGGCGATATCGTCAATAAAATTCTTCGCGCCGGTAACAACCACGAAAAAGAATACGTAGTACGTGTTGATAAGCCAATCAGCGATGACTTCATTAAGAAGATGTCTTCAGGCGTCAACATCCTCGACACAGTAACGCTACCTTGTACTGTGACCAAAGAGACCAAATACTCGTTCCGTATTGTGCTTACTCAGGGACTCAACCGTCAAATTCGCCGCATGTGTGAAGCCTTAGGCTATGAAGTATTCAAGCTACGTCGTGTTCGCATCATGAACATCTCTCTAGATGGCATTCCTAACGGTCAATGGCGTTACCTGAGCGATAGTGAAGTAGCCGAGATTCTAGCTATGTGTGAAGACTCAAGCGGCACAGAAGAAGCGTCTAAGATGGATAGCAAAGGTAAACGCATTCGTCGCGCAACCGATGCTAAGCTATTTGATAGCCGTGAAGAAAACCAAGAATCAAAAGCACGACGTAATCAAAAGCAGCGCACCTTTAAAGGTCGCAACGCAGATGAGTTCCGCCACGCGCCTAACTCTAAGAAAGGTCGTCATAGTGGTAAGCAAGGTGAATTTAAGGGTAAGCCGAGTGGCAATAAAGGGAAGTCTTTCCATAAGCCAGCGTCTGAGAATAGTCAGCGTCCAAGCAAGCCGAAAACTGGCGGCACATTAAGTTTGAAGAAATAATCAGCAAACAAAAAGGGAGCCAATCGGCTCCCTTTTTAAATCATTCACTATCGACCGCTTATAGCGTGCCGAAGATTTTATCACCTGCGTCACCAAGACCAGGTACGATGTAACCTTTGTCGTTTAGCTTCTCATCGATAGCAGCTGTGAACAGCTCAACATCTGGGTGTGCTTTTTCTAATGCTTCGATACCTTCAGGAGCTGCAACAAGCACAAGAACTTTAATCGCTTTACAGCCTTTCTCTTTAAGAAGATCGATCGTTGCGATCATAGAACCACCCGTTGCAAGCATTGGGTCAACAACAAGCGCAATACGCTCGTCCATGTTAGACGCTAGCTTGTTGAAGTAAGGTACTGGTTCCAGCGTTTCTTCGTCGCGGTAAATACCTACAACGCTGATACGAGCGCTTGGCATGTGCTCAAGAACACCGTCCATCATACCTAAACCGGCACGTAGGATAGGTACTACTGTTACCTTCTTACCTTTGATTTGGTCAACTTCAACAGGACCATTCCAACCTTCAATGGTTACTTTTTCCGTTTCAAAGTCTGCAGTCGCTTCGTACGTTAGTAGGCTGCCAACTTCTGTGGCTAGCTCACGAAAGCGCTTAGTGCTGATGTCACCTTCTCTCATTAGACCTAGTTTGTGCTTAACAAGAGGGTGTTTTACTTCAACAACTTTCATTTCCATCTCCGGCTTATGTGGTGATTTTTAAACAAACCTTCAGATTATAAACGATTTCGTTCTCAATTTCTTGCTCTAAGACAAAAGAAAAAACTTGCGCAAACGTTTGCTATATAGGTTTATCCACTGTTAGAATAGCGCCGTTTTCATATCCAACTTAAAAACCGAGGACTTCCCTGTGAGTGCTGATAACACATCTCTTAGCTACAAAGACGCTGGCGTAGATATCGATGCAGGCAACGCGCTTGTTGACCGTATTAAAGGTGCTGTAAAACGTACACGTCGCCCAGAAGTAATGGGTGGTATTGGTGGTTTTGGCGCATTATGTGAACTGCCAACTAAATATAAGCAGCCAGTATTGGTTTCAGGTACTGATGGTGTGGGTACTAAACTTCGTCTTGCTTTGGATATGAAAAAGCACGACACCATCGGTGTTGACCTAGTTGCTATGTGTGTGAACGATCTTATTGTTCAAGGCGCGGAACCGCTGTTCTTCCTAGATTACTACGCAACAGGCAAACTTGATGTTGATACGGCAGCAGACGTAGTGTCTGGCATTGCTGACGGCTGTGTACAAGCAGGTTGTGCGCTAATCGGTGGTGAAACTGCTGAAATGCCAGGAATGTACGAAGGCGAAGACTACGACGTTGCCGGCTTCTGTGTTGGTGTTGTAGAAAAAGAAGACGTAATCGACGGTACTAAAGTAGCCGCTGGCGATGCACTTATCGCTGTAGGTTCAAGCGGCCCACACTCAAACGGTTACTCATTAATCCGCAAGATCCTAGAAGTATCTGGCGCAGACAAAAACGAAGAGCTAGCAGGTCGAACAATCGGTGAGCACCTACTAGAACCAACAAAGATTTACATCAAATCAGCACTGAAAATGATTGAGAAACACGACATCCACGCGATTTCTCACATCACAGGTGGTGGTTTCTGGGAAAACATCCCACGCGTACTTCCTGAAGGTACTAAAGCGGTTGTTGATGGTAACAGCTGGGAATGGCCAATCATCTTCAAATGGCTACAAGAAAAAGGCAACGTAACAACTCACGAAATGTACCGCACATTTAACTGTGGTGTAGGCCTTGTTGTTGCTCTACCTAAAGATCAAGCAGACGCGGCAGTTGAGCTATTAAACGCTGAAGGCGAAAACGCTTGGGTTATTGGTGAGATCGCAAACGCTGCAGCTGGCGAAGAACAAGTAGAGATCAAATAAGCATGAAAAGTATCGTCGTTTTAGTTTCAGGAAACGGTTCTAACCTGCAGGCAATCATTGATGCATGTGACAAGGACATTACTGATGGTCGTGTTACCGCAGTATTTTCCAACAAAGCCAATGTCTATGCTTTAGAGCGTGCTGAAAAAGCCGGTGCTGCGGCACACTTCCTTGACCCTAAAGCCTTCGATACCCGTGATGCTTTTGACCATGAGTTAATGAAGCAGATCGATGAATATAAGCCAGACGTTATCGTACTCGCTGGCTACATGCGCATTCTAAGTGGTGAATTCGTTCGTCACTACATGGGTCGCATGATCAATATTCACCCTTCTCTGCTACCTAAGTACCCAGGCCTTAACACTTATCAACGTGCTATCCACGCCGGTGATGAAGAGCATGGTACTAGTGTCCATTTCGTCACTGAGCAACTAGATGGTGGCCCAGTAATTCTGCAGGCTAAAGTGCCAATTTTCGACGAAGATACTGTCGACACTCTAACTGAGCGCGTTCAAACTCAAGAACACAAAATCTACCCTATGGTAGTTAAATGGTTAGTTGAAGAGCGCTTAGTAATGAAGGATGAAAAAGAAGCCTACCTTGACGGCGAATTGCTCGGAATTCATGGTTACGCGCAAGATTAAAACGGTTTTCAATCCATTTGGCGAGCTCTATGCTCGCCTTTTTTTCATCTCTCGTTCATCTTGAGTTAGGTAAATTCAGATTGAACGCATAGGAGAATAGTCATGGATCTTAAAAGTTTACTCAATCAAGCACTGAACTCTGATTTAGTCCAGCAAGGTCAAAAACAACTCAAACAACAATCCAGCTCAGGTACGCTCAAATCACTTGGTGCAGGCGCAGTTGGCGGCGGATTAGTGAACCTTCTAATGGGCTCAAAGAAGAGTAAAAAGCTTGGCAAAAAAATGGGGATCAACGCGTTAAAAATTGGTGGTGTCGCTGCGCTTGGCGCGTTGGCCTATAAGGTATACAACGACTCTCAAACCAATCAGGCGTCTCCTGAACCTCAAAATGAGTTTCGCGAAGATGATCCGATACATAGCGAACTGATCTTGAAAGCCATGATCGCAGCAGCAAAAGCAGACGGCCATGTAGATACACAAGAAATGGAACGTATAGAGAACACGCTTGCTGAGACCGGAATCGACCAAGACATACAGAGCTTATTGCATTCGGAACTCAACAAGCCTCTCGACCCCGGCGAAATAGCGCGACTCGCAACTTCCCCGCAACAAGCTTCAGAAATATATCTGGCCTCTCTGATTGTCATTGATGAACAAAACTTTATGGAGAAAGCCTACCTGCAAGAGCTTGCAAAGCAGTTGCAACTCGCTCCTGCTGTTATTACGCAGCTTGAAGAACAGTTGCATATCGGCTAATTCTTGTTCGTCTTATTATCCACCTTGAGCTAGGACAAGCTTAGCTTTTGAGTTTACCTAGTCGAGTGTGTATATTTGAGAGCAGTTATCATTTATTGGAGAATTAGCCATGCAAGTGTACGGCTGTTGTGAATTGGTTCGTGAGCTTTATGCTCAAATTGGAAGTGGCGATCAAGCGTATATCCCTCAAGCAATCTCATGTGCTGTGCGGGCGCTCAATGACATTGCTGCGGATGAGTCGTTGCCAAAAGAGGCTCGCGAAAAAGCTGCGTTCGCTGCTGCTAATCTGCTTATCTCAGATTTTGAGGATAAGTAATGAACTTAGACAACTTTGAGACAATGGATCCCATCATGTTAATGAGCATCGTTAACATGAAGTTACGTGATGACTTTGACGGTAATCTGGACAAGCTGGTTGCTTATTTCGATATCGATAAAGCTGCTCTTGAAGCAAAACTAGCAAACGCTGGCTTTGAGTTCTTACCTGATGCTGGCCAATTCAGATAATTAAAATCCTCTATTCAGTTACAAAAAAACCGCCCTGTTTGAGGCGGTTTTTCTTTATGACAATTTAAACGATTACTCTTCGTCAAACATCTCGTCTTCACGTGCCGCTTTTGCAGCTAGGTAGCGCGCTTTCTTCTCAGCGGCCTCTTGAGCAAGACGTTCTTCACGCTCTTCACGAACTTTACGAGCTTCACCTTTACGCTCGTTACGCTCAGCTTGGTTTTTAATGAAACCAGCAAGCTCTTTCTCAGCCCATGCTTGAGCATCTGCTTCAGTTTCAAAGCCTGACTCGCGCTTTGATACTGTTGTTTTGCGTGAAGTTACTTGACGAGTGATCTCTGCACACCAACCGTTACGTTTTTCAGAAGTACGGATAGCAAATTTTGGATTTTTAGACATTTATTTCATTCCTAAGGGATTAATCAGGGATTCGGTCAACTTGATAACTCCATCTAAGCTGAGCTGTTTAACACCATCCCTTGGTAAGCGCGGTATTAGAGCATAAAAGTGAGATCTATGCTGCAAGTTTTTTAATACTTGAAAAACAAAACGCTGGTCTCTCAACCAGCGCTTCTTCATTTACATTGAGTGGAAACTAACGTTAGCTCAATTAACCCACGTTCTTGCGTGCATTTTGGAACATACGCATCCAAGCGCCGTTCTCGCCCCAACCTTCAGGAGACCATGAGTTCGCTACTGTGCGGAATACACGCTCTGGGTGCGGCATCATGATAGTTACGCGGCCATCTTGAGTCGTTAGACCTGTGATTGCGTTTGGCGAACCGTTCGGGTTGTTCGGGTATTGCTGCGTTGGGTTACCGTGGTTGTCCACGTAACGTACAGCAACTGTGCCTGATGCTTCAATCGCCGCTAGGTGGTCAGCATCACGTACTTCTACGCGGCCTTCACCGTGTGATACTGCGATTGGCATACGTGAAC
>NZ_CFHWOM010000084.1:0-10049 GCF_984391705.1 Vibrio sp. | reverse complement strand
ACTCGCTCTTGAAGAAGCATAGAGGAAAACTCTTGGTAAGAAAGAGGTTGCGAGAATAAATAACCTTGGTATTGATCGCAGCCTAGCTCTTCTAACACAGCCAGTTGTTCCTCATATTCTACACCTTCCGCTATCACTTTTATTCCTAGGCTATGCCCCATCTGCACCATAGTATTAACTAGAACTCTATCTGAGTGACTGTTTGAGCATTCATCGACAAAGCATTTGTCAATTTTTAACACATCTATCGGTAACTGTTTAAGGTACTTCAAGCAAGAGTACTCAACACCAAAATCATCTATTGCTATCGTGACACCTACCGCTCTAAGTTGGCGACAGATATCAGTAATATGCTCCGGGTCACTCATCAACGTAGACTCTGTAATTTCGATTTGTAGCAAATGTGAGGGTAATTGGGTGTCTTTTAGTGCCTTACACACCACATCAAACAGATCAGCATGTGCGAACTGTACTGTAGATACATTAACCGCAACACAAACATCAAGTCCCTGCTCATTAAGTTGCTTTGCTTGTCTACAAGCTTGATAGATGATCCACTGACCTAATGGAACAATTTGCGTTGTTTTTTCTGCTACAGGGATAAACTCAGCTGGAGAAATGGGACCAAGATGAGGATGGTTCCAACGGATCAGTGCCTCCGCCCCAATTATACGCGCCTCATTGATAGACACCTTGGGTTGGTATTGCAGCACAAACTGTTGGTTAGCCAGTGCGTCTTTAATTTCCGTTTCGATCTGATGTTGGCGGATCGTTTCATTCAAAAGTTGGTCATCAAACCAGCATACTGATCCCGCACCTTCGGTTCGCGCTTTATACAAAGCGAAATCTGCATTTTTTCCCCAGAGTTCTGTATTACCCTTAGCATCCATCGCCATCGCAATTCCAATACAATAGTCAATCCGGTGGGATGTGTTATCGATGCTGAACATCATTTTTTGATGCATTGAGAGTTCATCAACTAGCTCATTAAGCGTCGTCTCTATATCTTTGTTCTCCACGAGAACTACAAACTCGTCCCCGCCAAAACGAAAAATCTTACCTCGAACGCCAACAAGATCTTGTAAGTGCTTAGCAAATGCTACTAGCAGAGCATCGCCATGACGGTAACCAAGGCGATCATTGACGTTTTTGAACCCCTCTAACCCAATATGAATTAGGCCAAAATGAGTGGCGCTTGACTTGTTCACGTCTTTAACTGCTTCATGATAAGCATTAATGTTCGGCAATTGAGTCAAATAATCAGTGAGACTATCTTTTAGAAACTGAGCGGCTTGCTGACTCGTTTTGACATAAAAATAAACCATTAAGGTAGAAAACAGAGTCAGTGCGGTTACTTCTATCGACACATCAACAAACGCTTCAAAGTCTTCAATGGAGAGTTGGTATAAATAACTATTAATTAAGGCTGCTCCAACCGCGATAGGCCATAGCGTGCCAGGAAAAAGCACGATGTAACATAAAGGGAGAAGCACAAGGCTACCCTCAATGTTCTCAAGGGTAAAAGGTTCAATTAACCCACCTATGACAATCAGTGCCAAAGAAGAAAATGCGAACAAGTGCTTTAGAGAGTTGTCTTTGATGAACAGCGCAACCATCATCATCAATGGAAACAGGTAATACACGTGATTCCATATATGAGGAACCATCGTCAAAGTATACGTGACCCAGCCGACTGCAGAGAGGTAAGCCAGATAGCCCATAACTTGCAAGCCATCGGATAATTGATTTAGGCGCATAGTTATCCCTAACTAAAAGAGTTTCTCAACGTTAGAAATCAACACTTCCAATTGGTTACGCTCTATTTACTGTAGCGCTTTTACTTTTATCCTAGTAACGATCGAGATAAATCGCACAAGCGTACCACCAGTACTCGTCATCAAATACATCATGACTTGTAAATCAGTAAGGCAACAATTGGTCCGTTTCGTTTATAACTGCTCACTATAAACATTAGTCCATAATCACCTAAATGCGCACAGGGGGATAAAAAGTACTGAGTTTATTGAGATTCAATCTTGTACGCATCAATCAAGCCGACAAAGTCGTAGGAAGGAAGAGGTTTTGAAAACAAGTAACCTTGGTATTCGTCACATCCTTCTTTATCAAGCAACTTCAACTGCTCTTCTTCTTCGACTCCTTCGGCTATTACCCGTTTATTGAGGTTGTGGCCCATCTGAATAATGGTGCGAACCAACATGTGATCTGTGTGAGAGGTTACACAGTCATCAACAAAAGACTTATCAATCTTAAGGACATCAATAGGAAGTTTTTTGAGGTAGTTTAGCGACGAGTACTCAACACCAAAATCATCAATCGCAATAGTCACGCCCAACTCACGCAACTTTTCACACGCTGATATGACATATTCTGGTTGTTGCATCAATGTCGACTCAGTTATCTCAATTTGAAGTAAGTGAGGGGGGAGTTGAAACTCTTTAAGAGCGTCACGAATAAACGCATAGACATCATCGTGGGCAAACTGAACATTAGAAACGTTAATAGAAACCACGATTGAATGACCACTGTCATGCCAACTCTTTGCTTCTCGGCACGCTTCCCTCGCAACCCAGCGGCCCAGAGGTACTATCTTTCCCGTTCTCTCCGCGATAGGAATAAACTCTGCCGGTGAGACCATTCCGAGGTTAGGATGCACCCATCGTACTAACGCTTCTGCACCTACCAGTGCATTGCCCTCTATTGAAACTTTCGGTTGGTAATGGAGCACAAAGCTATGCTCATCCAGTGCACTTTGTAGCTCAGCTTCGATTTGATGCTGTCTTACCGTCTCATCAAGTAAATCATCATCATACCAACATACCGCCCCGGCCCCATCTTGACGGGCTTTAAACAACGCCAAGTCCGCATTCTTACCCCAAACGATAAGATTGCCTTGCGCATCATTGGCAAGCGCAACGCCTAAGCTAAAAGACAAACGGTGCGACATATCACTCACTTGGTATAGATTGGAGTGGTGTTCATGGAGGATTTCCAACAAGGATTCAAGCTTATCTCTAACTCGGTCGCCCTCAACCAAAAAAACAAACTCGTCTCCCCCTAGACGGTAGAACTTTGCAAAAGATGGACGTTGCTTACTCAGATGCTTGGCAAAGGTTTGCAGCAACTCGTCTCCATTGCGATACCCTAGCCTATCATTAACACTTTTGAAGTTGTTTAGACCGATTTGAACGACAGCAAAGCGTGACACGTTTTCTTCATTAATATTGCGGATATCTTCATAAAACGCATTTAAATTAGGCAACTTCGTCAATACATCAGTGTAGCTGCTTAACTTATATTCTTGAGCTTGTTGTTTCGCTTTGCTGTAGTAGTAGGTCATGATCGTCGCAAACACTGTGATTGCGAAAACCTCGATAGCGTCCTCGATAAATTCATCGAACTCTTCAGGTGGAAGGTTATAGAGATAACTTAAAATCAGTGCTATAGCGACCAAGATTGGGGTGTACGAACCTGGAAAAAGGACAAGATAACAAAGAGGTAGTAAGATAAAGCTCTCTTCGATTGCATCAAGCTCAAGAGGTTCAAGTAAGCCGCCGACAAAGATAACGGCTATCGACAGCACCGCGCACATGATTTTCAGGCGGTCATTTGAAACAAACAGAGCCAGAGTCATGGAAAACGGGAACAAGAAATAGGCTTCCTTCCATACTTCGTGTTCCGTTACCAGTGTGTATGTAATCAGTGCAACCGATAACAGGTATAACACTCTTACCGTCATTTTAATTGAGCTTGGTACAGTTTCGTCTAGCACATCCAACCTTAGACATTGTCTTCTCGTTCCGACCTTGGAACCTCGCGGTAGAAACTCTAATAAAAGAATGGTTTAACACTTTAACTATAGAGCTTATTTCAGATTCACCCTTACTAATGTGACAATATTATTAAGATTTAAAAGCATTAGATTGATGCGCGCCGCAAAAATTAAAAGCTTGCATTAAGTTTACTACTACAAGCCAAGCTGTTCAGAAAGCTCTTTCATTTGTTTCAGGTCCATTTGATGTACTTTAATCATCTGATTTATCTGGCTTAAACGTGAGTTGGCTTCATCTTGCTTATCACACGAATCCGATTTAGCGTCCCACGAAGTGCCCTCTAGATAAGCATCACAGTCCGTTTTAAGAGCCGCAATTTTAGGTAGTAGTGATTCGCGCTCTTTTTCTAGAGCTTCCAGCTCCATTTTCACTTTAAGCTCTTGCTGGAATAACTCTCTAGAACGCTCGAACATAGTCGCCTGCATATCAGCTTGTCGATTAAGCTGAGTGTTAGCTTTATTAGCCTCTGCTAGGTTTTTCTTTTGGGCCGAAACTTGCTCTTCAAGTGATAAATTCACTTTTTCCAACTCTGCGACTTGCGCATTTAACGCTTGAATAGCGGCATCATGTTCTAATGCTTGCTCTTGAATGGCTTGCTTAAGTTTATTCTCTACTTCGGAGTCAACATTTGCGACTCGCACCTCAACCTGCTCTACTAAGCTCTGTTTATCTTCAACTAAAGCGTGGTATTTCTGTTCCATGTTTTGGTAGGCAGACTCCCACTTACCCGCCGTCAAAGATGATCCGATAAGCCCGCCAATAGCCAAGCCTAAAACGCCCGCAATGGTGATGTAGAGATAACTGCGACGATCTCGCTCCTCAATAACCACAACGTCTTCGTTTTCCTCAATTTCTGTCTGCTTGTTCACTTGGCTCGCTCCTAACCACTAGCGGATTAACTCTGTTACCATCAAAGTCGCGGTGTAAATGAAAAAACCAGAAAGTAATGTAACTACGACATACTTTTGAAGTTTTTCACTAGTACGATATCGAATCAAAACAAACGCAAGTGCTACTAAAAACACAATTGCAATCAAACGAGTCATACGCTCTCCTTAGCTTCACCGCATAACCTAATTTCAATATGTTAGCTAGTTCATTTATACCATTAAACATACAAGAATAGTCAGCAGAAGGTAGTTTTCTTTGTCTGTAAGTCTAATATTTATTCAAGACTTCAACTAACGACAACAGAGTGTGTAGATAATCAGCAACTCACTGGCAAACCGCAGAATAAAGTTTGGCGCTTGAAACGAAACAAGGTATAAGTAACCCGTAAAACTAACCGAGGCGATACAATGAAACCATATCAATTAGACAACAAAAAACGTCGTATTCTTAAGAAGCTATACTTAGGCGAGTTCGCTATGCTTGGCTTCGAAATCAGTTGTGAAACGACTATCACAGATTTCGATAGCTACGACGCATTTGTCGACGAATTTATTGATTACATCGACAGCCTAGGTTTGTGTTTCGGTGGTGGTGGTCTTGAGCACTTTGAAGGCTTCCTATGCGCTCAGAAACGCTACATCGATGCGACTGAAGAGCAAAAAGCTCAAGTCATTGCTTGGCTTGAAGCACGTAATGAAGTTAAATCTGTTGAAAGCAGTGAGTTGTTAGACGCCAACTACTTCTAAACCCAACGCATTTAAAAAATAGCGCCTTTGATAGGCGCTATTTTTGTTTGTGTGCAATTACCGAACTTCTAGACCAAGGTTGTATTGAGCTAAACAACGGGTGACATAGCTGACTTTAAGAAATGCTGCGATCACTATCGTACTGATGTGTGCCGCAATCTGTGCGGGTAAGGAGAAGTAGTCAGCATACGGATAGGAAACTAGCACACTTAACAGCATTGCCAACGTAGTTACAACTAACGCTATATTCGAGACGTTGAGCAATAATTTGAATTTATCAGTTTTTTGTTGAGCAAACATAAGGACCTCACTAGAGTCATTTTTATTTTACCTTCATTTTGCACAACTCATGCCAACCACAAAAAACACATCAATATCAACATCTTAATAAAAACCCAACAAAACAAGGAAGTCTAAATGACATATCAATAATCAAGTCAATTAGACTCAATAATGTCATAAACTTACCAATAATTAATCTGTAAACAAATATTGAATTACAGTGTTTTTATGATAGAGTTCACACGTCAATAATACAGAGTTATTGACCATCTTTTGCTCACACTAGTGCGCAATTGTTCCGATGAAGACTGCAGGAGAGTGGTTGTTATCTAATTGTTAACATTTAGATAGGATAACCCGCCGAAGAATTAACTATTTCAGGAGCTACCTAGGTAGCGGGGACTGTAGTTGGAGGAACCTCTGGAGAGAACCGTTAAATCGGTCGCCGAAGGAGCAAGCTAAATCGTTCAATACGACTTAGTGAAACTCTCAGGCAAAAGGACAGAGGAGTGGAAAGTACCAACCAGCTATAGACTTCCTGTCTTCTATTAGCTTATTTGAGATCCTTGATCTCTGCTTTTCTCTCTTCTCCTTAGTAATGCTTTATCAATTAAGGGGAAATCATGGATAACCTACAATCTTTACTTAAGACCATAGACAGCTTTGTCTGGGGACCACCACTACTTATTTTACTCGTTGGTACCGGTGTCTATTTCACTTTTAGCCTAGGCTTAATTCAGTTTCGACACTTACCGACTGCACTAAAAATGGTGTTTAGTAAAGATGATTCGAACAAACAAGGGGACGTTTCTAGTTTTGCTGCGCTCTGCACTGCACTATCTGCGACCATAGGTACGGGAAACATTGTTGGTGTTGCAACAGCAATTAAACTGGGGGGACCAGGCGCTCTATTCTGGATGTGGCTTGCGGCTTTGTTTGGCATGGCGACCAAATATGCTGAATGCTTGCTAGCTGTGAAATACCGTAAGGTTGATGATAACGGCCAAATGGTCGGCGGACCTATGTACTACCTTCAATACGGTGTTGGCTCAAAGACATTAGCAATCCTATTCGCGGTATTTGCTCTAGGTGTTGCCTGTTTTGGTATTGGTACCTTCCCGCAGGTCAATGCCATTCTAGATGCATCTGAGATTTCGTTTGGCATTTCTCGCGAAATCTCTGCCACTTTACTCACCTTGCTTGTCGCTTTTGTAACGCTAGGTGGTATTCAGTCTATTGCTAAGGTGGCGGGTAAAGTCGTTCCAACAATGGCGCTCTTTTATGTCCTTGCCTGCCTTAGCGTAATCATAATGAATGCTGATAAGCTGCTTGATGCCGTTGAACTTGTATTAGTCTCTGCGTTTACTTCCACTGCAGCGACAGGCGGCTTCTTAGGCGCAAGTATTATGCTGGCAATTCAATCGGGTATTGCTCGCGGTGTGTTCTCAAATGAGTCGGGCCTAGGTAGTGCGCCAATGGCGGCGGCGGCGGCGAAAACCGATTCGTGTGTGAAGCAAGGTTTGATCTCTATGACGGGTACCTTCTTCGACACCATCATCATCTGTACGATGACTGGCCTTGCGTTGATTCTTACTGGTGCATGGCAAAGTGATTTTGCGGGCGCTGCAATGACAACTCACGCTTTTGCTGTCGGCCTAAGCGCAGACACGTTTGGCCCAATGCTGGTCTCAATTGGTTTAATGTTCTTTGCCTTTACAACGATTTTAGGCTGGAACTACTATGGTGAGCGTTGTGTCGTTTTCTTGTTTGGAACTAAAGCGGTTTTACCATACAAGTTCATTTTCGTGGCATTGGTCGCGTCAGGTGCATTCCTTCACCTCGATATGATTTGGATTATTGCTGACATAGTGAACGGTTTAATGGCGATTCCTAACCTAATCGGTTTAATCATGCTTCGCCATGTGGTATTAGAGGAAACTAAGCAATACTTTGCGGCGCAGTTTACCTCTATTAACGCTGCAAAAGCATAGCCTTCATCGATAAAAAAACAGCGACCTAAGGTCGCTGTTTTTTATTCGCCTACAATGTTTATTGTTCTTCAAGAATAAGTTTCACGCCTAAACCGACTAAGACCATACCTGTAGTTGCTTCCATCCAGTGCATAAATCGAGCGCTTTGGAGTAAAGTTTTCGCTTTCGTTAGCGCTCCTGCCAACCCACATTGCCAAATCATTGCAATGACGAAATGAATACTTGCCATTAAGGTCGATTGCAAAAACGCAGAGCCTTCAGGGTTAATAAACTGAGGCAAAAAAGCGAGGTAAAATACTGCGGTTTTTGGATTAAGAACATTAGATAAAAAGCCTTCTCGCAATGACTTGAGTCGATTCTCGCTTCGGAGTGGTTTGACTTTTGCCACCGTTAGTGACGAATCTGTATTAAAAAACAGCGCTTTTAAGCTGCTCAAACCTAGGTAGATCAAATAAGCCGCACCAATCATCTTAACCATGTTAAATAGCTCTGCCGATTGAGCAAGCAACGCAGATATACCAATCGCAGAGAACGTTGCATGAACAAATAAGCCCAGACAAATCCCCAAACTCGTCATTGCTCCATCTTGGAAACCACCTCTAGAAGAGTTGCGAATCACCAGAGCGGTATCTAGCCCGGGAGTCAATGTCAATATCGTAATAGCAATCAAAAATGCTTCAAAATTCGCAATCAAAGTCAGCCCCATTTATTCGTAAACCCAATATCCTTAGCCTCCGTTATAGCGATATTTCGAGGTCGATTTCAACAATTAAATACCCCCTCACTAGTATTTAGTTCCAACTTATTTCTATTAACTCAGTGAATAATAAAGTGTTTACCCCTTGGACTGGCTATCTTAGATTGATAGACTCTCGCTTTTACTAGTCACGGAAGGCGAACAATGAGCGCATTCAAGAAACTCACTGAACATTCAAAAAAAATCTCTCGATTCGAGCACCTAAGCGCGATCTGTAGTTGGGATCAAGCGGCTGTAATGCCAAACGGCGGCAATCAAGCTCGCTCTGAAGCGATGGCCGAGCTCTCAGTGCACATGCATAATTTGCAAACTCAACCTCAACTTGCAGATTGGTTTGAAGCAGCCGAACAAGAAGAGCTTTCCAGCCAAGAAAAAGCCACGCTACGCGAATTAAAGCGTAACTGGCAACAAGCGAATATCTTGCCAGAAGAGCTCGTTCAAGCTCAATCGCTCGCAGGCTCAAAATGTGAGCATGCTTGGCGCACTCAACGTGGAGAGAATGACTGGCAAGGTTTTGAAAAAAATTGGGCGGAAGTTGTCAAACTGTCACAAGAAGAAGCACAAATTCGCGCCGAAGCGACCGGGCTCTCTCCTTACGACGCAATGCTCGATATCTATGAGCCAGGAACTCATTCTGAATCACTAGATAAATTGTTTAGCGATGTAAAAACTTGGCTGCCAGATCTCATCGATCAAGTCATTGAAAAACAGTCGTCTGAGCAGTTTGTTGAACCAAGCGGCACATTTGCCACTGAGAAACAAAAAGCTCTTGGCTTAGATGTAATGAAACTACTTCAGTTTGACTTCGAACATGGTCGACTTGATGAAAGCGTTCACCCATTCTGTGGTGGCGTGCCAAGTGACGTCCGTATCACAACTCGTTACGACGAAAACGAGTTCGTTCAATCGCTTATGGGGATTGTGCACGAAACAGGCCACGCACGTTATGAGCAAGGCTTACCTAAATCATTGGCTGGGCTTCCTTCCGGCGAAGCACGCTCTATGGGCATTCATGAGTCGCAATCTCTGTTTTTTGAAATGCAGGTAGGCCGCAGTGATGCATTTATTGCTCACCTGTCACGTCTTGCTGGACAGCACTTTATCGGCAACGACGCGAACCTATTCTCTCAAGAGAACTTCCAAAAGCTCTACACTCGAGTTAAAAAAGACTTTATTCGTGTAGACGCAGACGAGCTCACCTACCCTGCACACGTTATTCTGCGTTATGAAATCGAGCGAGACTTGATGAACGGTAAGATCAAGCACACTGATATCCCTGAACTTTGGAATCAAAAAATGCAGCAATACCTTGGTCTATCGACCGATGGCAACTTCCAAAATGGCTGTATGCAAGACATTCACTGGACAGATGGAGCCTTTGGTTACTTCCCTTCATATACGCTTGGTGCAATGTACGCCGCTCAATTTATGGCAGCTATGAAGCAAACAATTGATGTGGATGGCGCCATATTATCTGGTGATCTGTCGCCTATTTTTAACTGGTTAGGTGAAAACATTTGGAGCAAGGGTA
>NZ_CFHWOM010000083.1:0-10925 GCF_984391705.1 Vibrio sp. | reverse complement strand
ACTATACGGCTGGCAACATTCTAATACAATTGATGTAACAATTTTTGCTACACAGCACAGATTTTTAACCTTACGTGTTCAAAAAATCATAACAAGTGCACACATCAGAGGAGAGAAATTGACTTTGATAACGAATCCACGTACAAAAATGTCACACAAAACATCCTGGACGGATTAATAATAAAACAAAGGAGATTGTTATGGCGGATAAGAAAGCTACCCTTCATGTTGAAGGTCAAGCGCCTATCGAGCTGCCAATTATGGAAGGTGCCCTTGGTACACCTGTAATTGACGTTCGTAAACTGGGAGCAAATGGATTCTTTACTTTTGACCCAGGTTTTCTTGCCACTGCATCTTGTGAATCTCAAATCACCTACATCGACGGCGGCAAAGGTATTCTTTTGCACCGCGGTTACCCAATTGATCAGCTAGCTAATAATGCTGATTACTTAGAAGTATGTTACATCCTTCTTTATGGTGAAGCCCCAACCCGTGAACAATATGAGCAATTCAAAACTACAGTAACTCGTCATACAATGGTCCACGAGCAAATCGCAAGCTTCTTCCATGGCTTCCGTCGCGACGCTCACCCAATGGCAGTTATGTGTGGTGTAGTTGGCGCTCTTGCTGCGTTCTACCACGATTCGCTAGACATCAACAATGATGAGCACCGTGAGATCGCTGCATATCGTCTACTATCTAAGATGCCAACACTGGCGGCAATGTGTTACAAATATTCAATTGGCCAGCCATTCATTTACCCACGCAACGACTTAAGCTACGCAGAAAACTTCCTACACATGATGTTTGCTAACCCATGTGAAGAGTACGAAGTAAACCCTGTTGTCGCTCAAGCAATGGACAAAATCTTCACGCTACACGCAGACCATGAGCAAAATGCTTCAACGTCTACAGTTCGTTTATCTGGTTCATCAGGTGCGAACCCATTCGCTTGTATCGCTGCAGGTATCGCTTCTCTATGGGGTCCTGCACACGGTGGTGCTAACGAAGCATGTCTGAAGATGCTTGAAGAAATCGGCAGTGTGGATAATATTCCTGAATATGTTGAACGTGCGAAAGACAAAGATGACCCATTCCGTCTAATGGGCTTTGGTCACCGCGTTTACAAAAACTACGACCCACGTGCTACGGTAATGCGTGAAACTTGTCACGAAGTACTGAAAGAGCTAAACATCAAAGATCCACTACTGGACGTAGCAATGGAACTTGAGCGTATCGCACTTTCTGATGATTACTTCGTATCTAAGAAACTATACCCGAATGTAGACTTCTACTCAGGTATCATTCTTAAAGCGATCGGTATTCCGGTATCAATGTTCACCGTTATCTTTGCAATCTCTCGTACTATCGGCTGGATTGCACACTGGAACGAAATGCACAGCGATCCACTAAACCGTATCGGTCGTCCGCGTCAGCTTTACACAGGTGAAGTACAACGTGACTTCCAGCCTATTCATGAACGTGAATAATCGCTAATAACTAACTAAAAGGGTTGATGTGCAAACATCAACCCTTTCTTTTATGTGTCGGATATTTAAATACTTTGTCCCTATACAGGGTTATCGATATCAATAAACTCAACATCTAAGCCATGTTCGTTTGTTAACCACTCACCTAACGCTTTCACGCCGTACCGCTCAGTTGCGTGATGGCCTGCGGAAAAATAGTGGATACCCATTTCACGTGCAGTGTAAGTTGTACGCTCCGAGATCTCACCCGAAATAAACGCATCTAAACCTTGCTGTACAGCCAGTTCGATAAAATCTTGCCCACCACCGGTACACCAACCGACGGTTTCGATCATCTGTTCAGCATTATCTGGCGCAATATGCAGAGGCTCACGCCTAAGTACTTGGTTAATCTTGTTAGCGAATTCAGCTCCTGTCATCGGCACTTTTAGTCGACCAAACATAGCAACAGATTGTGGGTGTCCTTCCATGCCACCTTCCATTTGAATATCCAACAGCCTTGCTAGTTCCGCGTTGTTACCTAGCTCTGGGTGGATATCCAACGGCAAGTGGTAGCCAAACAAGTTGATATCATTTTTAATCAAGGTACGAATACGCTTTCCCTTCATACCTCGGATAGGTTCAGGTTCACCCTTCCAGAAATAGCCATGATGAACTAACAGCGCGTCAGCATTGAGCTCAACTGCTTTATCAATTAATGCCTGCGAAGCCGTCACACCAGTTACGACCTTTGTAATCTGCTCTTTACCTTCAACCTGTAAACCGTTAGGTGCATAGTCTTTGATTAGCTGTGGCGAGAGCTTCTCGTTGAGGATTTTTTCTAATTGTAAGTTGTTCATGACAGCTTCCATCTAATTGCTAACATTACGCTTTATCTTAGTGAGCAAAGTGTATTCGAACCGTAGCAACCTTACCAGCACCTCGCTACAATAGTGGCGTTTGAGTAGATATAGGTTTAAGGATGAACGCTTTACAACGTTTTTATCACTGGGTCCATGAGACGCCATCGCTGTTTGAGATAACACCACCATTTGTCGACGTCAAAACGCTAAATATCACTCCTCTAAAGCAAGATGATTATCAGGGAAACCCTCGACTAGGATTCATCTACCAACACCTATGTACAGAGCTTTTAAGTAATAGTGCAAAATACTCACTGCTCGAAGAAGAGATTCAAATCAACAAAGCGTCAGGCCAAACCTTGGGCGCAATTGATCTGATACTGGAGAACCTTGAGTCACAGCAGAAAGAGCACTGGGAAGTCGCGATTAAATTCTATCTATTACATCAAGGTATTTGGTACGGACCGAATGCCCATGACCAACTAGACAAAAAACTCGCGAGAATGCTCTCTCATCAATTAAAAATGAGTAAATCCCCTGAGTTCCTTGAACAGTACCCCCACTACTCAGATCTCACTGAGCATCTGTTAATCCAAGGGCGCCTTTATATCAACCCATTCTCGCCAGAGACAATTCCGAAAGAGTGCTTAGAGCTTACAATAAACCCTAGCCAAATCACTGGCTATTGGTGCTACCTGAGTCAGTGGGAGCAGATTAGAGAACCACTCTATGAACTCGAAAAGCCACTTTGGGCTATCGGTTTGGCAGAGTTCAATAATCCAATCGACAAACCCAATGGACGATTTGTTCATGCTCAGACCCAAGGTGGTCAATTTTGGTTTGTTGTGCCTGATAGTTGGCCTAATTAAAAGGTATAAAAAAGGCTGACAATTTGTCAGCCCTTAATGCAACAGTTTATCGCCTAAATTACAGGCCTGCGTTAGCAAATACCTGATTTACGATCTCTTGCGCTTCTGCTTCGATCTGCTTTAAGTGCTCGGCACCTTTAAAGCTCTCGCAGTAGATTTTGTAGATATCTTCAGTACCCGATGGACGCGCAGCAAACCAGCCGTTTTCAGTGGTTACTTTAAGGCCGCCAATAGCAGCGCCATTACCCGGAGCATGAGTTAGACGAGCCGTAATTGCATCACCCGCGAGTGTCTCAGCCGTTACCATTTCAGCAGAAAGCTTAGACAACACGGCTTTTTGCGGGCCATTTGCTACAGCTTGAATACGGTTGTACTCAGACGCACCATGTTTCGCCGCTAGCTCTTCGTAGTACTCTTGTGGGTTCTTGCCTGTTACAGCAGTAATTTCAGCGGCTAGCAGACACAAAATGATGCCATCTTTGTCAGTTGACCACGGCGTACCATCTTTACGTAGGAATGAAGCACCCGCTGACTCTTCACCACCAAAGCCGAATTTACCCTCATAAAGACCGTCAACAAACCATTTGAAGCCAACTGGCACTTCACACAGTTCTCGACCAAGGTCTGCAACAACACGGTCAATCAGCGCACTTGATACCAAGGTCTTACCAACAGCAACGTCTTTACCCCAACCTTCACGGTGACGGTATAGGTAATCAATACATACTGCTAAGAAATGGTTAGGGTTCATCAGACCTTTTGGCGTCACGATACCATGACGGTCGTAATCTGGGTCATTACCAAACGCTAGGTCATACTCATCTTTTAGTGCTAGCAAACCTGCCATCGCGTAAGGAGATGAACAGTCCATGCGAACTACGCCATCTTTATCTAACGACATAAACTGGAATGATGGGTCGATGGCTTCGCTCACTAGCGTAAGGTCAAGATTGTACGCTTGGCCAATCTGGCGCCAGTAATCGATACCGCTACCACCAAGTGGATCCACGCCTAGTTTAAGGTTAGCTTTTTGGATCGCTTCCATATCGATAACATTGACTAGGTCATCAATATACGGCTTAACAAGATCAATCTGCATGAATAGCTCTGATGCTTTCGCCTGACCTAGTGGCATACGTTTTACGCCTTGCAAACCTTCTGCAATTAGCACGTTCGCTCGATCTTGGATCGCTTTAGTAAGCTCACCTTCCGCTGGGCCACCGTGAGTCGGGTTATATTTAATCCCGCCGTCTTGTGGTGGGTTGTGCGATGGTGTGATAACGATACCATCCGCTTTATCTTCATGCTGGAGGTTATATGTCAGAATTGCATGCGACACACCCGGAGTTGGAGTGTAGCCATTGTCTTTTTGCACAATAACTTGTACACCATTTGCAACCAAGACTTCCACTACACTAGAGAATGCAGGCTCAGACAATGCATGTGTATCTTTACCAACAAACAGAGGACCAGTTGTCCCTTTCTCAGAACGGACTTCTACAATAGCTTGAGCAATCGCTAAGATGTGGTTCTCGTTAAACGTGGATTTATCTGCTGTACCTCTATGACCAGAAGTACCGAATTCTACTTTGTGGTCAGGGTTAGCTGGATCAGGTTGAAGTAAAAAGTAGTTTGAAACTAAAGCCGGAATATTGTGCAGGTCCTGCTGTTGGGCTTTTTCTCCCGCACGAGGGTGCATAGCCATTTTGACATCCTTTCTTAAAATTATAGAAAATAAAAAAACCTCATAATACTGAAAGAGACTTGAGCATTATGAGGTTTTAATCAGACTTCTTTAAATTGAGTTAGCCACTTTTTCAGTTAAATCAGCCGGGAAATTCATTCTCACCATCAGCTGATCTACCATTTGCCTCTTGCGGCTAGTATTTGTATTAGTAATAACCCAAAACGGTGAACTCGGAATCGCTTTTGGTTTGGTCGTGTTACCGCTAGCAAGTAAAGTCTGCTCATCGTTAGCAAAGTAGACACGTTTACGACCTTTAACTTGCGTCGCTTCTGAAAAACCATTCGGGTCGATGCGATGAAGTGTCGATAGCACCAACATAAATCGATCAATCGCTTTTTTAAGCCCTGCAAACTCATCTGAAATCAATAAAGAGCGCATCTCTTTTACGCTATCTACTACTTCTTCTTTAACAGCATCACGGCTTACTACAATGCCTTTTGGCTCAACCGGAGTAACTGGTGCTGACTGCGGGTTTTGGCCATCGACATTCAACAGACGGCGCAAAATATCTGACGCACTCTCACCAATGTGTTGGGTTTGACTTGCGATGTAACGGTATAGATCCTCATCAACCTCAATTGTTTTCATTCGCTTTTCACAATCTCTATGTTTAAACTCTGGGAGATTATAGCGAGATCTTTAAAGAGACTCTACGGTTAACCTGCCACGAATAAAATAAAATGTCACAACAGCTCAACTACAAAGTGGAAGGCGAAGGCCATTCCATCATTTTGATCCACGGCCTCTTCGGCAACTTAGATAATTTAGGTCTACTTGCTCGTGATCTTCGCCAAGATTACCAAGTGATCAGCGTCGACTTACGTAACCATGGACAATCGTTTCAAAGCAACGAGCATACCTACGAAGCGATGGCGCAAGATCTTCTCCAACTTATCGACTCATTAACACTCAGCTCCTACTCCCTAATTGGCCACTCTATGGGAGGTAAAGTCGCAATGAAGCTTGCTGAACTTGATCAAAATAGAGTAAAACAAATGGTCGTTCTAGACATGGCTCCCGTTCAGTACTCTCAAAGTCGCCATGACAATGTGTTTGCTGGGTTAAAAGCCGTCGAAGCTGAAAAACCGACCACGCGAAAACAAGCATTGGATATCTTAGCTCAATATATTGAGATAGAGGGTGTTCGGCAGTTTTTAGGTAAATCTCTCTATAATTCAGGTGAGCACCTGAAATGGCGGTTTAACGTCGAAAGCCTATGGGATAACTATTGGGATATACTAGGCTGGAACCCGATTGAACAAACTTCTACTCCGACTCTCTTCATCAAAGGGGGAGATTCCGACTATTTAACGGCCGAGCATCAATCTCAAGTCCAAGCGCAATTTACGCAAGCAAAAGCACATGTTATTGCGAACACGGGCCATTGGCTACATGCAGAAAAACCAGCCGAAGTACTGCGAGCGATACGCAAATATCTCGCATAAAACATTATGAGAGATCAGTTACACTAAGCCCGTTAACTTTATCTACTAACAGTGGTATAGTTCGGCGCAAGTAATTTGGCATAAAGGGATTCCATGCTTTACGACTACATGAACATGCTCGAGTCTATTGGTCTCGATCTACTTTTTGCGTCTATCTTTTTCCTTATTGGTATGGCAATAAAAGATGTCTTAAAAGCGGGTAACGTCCCCCCTTTCGGTCGTCGCATTGTATGGTTAGTCCTATTCCTTGGCTGTGCTGGCTTTATTGCCAAAGGCATTATTCAGCTAAGCTGGGAAGGTGGTGGTATAGGTTGATAAACCCTAGCCACATCAGAAATGAGTAAAGGTAACGAATCTATGGCAAGTGTAGGCATCTTCTTTGGTAGCGACACAGGTAACACTGAAGCTGTTGCAAAGATGATTCAAAAGCAACTAGGTAAACAACTGGTTCACGTTCAAGATATCGCTAAAAGCAGCAAAGAAGACATCGATAACTTCGATCTTCTGCTTCTAGGTATCCCAACTTGGTACTACGGTGAAGCGCAATGTGACTGGGATGATTTCTTCCCTGAGCTAGAACAAATCGACTTCTCGACCAAGCTAGTCGCAATCTTTGGTTGTGGCGACCAAGAAGATTACGCAGAGTACTTCTGTGACGCTATGGGTACTGTTCGAGACATCGTAGAAGCGAAAGGCGGTACGATTCTTGGTTACACATCAACCGACGGTTACGAGTTTGAAGCTTCAAAAGGTCTAGTTGAAGGTGATGACAGCCAGTTCGTTGGTCTATGTATTGACGAGGACCGCCAACCAGAACTCACTGAAGAGCGTGTGAATAACTGGTGTAAACAGATTCATGAAGAAATGTGCCTAGCAGAGCTAGAAGACTAATTTCTTTAGAGCTTAATAAAAACCTCCGCTTGCGGAGGTTTTTTTATGCGGTTTGGCTTTCGCCCTCTTCGCGATATTTTGGCTTCTTACGAACGTAGAGCTTACGCTGAACTTCAGACACTACATTGCCATGTTTGTCTTTTACATGAATGACGAACTCAGGGAAGCACTTATCACCATTTGCAGTCTCACGTAAGATATCTTCTAGCTGATCCAATGGAACAATGAAATCCGCGTACAAATCACTTTGTCCTGGCTTAATAAAGTTGATACTCGCTTCTTTATCCCAGACAAAATACTGCTCACCTAGAATACCCATTAGCATTAGAGAGTAGACAGGATCCGTCAATGAGAAAATGCTCCCGCCATATTGAGTACGGTTAGCATTTTTATTCCACCAGCGTAGCTTTAGTTTCATTTTCACTTCACGGAAGTCATCGCTGATTGAAAGAATTTTTATGCCAGCTCCCCAAAAAGGTGGCCAACTATTTAACGCAAACTTAACGATCTTTGGCTTATAGATCTTGGACATCCAACTTCCCATTCAAATATCCCTAGATAAATATGAACAATGTTACACAATTGTAACTGGTTAGACCACTCATATCAGTGACCTAACCCCAGTTTACAAAATTTCTCTAGTAACCCTTTGAAGTTCGTGGTTTATTGTTCCTTACTAGTGCCCTATAATATTAGGAATATTGAATTCTGTTAACTATTGCAGATCATCAACAGGAAAGTATATGTCAGATAATAACCAAGCGCTTAAGGATGCTGGTCTTAAGGTTACCCTTCCAAGACTTAAAATTTTAGAAGTATTACAGCAGCCTGAATGCCAACACATTAGCGCTGAAGATCTCTATAAAAAGCTGATTGATCTAGGGGAAGAGATCGGTCTTGCGACTGTGTATCGCGTATTAAACCAATTTGATGATGCTGGTATTGTGACTCGCCATCACTTTGAAGGCGGAAAGTCTGTGTTTGAGCTATCAACACAGCATCACCACGATCACCTAGTTTGTCTAGACTGTGGTGAAGTCATTGAGTTTTCTGACGACATCATTGAAGAGCGCCAGAAAGAAGTTGCGGCAAAATATAACGTAACTCTGACTAACCACAGCTTATACCTATACGGTAAGTGCGCAGATGGTAGCTGCAAAGATAACCCAGACGCACATAAATCAAAGAAATAATATCTGAAAGATCGTCATATCAAAAAACGTCAGCCTCGGCTGACGTTTTTTGTATCTCTTTTAATACTCTATACAGAGACAATAAAAAAGCCAGTCGATATAACTGGCTTTTTAGCAGCTTCGATTAGCTATTATTTAGCTTCGATTTTCGCCCAAGTATCACGTAGACCTACAGTGCGGTTGAATACAAGCGCTTCTGGCTTCGACTCTTTAGCGTCAGCGCAGAAATAACCCATACGTTCAAACTGGTAGCCTTTCTCACCTTCTGCTTGAGCTAAGCTTGGTTCAACGAAGCCATTTAGCTTAACAAGAGAATCTGGGTTAATCGTTTCTGCAAAGTTATCCGCTGCTGCCGGGTTTGGCACAGTGAATAGGCGGTCATACAGACGAATTTCTGCTGGAAGACCTTTATCCGCAGATACCCAGTGGATTACCCCTTTCACTTTACGACCGTCTGCTGGGTTCTTACCTAGCGTCTCGTTGTCGTACGTACAGAAGATGGTTGTGATGTTGCCTTCTGCATCTTTCTCGATACGTTCAGCTTTGATCACGTATGCACCACGTAGACGAACTTCTTTACCAAGCACTAGACGCTTGTATTTCTTATTCGCTTCTTCACGGAAGTCTTCACGCTCGATCCAAACTTCACGAGTGAACGGAACCTCACGCTCGCCCATTTCTGGTTTGTTCGGGTGGTTCGCAACCGTTAGTGACTCAACTTTACCTTCTTCGAAGTTTTCAATCACAATCTTAACAGGATCAAGAACAGCCATTGCACGTGGTGCATTTTCATTTAAGTCATCACGAATACAAGACTCTAGTGAGCCCATTTCAATCATGTTGTCTTGCTTAGTTACACCAATACGCTTACAGAATTCACGGATAGAGGCAGGCGTGAAACCACGGCGACGTAGACCAGAAATGGTTGGCATACGTGGGTCATCCCAACCATCAACCAATTTCTCAGTCACTAGCTGGTTTAGCTTACGCTTAGACATTACTGTGTATTCAAGGTTTAGACGGCTGAACTCGTACTGACGAGGCTGACAATCAATAGTGATGTTGTCTAGCACCCAGTCGTATAGACGACGGTTGTCTTGGAATTCAAGCGTACAGATAGAGTGCGTAATACCCTCTAACGCATCAGAAATACAGTGCGTGAAATCGTACATTGGGTAAATGCACCATTTGTCGCCCGTTTGGTGATGCTCCGCAAAACGGACACGGTAAAGAACAGGATCGCGTAGCACGATGAAAGAAGACGCAAGGTCAATCTTCGCACGTAGACACGCTTTGCCTTCTTCAAAGCCACCGTCACGCATTTTTTCAAACAGCGCTAGGTTCTCTTCTGGCGTACGGTCACGGTATGGGCTTGGCTTACCTGGTTGGGTAAGTGTGCCACGGTACTCGCGGATCTGCTCAGGACTTAGCTCTTCAACGTACGCTAAGCCTTTGTTAATTAATTCCACTGCGTAGCCGTATAGCTTGTCGAAGTAGTTTGATGAGTAACATACATCACCACTCCACTCGAAGCCTAACCAGCTCACATCATTCTTAATTGACTCAACGTATTCAACGTCTTCTTTTTCTGGGTTTGTGTCATCAAAACGTAGATTACACTGGCCCTGGTAGTCCTGAGCAATACCAAAGTTCAAGCAAATTGACTTAGCGTGACCGATATGCAGATAACCGTTCGGCTCTGGCGGAAAACGAGTATGCACGCTTGTGTGTGTACCATCCGCTAAATCTTTATCGATGATTTGGCGAATGAAATTCGATGGACGAGCCTCAGCTTCACTCATCTATAGCACCTCAATTGTTGTAGTATTGTTCAGATAATTCTTTACTTTAACGGCATCATCAGCCGATAAGCACATAACGTCTAATAATCCACAATTCTGGTGGAATACACAACAATATCTCGATCGAAAACACCTTTTTTTTCGTTGTCTGGTTAAGAAGCTAGCATTGTTCGTCTCACGTTAGGCACCAAACGCAAAAAAGCCTCCCGAAGGAGGCTTTTATCACTTACTTATTAACCAGTGGCTATTAAGGAAGTTTTACATCAGATAGGTCTTCGTTAGCACCGATTGCTTTCATTTCGCCAGCAACGATTTCAGCTAGTGGACCAAGGATAACTTGAAGGTTGTTCTCACCTAGTTTAACTACACCCTTCGCACCAAGCTTCTTAAGTACAACTTCGTCAGCTACAGAGCGGTCTTTTAGAGTAAGACGTAGACGAGTGATACAAGCATCGATAGAAGTTAGGTTGTCATGACCACCTAGAGCTTTTAGGTATTGACGCGCTAGGTCACCGTTTTTCGCTTCACCAGCTGGAGCAGCACCTGCTTCTTCGTCGTCGTCTTCACGACCTGGCGATTTCAGGTTGAATGCACGGATTGCGAAGCTGAATGTGAAGAAGTATAGAGCACCGAAGCCTAGACCGAT
>NZ_CFHWOM010000082.1:0-11081 GCF_984391705.1 Vibrio sp. | reverse complement strand
GAGCGCAACCTTGCCAAGGTTGAGGTCACGAGTTCGAACCTCGTGTGTCGCTCCAAGTTATAAAGCCCAGCAGAAATGCTGGGCTTTTTTTATTTCTATTCATCCCTACACACCTTCTGTTGATAAAATGCTCAAAAGAGTGTTCATTTATTCGCAAATCAAATAAAATACACCGAAGTTTATAAGGTTTTTCATTATTACTTTATGTTTGGGTTTCGTATTGCAGTTTATAAATACAACATTATGGATGATGGTTGCAGTTCTATTGTGCAGTTGGCCAGCGAGCTCTCAATCACTGGCTAGTTATCCGGACAACTGGCAAAACTGGCCTATTGTAAAGGAATCGATGAACCTACCTGCCGATACTGTTTTGCCAGAAGATGCTTCATTGTTCATTCAAGAATCTGTTAGGGCATACAGTTGGATCAATAACGGGCAAGGGTCTCCACTTACAATCCGAGTTAATCCGAAAAAGCTCGAAGAGTATCAAACTCATGGGCCATATAGCGATGGACCTACGGCTGTCGCCATATCAGAAGTCCAAGGTATAGTATGGGTAACTGAACACCTCGGTGGCGAGGCAATTTACGGTAGCTACAACCGAAATGGCGACGATATCAGCCATACTCATCCCACTTTAAAGCCAAGCTTTTGCCAAAGTTGTCATACTACCTATCAAGATATTTGTATTAATGGTACGTGCGCGACTCCTACTACAGGACTGTTTAATGAGTAGGGGTGTGCGGTCATGTTGAGTAAGCTAAGTTCCCCATTAAAGAAAATGACCATCAATCAAATGCTGTTAGTATCGCATTTAATTCTGGTTGTGATCGTGATTCTTGGGATGAGTTATGCGCGCTATACCAGTGAATGGGAGCGACAAGTCCGTTACTCAGCCCTGCTAGCCAAGCACTCAATCGACACGCACATTAACTTTTTTTCGGGCTCTGTTGCCGGAGTCAATTACGCCAATCTTACGATGCCCTCTACAAAACAAATGATAGGCTCTATAGAGGATCTTCTCTTTTTAGAAGTTAAAGGTGTTTCGGATTACTCTAAAAGAGACGTACATGTACGCTATTTAGAGCAAAACAAACAGCTCTGGCGTGCGGATGTGAATGATCAAGAGCTCGACAGCCTTTTAAACAAGATTCAGGGCTTACAACAAAAGATCGCGGACCCAGACCTTATCAATCCCGTTACCACCAAAAAGCTCATTTATTTACTCAAGCGCAATAAGACAGAGTATGAAGTCTTAGTTCGTAGCCAGCAACTCAACCAAACAGTGACGCTTGATTGGAACAAGCCTAAGTATAACGGTATACGTTATCAACTTGATCAGGAACACTGTGTTCTTCACATTGAAGTGCCATTAACCAATACAAATGGTGGCTATGTTTGGGCTGTCATCGATGCCAGCAAGTTAACTCAAATTCAAACCTCGCTGATCAAAGAACTTATTTTTGAGGCAGGGGCAGCACTTATCGTGTCGCTGGTATTGATCTGGTGGGTGACGCATTGGATAGTTTCACCGATGAAAAACCTTGCTAGGAGTATGAACTCTGAGATTGGCTCTAAGGAAATTGAAACTTTACCTGAGTTAGAGCGTACAGATGAAATCGGCCAACTTGCACGAGCATACCGGGGTCTGTTGGTAAAAATTGAAACTCAGCTCAATATTCTACGTACTAAATCTGATACTGATCCGTTAACTGGGCTTGGCTCTCGCTATAAGTATACGCGAGTGGTACTGCCGTTTATCAAGCGACAACTGAGTAAAGACCAGTATGTTGGCATGATTGTGTGCGACGTAGATAATTTTAAATCATTCAATGATATATATGGCCACACAGAAGGGGATAACGCTTTAGCTAAAGTAGGGGGAAAAATTGCTGAATTGGTACGCGATACCGATCTCGCTTTCCGTTACGGCGGTGAAGAATTTGTGATTCTTTGCGCTAGGCCTTCAGTTTCTCAACTTGATTACTTCACTGAGCGCCTCAGACTTGAAATTGAAGGGTTGGCGATTTTGCATACAGGCAATAACCCTCATCGAGTGGTCACGATCTCTACGGGGGGCACCCGAGTTCGCAGCTTTAAAACGACCACGGAAATAGATTACAAAGAGCTGCAAGAAAATCTATTTAATGCAGCCGATAAGTCTTTGTACCTGAGTAAAGAGCAGGGGCGCAATTGCGTTAACTGGCAAAGTATCGATAGCTAAAGAGTTTTCTATTACTCCACAAGGCGGTATATATTTCCGCTATCTGTGCTAAATAAAATCTCTCCCTTCGGCGTGACTTCAAGGTCCCTAATGCGCTCGCCAAGTGATTCAAGCAGGCGTTTTTCTCCACCTACGGTGGATTGACCATCAATGGACACCACATTCAGGTGAGTGAGCTTGAGAGCGCTGGCGATGAGTTTTCCATCTAGAGACGGGTAAACATTTCCCCTATAAAGGATAAGAGAGCCTGGTGCAATCGATGGAACGTATACTTTTTTAGGTGACTCTATTCCCGGTAATGTTTTTGCCTCTCCGACAGAGATAGGTCCCCAGTATTCTTTACCATGAGAAGTGATGGGCCAACCATAATTTTTCCCTTTGGCGATTAAATTGATTTCATCTCCGCCTCTAGGTCCATGTTCGATGGACCAAAGTTTCATAGTGGCCTTGTCGTAGAAGAGCCCTTGCGGGTTTCGATGGCCATAGCTCCAGATTTCATTAAGTGCAGATTTATTGTCTACAAAAGGATTGTCCGAAGGGATTGTGCCATTTGCCTTTAGACGCAGGATTGAACCAGCATGGGTTGATAGGTCCTGCCCATTGTCTCTTACTCCCCTATCTCCAACCGAGAAATAGACATGTTGGTCATCAAACGTAATACGACTGCCGAAATGTCTTCCTGTATCGGAGCCCGATTTAGTTACAAGAATTTCCTGCCAGTTTACTAGCTTCTGTTGTTTATATTGAGCGCTTGCGAGAACGGTTTCGTAGACGTCATCCACTTGTTTTGAGTAGGTAAAATAAAATGTATGGGGTTCAAAAGGCGACAGGGCAACGTCTAGCATTCCGCCTTGACCAAGTGCTTTTACCTGAGGCGGTGAGCTGATTTTCTTATAATTCCCATTAGCGATATCAACTACGCCAATTTCACCATGGCGTTGGGTGACGAGTAGTCGGTTATTACCAAAATAGCTGAGCCCCCAGGGAACACTTAACCCCGATGTAATGAGTTCTGCTCTCCAAGCCCAAGTTGGTGTCGTTGCGCATGCAGAAATAATCCCTAGAACAACGTACTTGACTGATTTAAACATATTTTCCGCTCCATGGGTGTCTGTTTGGATATTGGAATTGAACTGTTAAATTAATGTTGTCATAAATCATTCTTATAAATTTACTTGAAATGATCAATAAATACTCTATTATGACGATGTGTCAAAAATGACGGTGCGTCATAAAATGCAATTTATCACGCTATCGTTATTCGTGTTACAATAAAAAGGTTAAGGAGTAACGGACAGATACGGATTGATTAATCATGTTTGGCTTTGGTTGTAGTAAGAGTGATAAAAAAGAAAGTACTGGCTGTGGTTTTGGGCGTACCAAAAAACAGCAGGCTATTGCTGATCGAGAGGTAGAGTTAACTTTACTTGCTAAGTCTTTAGTGCAAGAGCAAGGTTGGAGTAACTTGACCATGGATAAGCTGACGGCTGCGAGCGCTTATTCGAAAGGTACTATTTATAATCATTTTTGTAGCAAAGAAGATGTGATTATCACGCTGTGTATTCATTCGTTGAAGAGTGAAGCGATACTGTTTGCAAGAGCCGCTGAGTTTGAGGGGAATACACGCGAGAAAGTTATGGCAATGCATGTAGGTTATCGAATCTATGCTCGCATGGAACCTGTGCTTTCAACGTGTGCGATTATGGCTAAGAGCCCTTGGGTTCTTGAAAAAGCATCCCCAGAACGAGTTAAAGAGCTCAACGAGTTAGAAGAGCAGGTGATCAGTAATGCCGATCAGCTAGTGAACTTTGCGGTCGAGCAGGGAGACTTGCAGTTCTCGCCGGGGATTGGTTCTGATGCGATCGTATTTGCTAACTGGTCGATCGCTTTTGGCTCTAATGCACTTACGCAGAATGCTTCGAACAGTCACTGTATCAATCGTCTCCAAGACCCTTTTTCCGTATTACATAACGCGAATATGTTATTAGACGGTCTAAATTGGAAACCACTATCGACTCAGTGGGACTACAAGAAGACTTGGCAACGAGTAGAACGAGAGTTGTTCTCTCCAGAGATCGAATATTTGGAATCGGTCGGCCGATAACACACCGACTATAAAAGCCCTTATTGGGCTTTTATAATTAACGTTGGTGACGAATCGTCAAAAAATGACATGCGAACATTAGTTCGTGGGTAATTTTCAGCGTTGTTACTTAAACACCAGCTATTGCTGGTTTTTAAATAACAACTTTTGACGAAACGTCACAAACGGAGAGTGTGATGACTACTAATCAACAAACCCCTAAGCAGCCTCCCAAATGGCTGACATTGCCGACCCGCCTTAGCTGGTGGGTTTTGCTCGCAACGATGTTGTTAGTTGTTGCGGCAACCCTTGGAGGAAAAAACCTCTATTTTCGCGGCGACTATAATATCTTTTTTGATGGGCAAAACGCTCAGTTGAAAGCTTACGACGAAATCCAAACGACGTTTGCGAAATCAGACAACCTATCTATTGTCATCGCCCCTAAAAGTGGCGATGTGTTTGAAGCAGAAACATTAACCCTTGTTCAGCAGCTTACTCAAGATGCGTGGCAAATCCCTTATTCTAGCCGAGTGGACTCTTTGGCTAACTATCAGCATACCGAAGCATTGGAAGATGATCTCATCGTGGAAGATCTCTTGCTAGATGAATACGCACTCACCGAATCGCGAATCGCCAAAATTAAACAGATCGCGTTATCGGAGCCAGTAGTTAAGCATTCTATGATCTCTGAAAAAGGTGATGTCACCGTTGTAAATGTGACGGTGCAGTTGCCACAGAAAGATGAAACTGCAGAAGTCATGCAAGTGGTTGATAGTGCCAATGCACTGATAGCTAAATACCAAGCCCTTTATCCAGATATGGAATTTCATAAAGCGGGCATTGTTGCGATGAATCATGCCTTTATGGTGGCTGCTCAAGAAGATAGCTCGACATTAGTTCCGACAATGTTACTCGTCATCTTGGTTTTTTTGATGGTGATGTTGAGATCTTTCCTCAGTGTATTGGCAACGTTGTTAGTCATCATTTCATCTGTCACGGCGACAATGGGCCTTTCTGGTTGGGCCGGTATGTTCCTAAGTACTGCAACCGTCAATATTCCCACCCTAGTAATGACTTTGGCTGTTGCTGACTGTGTGCATGTGATTGCGACAATGCGTCAGAATATGAAAAAGGGGCATTCGAAGCAGTTCGCTATCGATCAGAGTGTCGCGATCAACTTCATGCCAATCTTGATAACTTCCGTCACTACTGCGATTGGTTTCTTGATGATGAACATGTCTGATTCACCAGTACTGAGAGATTTCGGCAACCTAGCAGCTCTGGGAGTCATGATTGCTTGCTTCCTATCCGTAACACTACTCCCTGCGATGCTTAAATTATTGCCTATCAAAGTTAAACCAGTCGAACAATCGAGCCATAGTTCTTCTGACTTTATGGACAAACTTGGCGACTGGGTGGTGACAAATCGTAAAGCCTTATTGCCTATTTCAGCGGTCGTTATCGCGATATCTGCCGCTTTGCTGCCATTGAATAAGGTTAACGATGAATCTGTGAAGTACTTTGATTCTCGTAGTGAGTTCAGACGTGCTGCTGATTTTATGGAAGCTCGTATTAGCGGTATGACCAACATCAGCATTGCGGTTAAAACCAATGAGTCTCAAGGGATTGCTGATCCTAAGTTTCTTCAAGCTATCGGTGATTTCTCTCAGTGGTTACGTGAGCAACCTGAAGCGGACCATGTCGCAACGCTTTCTGATGTGTATAAGCGCTTAAATAAAAACATGCACGCCGATGACCAAAGTTACTACAAACTCCCGTTGGATAGAGAGCTAGCAGCTCAATACCTACTGCTGTATGAGATGTCTTTGCCTTATGGGTTGGATCTCAATAATCAAATCAATGTCGATAAGTCATCAATTAAGATGGTAGTGACGGTTGACAACCTAGGCAGTGTAGAGCTGGTTGATCTTGAAAACCGCATTTACGCATGGTTTGCTCAGTATGCACCACAATATGAGGTGGTTGCCTCAAGCCCGTCACTTATGTTTGCCCATATCGGGGAGACCAATATGGCGAGTATGTTGTCAACTCTTCCAATTACCTTGATCTTGATTTCTGCCTTGATGATATTTGCATTGCGTTCGACGCGTTTAGGCTTAATCAGTGTCGTGCCGAATATGGCGCCTGCCATTATTGGCTTTGGCTTGTGGGCGCTCATTTCAGGGGAAATTAACCTCGGGCTATCAGTGGTTGTAACCCTCACATTAGGAATTGTGGTTGATGATTCGGTCCACTTCCTATCCAAATACCAGCGTGCTCGCTTACAAGGTCAATCTGCGGAAGAAGCAGTTCGCTACGCCTTCCATACCGTAGGCCGCGCATTATGGATTACGACTGTAGTTCTTGTTGCAGGGTTCTCAGTACTTGCAATGTCGAGCTTTAGGCTCAACGCAGATATGGGTCAACTGAGTGCATTAGTCATCTTTATTGCACTAGTCGTTGATTTCGTCTTCCTACCAGCACTACTGATGAAGTTCGATACCGCTAGCTATACAGAACGAACTGAAGAAAAAATCGCTTCCACAGCATCTGTAACACAAACTCAAAGCTAATAAGGATATACCAATGAAAATAACCAATAACTCTCTGACTAAATCCATTGCTCTGTCCGTCCTATTAGCGGTGAGCGGTCAAGTGTATGCAACACCAGAGCGAGGCTTGGAAATCGCGAAAGAGCGCAAAGCGCGTGATGAAGGATGGAAAGACTCAGTGGCCACAATGGAGATGATTTTAAAAAACGCACAAGGAGAAAGCAGTACACGAGCAATGCGTTTGAAATCGTTTGAAGTAGCTGGGGATGGCGATAAAGGTTTGACTATCTTTGATCAGCCGAGAGATGTGAAAGGTACGGCATTTCTCAATCACTCTCACACGGTTGATGCCGACGACCAATGGTTGTATCTACCTGCTTTAAAGCGCGTAAAGCGCATCTCTTCTAGAAACAAATCAGGGCCATTTATGGGCAGTGAGTTTGCGTATGAGGATCTGAGCTCATTTGAACTTGAGAAATATACCTTTAATTATCTGAAAGAAGAGACAGTTTCTGGCTCAGCGACCTTTGTTCTGGAGCAAACTCCAACAGACAAAAACTCGGGCTATACAAAGCAGCTGGTTTGGCTTGATCAGCAACATTATCGACCAATAAAAGTAGAGTTTTACGATCGCAAAGGCGCGCTACTAAAAACATTGCAGTTCGAAGACTACAAACAGTATCTAAATCAGTACTGGCGCGCTCATACCATGGCAATGGTAAATCATCAGACTGGCAAAAGTACGGTTCTCACGACCAGCCAAATGGATTTCCAAACGGGCTTAAATGAAAAAGACTTTGAGAAGAATGTACTCAAAAGGGTGAAGTAGGGAATTATGTTGAGTCTTAATGCTACCGCAGGCCAGTTAATGGCCTGCTCGTTATTAACAGTGCTTGCGTTACAATGTCACGCCGTTGAGTTGTCTGGTCAGCTGAACCTTGAACATCGACAGTTTTTTATCGATGGGCTACAAGATCAAGATAAGGCGCAGAGTTCTTTAGTGCTAAAGCCTGAGTTGTATTGGCAAATCAATGACAATTCGGATTTTACATTTGTTCCATTTTATCGAGTAGATAGTATGGATGATGAACGAACTCACGGAGATATTCGTGAAGCGCTATATCTTACTTATTGGGACGACTACGAGTTGCGAGCTGGCATCGGTAAGGTATTTTGGGGTGTGACGGAGTCTGCACACCTTGTCGATGTTGTTAACCAAACGGACGCAATCGAATCTCTTGATGGCGAGGATAAGCTAGGTCAACCCATGCTGCACTTCACATCGCTGAAAGAGTGGGGAACAATCGATGCCTTGTTACTGCCGTACTTTCGAGAGCGTACATTTGCAGGTGAGGATGGGCGGCTAAGGCCAACAATTCCAGTTTCTACTGATGCAGCTTATGAGTCGAGTCGAGAGGAGAAACACGTTGATTTTGCGTTTCGTTATTCTCAGATGCTTGGCGATTGGGATTTAGGTCTAAGCTATTTTCAGGGGACAAACCGCGACCCTTATTATGGACTAAATGGCAATGAGCTACAGCCATACTACGCGCAAGCCAAACAAGTAGGCATCGACGTGCAAGGAATAGTGGGAGACTGGTTATGGAAGCTTGAAAGCATCTATCGTGACAGTCACGATGATCACACTGGAGCTGTGGGTGGCTTTGAATACACTGTGGTTGGTGTGTTTGATACAGTGTGGGATCTGGGTTTGATTGCGGAATACCTTTATGACAGCAGAGGGAACAACGCTCAATCAATAGGGCAGAATGACATTTTTGCAGGGACTCGACTTGCTTTGAATGATGAAGACAGTACGGAGATATTGTTTGGTATTACTCAAGACTTGGATAATCAAGATGTATACAGCGCCAAACTTGAGGCATCTAGCCGTCTTACCAATCACTTGTCATGGACAGTTAACGGATGGTTATTCGAGAATGAAACGCCTGATGATTTATTGTACTTTGCTCGTAAAGATGATTTTATCGAAGTTTCTTTAGAGTACTACTTCTAGAACGTCTTCGATGCCCGTTTTAGATAGTGATATTGATCCCAACTTAAGGGGAGCTGATCTAGCTCCCTTTTTTCGTGTTTCTTCCATTGCTTTTCGATAAAACCATGTAAAATCCCGCATGTAAGTTATGGTTATTATAAAATTCTTATATATAACCAATCTAAAGCAGAGAGTAAGGCAGTAGTTCGATGAAGTCATTTCAATGGGATAAATGTTATGAAACTGGGCTTGAAGATGTCGATGAGCAGCATCAATATCTCGTTGAGATTATCAATCGATATGGAGATCTCATCGCCCAAAATAGCATCTCGCTGCAAGACATACGTATGGCTTTGTTCGAGTTATCTCGCTACGCAGAATTCCACTTCAAGGAAGAAGAGAATCTAATGCGTTCTGTTGGTGTTTATGCCGACCATATTGAAGAGCACGTTAAAGTTCATCGAGCTTTCATGGCTGATATCATCAGTATGCAAGCCTTCATTAATGAAGAAAACAAAAAAGCGTCCGAACATCTGCTTAATTTTCTTATCCATTGGCTCGCTTATCATATTCTTGGCATCGACCAGAATATGTCTCGTCAAGTACAGCAGATTGAATCTGGAGTTGATCCCAAAATAGCTTGGGAAAATGAAGAGAAACAGCAAGATAGCTCTACGGAGCCCCTGCTAAAAGCGTTAAATGGCCTGTTTGATCAAGTATCGGAGCGCAATAAAGAGCTGCTAGAGCTTAATCAGTGCTTGGAAGATAAAGTGGCTCAACGTACCAAAGAGTTGTCCGATGCTAACAAGCAACTTGAGGAGCTGTCACTTACCGATTCATTAACCAAACTGCCTAACCGACGCTGTGCCATACGTAAGCTTAAAGCCTACTGGCAAGAATCGATTTCGAATGATGAGCCATTAGTATGCATTATGATCGATGCAGATTATTTTAAGCAGGTGAACGATACTGCAGGCCATGATGCGGGCGACCGATTATTGATAGAATTGGCTCAAACTTTAGCAGACTCATTCCGCAGCGATGACCTGGTCTGCCGATTGGGTGGCGATGAATTTTTTGTTATCTGCCCAAACACTGACTTGGAGGGTGGTTTGCACATTGCAGAGCTCACCCGAGAAAAGGTTAATCAAATGCTGGTACCTGCAGGTGAAAGCGTCTGGCGTGGCAGCATAAGCGTTGGTGTTGGCTCGCGCACAGGAACCATGAAAGACTTTAACGACCTTATCAAAGCAGCAGACAACGCCGTTTATACCGCTAAGGCTCGAGGACGTAACTGTGTTGCAAGCAGTCAACTATCTGATCTGTTTTAGCATCCAGACGTCACACCCACCATGCTCTGTGCCTTCTAGTGGTGCGGGTAAATGGTCAAAACCGAGCTTTTCATACAAGCTGATGGCTGATTTCATTGAAGATAAGGTATCGAGATAACAAGAGGTAAAGCCTTGCTCTTTGGCAAAAGTAAGGCATTGCTGACTTAGTTGAACACCAATACCAAAACCTCGGCTTTCGGGAAGTAAAAACAGCTTTTTGAGCTCACAAACGCTCTTTGAACCTTGAAAAGGCGCTAATCCGCATCCACCAACGATTTTTCCATCGAGCGTCGCGACTAGATATAAACTGTTTTTGTCTAATGTGTAGTATTGGCTCATTGCTTCTACTTCAGGATCGGAAGGTCCAAACCCCTCGCCAACAGCGCCAAACTCTGCCCCAACAGCTTTGATTATGCTGCAGATCTCGTTGTCATTCTCTGGGCGAATTGGCTCAATCAAAACGGTCATATTAAATCCTTATAATGCAGCTTAGTGATTAAATAACTGGGTGCTAAAAGGCTTTTTATCAAGCGCTCAGCCGAAATTTTACCCAAAGGCAGTAAATAGCGTGATTTCAATTTGGATTTGACCTTGTCATTCGTTACTATGTACAGCTATTTATAGACCCAAGATCCCTGTCGGGTAATCGCAGTTTGCGCTTAACCCAGAATGGACACTACCACTTATGCCTATTGCATGTAGGTGTAGGTAGATGAGGAAACGATGCAACATCTAGAAGAGATCATTGCTAACGCGAACGCCGCTATTGAAGCAGCAGATTCGTTAGTTGCACTTGATGAAGTGCGTGTTCAGTATCTAGGTAAGAAAGGTGAGCTAACGGCTCAACTTCAAAGCCTAGGTAAACTACCACCAGAAGAGCGCCGTGAAGCTGGTC
>NZ_CFHWOM010000081.1:0-11176 GCF_984391705.1 Vibrio sp. | reverse complement strand
AACAGCTCTGTTTACACAGGCAGCTTTACTTACCCAACAAGCTTCGGTTACTAACACCTACGCTTGTTACTCTCGAACAAGTTTGTTCACCCCTATATATTGGAATTTTTTTACAGCTCCTATATAGCTGACATGATTCAACCGCCACTCAAATTGAGTGGCGTTTTTTTATCTGGTGTTTGTATTGGATAAAAAACACACGCCAACTACTCGTTTTCGCCCTCCTTGCCAATACCTCGCATATTATTCGCATAAACACATATTCTATGGATATCCTCAATTAACTTTCATGCTGAAAATTTACTACATGGTACAAAAATGCACCGTATAGTTGTTGAACGTTTAGGTGTTGTTAGTTGCTGAATTTTATAAGGTATTGGTTTGATTCCTCCGAGGCTTTCCCTACTGTTTAGATAGTTGACAGAATAAATATTGATTAGAGTGTTAATTCTATCTGGAATTTGAGATTTGATGACTCTATAATTCGTGCCAATCGATTACGCAACCGTTTACTTTTTACCTTTCTAGGATTCGATTATGTTCGAAAAACTGTTCAAACTCAGTGAAAACGGCACTAACGTCAAAACTGAGATTATCGCAGGTGTTACTACCTTCCTAACGATGGCTTACATCATCTTTGTTAACCCAGCAATGCTAGCCGATGCGGGTATGGACAAAGGTGCTGTATTTGTCGCAACCTGTCTTGCTGCGGCTATCGGCTGTTTCATCATGGGGTTTGTAGCTAACTACCCGATCGCTCTTGCTCCTGGTATGGGCTTGAACGCTTTCTTTACCTATGGCGTTGTATTAGGCATGGGGCACTCATGGCAAGTTGCTCTAGGTGCGGTTTTCGTATCCGGCCTTATCTTTATGGCATTAAGCGTATTTAAAGTACGTGAGTGGATCATCAACTCAATCCCAATGTCTCTGCGCACTGGTATTTCAGCAGGTATCGGTCTTTTCCTTGCGTTTATTGGTCTACAAAACTCTGGCATTGTTGTTGATAACCCTGCGACCTTGGTTGGCTTAGGCCACATTACAGGGTTGCAGCCAGCATTAGCGGCTCTTGGCTTTTTCTTGACGATTGGCTTGGTTTACCGTGGTGTACGAGGCGCGGTAATGATTGCTATCTTAATCATTACTGTAATTGGTTTGATGTTAGGTGATGTTCAGTGGGGCGGTATCATGTCCACGCCACCAAGTGTTGCACCTACTTTTATGCAAATGAACATCGCTGACGTATTCGAAGTCGGCATGATTTCAGTCGTTTTTGCTTTCCTATTTGTCGATCTTTTTGATACCGCAGGCACACTTGTTGGCGTTGCTCAAAAAGCGGATCTTATAAAAGAAGATGGCAAGTTACCTCGTCTAAGCAAAGCGCTACTGGCAGATTCTACTGCAACCTCAGTCGGTGCAATGATTGGTACATCGAGCACAACCTCTTATGTAGAGTCTACTGCTGGTGTCGCAGCAGGTGGTCGCACTGGTCTAACAGCAGTTGTTGTTGGTGTATTGTTCTTACTTGCTCTCTTCTTCTCGCCGCTAGCGGGAATGATTCCGGCATACGCAACGGCTGGTGCGCTGTTCTACGTTGCCATTCTGATGATGTCAGGTTTGGTTAGTGTGGACTGGCGCGATTTAACTGAAGCTGCTCCTGTTGTCGTAACATGTCTACTTATGCCTCTGACATACTCGATTGCAGAAGGTATCGCGTTAGGCTTTATCTCTTACGCAGCAATCAAGTTACTAAGTGGCCGTGGCCGTGAAGTTTCTATAAGTGTTTGGGTTCTATCAGCAGTGTTTATTCTTAAATACTTGATTGCCTAATTCGGTCTCAGTATCACAGGTACCCATCGCCATAGCTGTTTAACAGGTATGGCGATTATTTTTTTGAGTTGGGGTGTAATTCCCCATTGGTATTACCAAACGCATCCGTTAAAATAAACGTTTGCGTAGCTTTTCCCCAATGAACTTAGTACATGCTTAGAGTGCAGTCATGTTTGATGGGGATGCGGATTTTTCAAATTATTAGGTTATTACAATGGCTAAGAAATTCATTATTACTTGGGACCAAATGCATACATTTTGTCGCGAATTGGCTGAAAAGCAGATGCCAGCTGAGCAGTGGAAAGGTATTTGGGCTGTGAGCCGTGGTGGTCTAGTTCCTGGCGCAATCCTTGCGCGTGAGCTAGGTATTCGTCATGTTGATACAATTTGTATCTCAAGCTACGACCACGATCACCAACGTGATATGACTGTTGTAAAAGCACCAGAAGGTGACGGTGAAGGCTTCCTAATTGTTGAAGATCTAGTTGATAGTGGTGATACAGCGCGTAAATTGCGCGAAATGTACCCAAAAGCGAAATTGATAGCTGTATGTGCTAAACCTGCAGGCGTTGAACTTCTTGATGATTACGTTGTAGATATCGCGCAAGATACGTGGATTGAGCAGCCGTGGGATATGTCTATCCAGTACGTAGAACCAATCAATCGTAAACAAAAGTAATCAAATTACTTCGTTCGCAACAGAATCTTGATAAATGACCCTTTATTGGGTCATTTTTTTTTATACTATTTAGAAAAGCACATTTACTAGGTTAATCCCATGTCTGAGGAAGTCAGCAAGAACCTTTCTGAAACCTTGTTTGCCAATCATAAACAAGCAAAAGAAACCTCTGAGCTTACCCAATACATGCCAAGTAGCCAAAGTTTCTTAGAAGAGAAGCGCGAGAAAGAAGGCTACAAGTGGTATCGAAATTTACGCCGTATGCAATGGTCGTGGCAAGGTTTAGATCCAATAGAGATTGAAGCAGTGCTCGCGAAGGTCGCGGCATCGAAGCATTCTCGCACCCATGAAGAGTGGCTAGATACTGTGATGGGATATCACAGCGGTAATTGGACTTATGAGTGGACGAAGCTGGGAATGCTGCATCAAAAGCGATCCGCTAAGCTAATTGGTGAGGATGCCGCAGATGAGCTGTTCAACGCATCGCTCTGTTTTAGTATTGCCGGTTACCCGCACTTAAAGAATGATAACCTAGCAGCTCAAGCCCAGGTACTCGCTAGCTCTGCATATACCGAGGCGACGAAGAAAACGAAATACATAGTTAAGCGATTAGAAATCCCTTACCAGAAGAAGAACATCATCGCTCATCTACATTTAACCAGTACTGAAAAACCTCAGCCTGTGGTTATGGTTAGTGCTGGCTTAGATAGCTTACAGACAGATTTGTGGACCATCTTTAGGGACCATCTGGCCAAGAAAAATATTGCGATGCTTACGGTAGATATGCCGTCTATTGGTCATAATACGCATTGGAATCTAACCGAGGATACTTCTGTATTACACCAAGCTGTACTTAATGAGTTGTACTCAATTCCTTGGGTTGATCATCACAGAGTTGGTTTGATAGGTTTCCGTTTTGGTGGTAACGCTATGGTTCGCCTATCTTTTATGGAGCAAGACAAAGTCAAAGCCTGTGTTTCGATGGGCGCACCAATTCATGACGTTCTATCATCTCCTGATAAGCTCAAGCAGATGCCGAAAATGTACCTTGATGTATTAGCATCTCGTTTGGGAAAAAGTGCGGTTGATATTCACAGCTTATCTAGCCAGTTAATGGCGTGGTCATTAAAGGTGCAAGGAATTTTATCGAGCCGCAAGACTCGTGTCCCTATTCTGGCAATGAGCCTAGAAGGGGATCCTGTGTCACCTTATAGTGATAATCAACTGGTAGCGCTGTTTAGTGACTATGGTAAAGCAAAGAAAATTAGTGCAAAAACAATTACACAAGGATATGAGCAATCCCTCGATTTAGCGATTAAGTGGTTAGAAGATGAGCTAATTAGATGACATGTCGAGTATTTTAGACGAAACTGATATTAGGTCGTACCTAAACTAATTAGTCCTAGTTGCGGCCTCTAATAATAAATTCAGTGATGAATATGGAGATTCATAATGTCTGATACTACGAAAAGTCCAACTCATTATCGTTTGCTTTCGGTGCTTAGGGCGATAGGCCCATACTTGCGCGAAGCGCAATGTGAAGAGGGGGCTTATCTATTCGATTGCTTGTCTGTTTGTGTAGACGATAAAAAATCACCAGAAAAAAGAGAGTTTTGGGGGTGGTGGTTAGAGTTAAATATGGAAGAGGGGATATTTCAAGCTCGTTACCGTACAGGACTGTATGACTTGACGGGGGACTGGCAGGATAAAAAGCTACCTAAGAAAGCTATTGAGGACGTCAGTCGCACCCAAGAAGCTTTCCATCAAAAACTAGTTGAAACCTTGCAAAGTGAATTTGGGCTACAGATTCAGATGCACAAAGAATCTGTCGAATTTGTCTAATTTTCACAGCTTATCTTCCTCAATGGATAAAAAGGCGCTTTTTAGCGCCTTTTCTACTTGTGAATTTAGCGTTTGATTGCTAAAACATCAGGTCTAATCAATCTTCAGCGCTCATGTGTAGCGAAATTGATTGTGACGGTTATTATTTATTTCATAGTAGAAAGGCAATGAATCAAGAAAGCGGAAAAGCGCTACAGCCACAAACTGTAGTGGTTAAACTAGGTACTAGTGTTTTAACTGGTGGAACGCTAGCACTGGACCGAGCTCACATGGTAGAGCTTGTGCGTCAATGTGCTGAGCTAAAAAAACAAGGCCACTCTGTGGTTATGGTTTCGTCTGGCGCCATTGCGGCAGGCCGTGAACACCTAGGTTACCCCGCACTGCCAAACTCTATGGCGAGTAAGCAACTTTTGGCGGCGGTTGGTCAAAGCCAACTTATTCAAACATGGGAATCTTTGTTTGCTATTTATGGCTTAAAGATCGGTCAGATGCTGCTGACTCGTGCTGATTTAGAAGATCGAGAGCGCTTTCTAAATGCTCGCGATACGATTAACGCATTGGTAGATAACGATATCATTCCTGTGGTGAATGAAAACGATGCTGTAGCAACCAGTGAAATCAAAGTCGGTGATAACGATAATTTATCTGCGTTGGTGGGTATTTTATGTGGCGCTGACAAACTGCTACTCCTGACCGACCAAAAAGGTTTATTTACTGCTGATCCGCGTAAAGACCCTAATGCAGAGCTTATAAAAGAAGTTAAAACCATCGACGATACGCTGCGTAAAATTGCTGGTGGCAGTGGCACGACACTTGGTACTGGCGGTATGGCTACTAAGCTACAGGCGGCAGACATTGCGCGTCGAGCAGGTATTGAAGTTATCATTGCTGCCGGTAGCGCACCAAATGTTGTATTTGACTCATTAGGTGATGAACCGCAAGGCACTCGTTTCCTACCGTGTGCAGAGGCTTTAGAAAACCGCAAGCGTTGGATCTTGGCAGGACCTGCTGCATCAGGTGATATCGTGATTGACGATGGTGCGGTGAATGCGGTTATAGGCAAAGGAAGTAGCCTACTCGCTAAAGGCCTGACCAGCGTCAGTGGTGAGTTTGCTCGCGGTGACGTTGTCCGTGTGACAGATCAACAAGGTAAATTAATCGCGCGTGGTATTGCGAGCTACTCTAGCCAAGATATGGCAAAAATAGTTGGCAAACACAGTAAAGACATTATTGGCATACTTGGCTATGACTATGGCAATGAAGTATTGCACCGTGACGATATGGTCGTAATTCAAGAATAAGGAACGTAACGTGGAACTGATTTCTATGGGTAAAGCGGCTAAAGAAGCGGCTTTCCAACTTGCTACAGCGTCAACAGCGCAGAAAAACCAAGCTCTAGCTATTATTGCTGATGAGTTAGAAGCTAACGCAGCAACTATTCTTGCTGCGAATGCAAAAGATATTGAAAAAGGTCGTGAAGCTGGCTTAACGGAAGCCCTTTTAGATCGCTTACTTCTTAACGAAGAGCGTTTGTCTGGTATTGCTAATGATGTGCGTAATGTCATTAGTCTAAACGACCCAGTAGGGAGTGAACTAGACAGTAAAGTACTGGAAAATGGCATGTCACTTTCTCGCCGTCGCGTGCCACTTGGCGTAGTCGGGGTGATTTACGAAGCGCGTCCAAATGTTACGATTGATATTGCTGCGTTGTGTCTAAAAACAGGTAACGCAAGCATCCTGCGTGGTGGTAAAGAGACTTTCTTCTCTAATATGGAATTGGTTAAAGTGATTCAATCTGCATTGGCTAAAGCGGAGCTACCGGCGGCGTCAGTTCAGTACATTGAAAAGCCAGATCGTGAATTAGTCTCTCAACTACTTAAGCTGGATGACTACGTGGATATGATTATTCCACGTGGCGGTGCTGGCTTGCACAAAATGTGTAAAGAAAACAGTACTATTCCTGTGATCATCGGTGGTTTTGGTATTAGTCATATTTTTGTTGATGAAAGTGCCGATCTTAAAAAATCGCTTAATGTGGTTGAGAACTCGAAAGTGCAACGTCCATCGGCTTGTAACTCGCTAGACACGCTACTTGTACATGAGAAGGTTGCAGCTGAGTTTTTGCCAATGCTTGCTGAACGTCTTGCGGACAAAGTTACTTTGGTTGCTGAGCCAAAAGCGAAAGCTCTACTGTCAAACGCACAAGAATTACGTGATGCTGGCGAAGGTGACTTTGATACTGAATGGTTAAGCTACACGCTTGGTGTTAAAGTTGTCACTGACGTGAAAGAAGCGGTAGACCATATGCGTATTCACAACGCGAGCCACTCCGATGCGATCATGACAAACAGTCTAGAAAACTCAGAACTGTTTATTAACTCTGTTGGTTCTGCTGCGGTCTATGTGAATGCTTCAACGCGTTTCACTGATGGTGCGCAGTTTGGTTTGGGCGCTGAAGTTGCAGTGTCTACTCAGAAGCTGCATGCTCGCGGTCCTATGGGCTTGGAAGAGCTGACAAGCTACAAATGGGTAGGTAAAGCAAACTACTTGCCGCGTAGTTAACAAAACAATCTAAAGTTTGGTTGAAAAAGGGGCTATCTAGCCCCTTTTGCTTTTCTTGTGATCACCAAATCCGCTACACTGTCTGTCACTTATATGGAGGTGATATGCATTGTCCTTTTTGTTCTGAAAACGATACTAAGGTAATCGATTCGCGTTTGGTGGCGGATGGTCATCAAGTTCGTCGTCGTAGACAGTGTCTCGCGTGTAGTGAGCGTTTTACAACGTTTGAAACCGCAGAGCTTGTAATGCCACGAGTGATTAAATCGAATGGAAACCGAGAGCCGTTTAATGAAGATAAAATGGTGGGCGGCTTACAGCGCGCATTAGAAAAACGCCCGGTGAGTGCGGATGCCGTTGATGTGTCAATCAGCTTAATCAAGTCGCAGCTTCGCGCGACGGGAGAGCGAGAAGTTCCAAGTGAGATGATAGGTAACTTAGTTATGGATCAACTTAAAGAACTAGATAAAGTCGCTTATATCCGTTTTGCTTCAGTTTACCGAAGCTTTGAAGATATTCGCGAGTTTGGTGAAGAAATTGCCAGGCTCGAAGATTAACGGGTGTAATGGAATGCCTCGATTTTCTGCAGTAGATTTCCAAATGATGTCGCGCGCTATTTCTTTAGCAAAACGCGGTATCTATACCACGGCACCAAATCCGAACGTCGGTTGTGTCATCACCCGAGACGGTGAAATTGTCGGTGAAGGCTTTCATTATCGAGCGGGTGAACCTCATGCGGAAGTGCATGCCCTACGCATGGCGGGGGGAAACTCTGTTGGTGCAACCGCTTATGTGACCTTAGAGCCTTGTTCTCATTATGGCCGAACACCTCCATGCGCAGAAGGCCTTATTAAAGCCAAGGTCGCCAAGGTTATTTGTGCGATGCAAGACCCGAACCCACAAGTCGCTGGGCGCGGTATTCAAATGTTACGCGATGCTGGGATTGAGGTGGAAGTGGGCTTGTTAGAGCAAGACGCTATCGCTCTAAATCCGGCTTTCATCAAACGTATGCAAACGGGTTTGCCTTTTGTACAACTCAAGATGGCAGCGAGTTTGGATGGACAAACGGCGCTAGCTAACGGTAAGAGTCAGTGGATTACCTCAGAAGCTGCACGTCGAGATGTACAAAGACTTCGTGCTCAAAGCGGTGCCATCCTCTCGACAAGTAAAACCGTGATTGAGGATAATGCCTCTCTTAACGTCCGCTGGAGCGATTTGCCCCAGTCAATAAAAGCTCAATACTCTGAACCTCAACTACGTCAGCCCGTTCGTGTCATTCTTGATCGTCAAAACCAACTCACCTCTGAGCTTAAGTTATTTCAAACAGAGGGAGAGAGGTTGATTGTTGGTCCTGAAGGCAACGTTGAATTGTTCCTCAATGAGGAGCAGCAAGTTTCACTTCAAGATACGTTTGCTGCATTGGTAAACACGCACAATATCAACCATCTTTGGGTAGAAGCTGGCGCAACTTTAGCCAGTAGTCTTATCAAGGAAAAACTAGTGGATGAATTAGTCATCTACTTAGCGCCAAAGATAATGGGCAGCGATGGTCGAGGTTTATTGGGCGCGTTGGGCCTTGAGTCTATGGCTGACGTGATTGAACTTGATATTAAAGATGTAAGACAAGTGGATAAAGATATCCGCATTGTCGCCACTATTTTAAAGAAAGAAATCTAAGCATGTTTACAGGTATTGTAGAAGCAGTTGGCACACTGACTGCGATTACGCCAAAAGGCGAAGATATTAGTGTAACGGTAAATGCCGGTAAGCTAGATATGGGTGATGTGAAACTGGGGGATAGTATTGCGACCAATGGTGTCTGTTTGACCGTTGTTGCGTTTAGTGAAAACAGTTATACCGCTGACTTGTCACTAGAAACCTTGAAGAAAACAGGTTTTGCTGATTACCAAGCGGGTGACAAGGTTAACTTAGAAAAAGCGATGCTGCCGACCACGCGTTTTGGCGGACATATTGTTTCGGGTCACGTTGACGGTGTCGGTGAAATCGTCGAGCGCAACCTTGTGGGGCGAGCGATTGAATTTTGGGTGGCGATGCCGCAAGAACTCTCTAAGTACGTTGCAGAAAAAGGTTCAATTACTGTTGATGGTATTAGTCTAACGGTTAACGCCTTACGTAAGAATGCTTTTAAGCTGACAATTGTGCCTCATACTGGTGAAGAAACAACAATTGCTGACTTTAATGTTGGACGTAAGGTGAATCTAGAAGTGGATGTGTTAGCTCGCTATATGGAACGTCTTTTGACTAGTCAGCAAGAGCAGCAGCCAGAATCAAAAATCACCATGGAATTTTTACAAAAGAACGGATTTGCTTAAGTTAACTCAGCTTTGTTAACTCACTCAATTAGCCGCTAGAAGCCAAGATAGGAATGCAAAATGCCAATTAGTACCCCGCAAGAGATTATTGAAGATATTCGCCTAGGTAAAATGGTTATCTTAATGGATGACGAGGATCGTGAGAACGAAGGCGATCTTATCATGGCAGCTGAGCACGTTACGCCAGAAGCTATTAACTTTATGGCGACTCACGGGCGTGGTTTAATTTGTTTGACCATGACTAAAGAGCGTTGTGAACGCCTTGGTTTGCCTCCTATGGTGCAAGATAATAACGCTCAATACACAACCAACTTTACCGTTTCAATTGAAGCCGCAGAGGGAGTCACAACTGGTATTTCTGCGGCAGACCGCGCGCGCACGGTACAAGCAGCGGTTGCAAAAGACGCAAAGGCGGCTGACTTGGTTCAACCAGGCCATATCTTCCCACTAGCGGCTCAAGAAGGTGGCGTGCTAACGCGTGCTGGGCATACGGAAGCGGGCTGTGATTTAGCTCGTCTTGCTGGTTTAGAGCCTTCAGGCGTGATTGTCGAGATCCTGAATGATGATGGCACCATGGCACGTCGTCCTGATTTGGAAATTTTTGCGGAAAAACATGGCATCAAGTTAGGTACCATCGCTGATTTAATTGAATACCGCAACAACACCGAAACAACTATTGAGCGTGTGGCAGAGTGTAAGTTACCGACAGAATTCGGTGATTTCAATTTGGTCACTTTCCGTGACACTATCGATAACCAAATTCACTATGCGTTGTGTAAAGGCGACCTGACGAATGAAGCGCCGTTAGTGCGTGTTCACTTACAAGATACGTTTACCGATTTACTTCACAGCGACCGTAATGCTGAGCGTAGTTGGACACTAGATGCCGCGATGAAGCGTATCGGGAAAGATGGTGGTGTGCTGGTTATCTTAGGTAACGAAGAGTCGACGGATTTGCTGATTCACCGTGTGAAAATGTTTGAAGCTCAAGATAAAGGTGACGCACCTACATTGGCGAAAAAGCAAGGTACGTCGCGCCGTGTCGGTGTTGGCTCTCAAATTCTAGCTGATCTCGGCGTTCATGATATGCGTCTGCTGTCTTCAGCAAGCAAGAAATACCACGCTCTTGGTGGTTTCGGCCTTAACGTTGTTGAGTATGTTTGTGAGTAATCGCTAACAAAGAATATTGAATAAGAGGGCAAATGTTTCAGCATTTGCCCTCTTTGTTTTCAATCTGTTGTGAACGAGGCGAGTAATGATAAATTTCCATTAGATATTGCTCACAGATTTGTGCTAGAATCCGGCGATTCTCACTTGATGAACATAGTTAAAGGAAGGCTTATGAAAGTGATCGAGGGTGGCTTCCCAGCGCCAAACGCAAAAATTGCTATCGTTATTTCTCGTTTCAACAGTTTTATTAACGAAAGTCTATTGTCTGGTGCAATCGATACTTTAAAACGTCATGGCCAAGTTAGCGAAGACAACATTACTGTTGTTCGTTGTCCTGGTGCTGTAGAGCTTCCTCTTGTTGCTCAACGCGTAGCAAAAACAGGCAAATACGATGCGATCGTATCTTTAGGCACTGTTATTCGTGGCGGAACTCCACACTTCGACTATGTTTGTAGTGAATGTAACAAAGGTCTTGCGCAAGTTTCTCTGGAATACAGCCTTCCAGTTGCATTCGGCGTATTGACGGTTGATACAATTGACCAAGCAATCGAGCGCGCAGGAACCAAGGCTGGTAATAAAGGTGCAGAGGCTGCACTAAGCGCACTTGAGATGATTAACGTTCTTTCAGAAATCGATTCCTAATGGGGGCCAGTGTGAAACCAGCCGCACGTCGTAATGCACGTCGATTTGCTCTACAAGCGATCTACTCTTGGCAAATTACTAAAGAAAATGTTGCTACGATTGAGGAGCAGTTTTTGTCAGGTGG
>NZ_CFHWOM010000080.1:0-11653 GCF_984391705.1 Vibrio sp. | reverse complement strand
TCATCGCTAACTGCTGTCCTAGCTTGAGTTGTAATGAGGGTTTCATTCAGTATTATTTGCCTTAAATGCTATAGAATCTTGCCGTTCTTCACTTTAATCATAGACGGAATTGTTCGCCGAGATAAACTTGTTTTACTTGTTCATTATTGAGAACTTCATCCGGTGACCCTTCTGCAATCAAGTGGCCTTGGCTAACGATGTAAGCTTTTTCACAGACATCTAGCGTCTCGCGAACGTTATGGTCAGTGATTAACACTCCGAGTCCACGATCGCGAAGATGTTCAATGATTTTCTTGATATCAATAACTGAAATCGGGTCAACACCGGCAAAAGGTTCATCGAGCAAGATAAATTTAGGGTTAGCTGCCAATGCGCGTGCAATTTCTACACGGCGACGCTCACCACCTGATAATGCCATACCTGCACTTTGGCGAATGTGCTGAATGTGGAATTCTTCTAGTAGATCTTCCAGCTTATCCTGACGTTCTTCTCGAGTAAGCTCTTTACGGGTTTCAAGCACAGCCATAATGTTGTCTTGCACAGATAGCTTACGAAAAATAGAAGCTTCTTGTGGTAAGTAACCAATCCCCATGCGCGAGCGGCTGTGCATCGGCAAAATGCTAATGTCTTGGTCATCGATCGTTATTGTGCCTTCATCGCGTGCAACTAAGCCAACAATCATATAGAAAGAGGTCGTTTTACCTGCGCCGTTAGGTCCAAGTAGGCCGACAATTTGGCCCGATTGGACTTGTAAGCTAACGTCTGAAACCACTTTTCGGTTTTTGTAGCTTTTTGCTAAGTGCTCTGCTTTAAGTAACGCCATAATTATTCTTGTACTGCTTGCGGCTGAAGAACGGTGGATACGCGATCCCCTTTCGACTGGCCGTCAGCGATTAGCTTCTGTGATGAAATATGGTATCGAATCTGATTGCCACGAATGGTGCTGTCGTCTTGCGAGAGCATGGCGCTTTTGCGCATGGTCAACTGATCTTTTGCAAGGCTGTACTCAAGCTCTTTTGCTTCACCGTATAAGGTTTTTCCATCATCGGTGAGTTGTGAGAAGGTCGCTAAATCTCCGAACCCATCAATGCTTTTAATTGAGCCATCTTTTGGGTCACGAGTTACAACGATCTTATCCGCATTAATGTTAATACTGCCTTGTTTGAGCTTAACATCACCTAAGAAGGTCACTTGGTTGCTCTGCATGTCCAATTGTTGACTATCTGAGTCAATATAAACTGGCTGCTGTTGATCCGTCGACAGCGCAAGTGCTGGACCGGATACAATTAAGCAAGAAATAAGACTAAGGTGTGAGAGTTTCATATCTACCTTGTACGCTCTTATATAGGGTAGCATCGTGATCAGCAAAGTTGCCTTTCATTGCTTGTCCTACGGTTTCAAATTGGGGGCCATTGATGATCACTTGGTCATCTGCCCAAAAATCTCTATTGTCGAGCTGAATGCTCATATTGTTTGTCGATAGTGTATCGAATCCTGAGTCTGGAAGCAGGTTCTTGACGACCACATCTGTTGATAGCGTCAGAATATGGTCTTTATCTAACACACCTGTATTGGCGGTAATTTCCCATTCTTGGGTTAGCCCTTCCTTGTAGACCTTGAGTACAGGCAACTCAAATACTGTATCACCACTTTTTGCAAAGTGATCTAGGCTTTGTGAAGTTATCACATAGCTTCTAACACCATTGTCAGTATATGAGGTGTTAGTGAGCGACTGTCCGCTGAACATTGGTTGTTCCAGATCTGGGCTTACCTGTGGTGCTTGCTGACTTTGACGATCAAAGTAGTAGTAAGCAGACCAACAAAGAGCAAAGCCGAGAATCAGGTAGCCAATACGAGATAGACTCATATACTTAAACCTTTGTGTACGTCGAGTTCATCACGTGCTTGAAGGATCAGGTCACAGACTTCGCGTACTGCGCCATGACCACCTTTTATTGCGGTGACATAGTTTGCTCTTTTAGCGAGAAGCGGGTGACCATCGGCAACACAAACCTTTAATGCCACTTTTTCCATTACAGGCCAATCAATTAAATCATCACCAATATAACCTGTTTGCTCGGGTGAAATGTTCAATTTGTCACAAATATCTTGATAAGCTCGAACTTTATCGTCTTGGCCTTGGTAGATCAGTGATACACCAAGAGCTTTCATGCGGTTCTCAACAATCTGAGATTTTCGACCAGTAATGATCGCAATCTCAATGCCTGCATTCATTAGGGATTTCACACCATAGCCATCTCGAGTGTGGAATGTCTTGAGCTCTTCGCCATCGTTACCCATGTAGATCAAACCATCGGAAAACACACCATCAACGTCGCAAATCAGCAGTTTAATTTGTTTGGCAACCTCAAGGATATTTTGTTCCACAGGTTGATATAGCGTTTCTACCATTTGAGACATTACATTACTCCAGCTTTTAGCATGTCATGCATGTTAAGCGCGCCGACTACTTTGCCTTGCTCACAAAGAATCAGGCCATTAATACTTTTATCTTGCATCAAGTTTAACCCTTCTGCTGCCAGCATACTTGGCGAGGCAACCGTTGGATTCTCTGTCATGACTTCGCCAATAAGCGCAGTATGGATATCTATGCGCTTATCTAGAATGCGACGTAAATCGCCATCGGTAAAGATACCGATGAGTTGCTGGTGGTCGTCTACCACCGCAGTCATCCCCAAACCTTTTTGGCTTATTTCTAGCAATGCTTCACGAACTAAGGTGTTTGGTGTGACTAGAGGAAGTTTATCTCCAGTGTGCATAATGTCTGACAGTTTAAGCAGAAGTTTTCTACCTAATGCTCCACCTGGATGAGAGAGGGCAAAGTCTTCTGCTGTGAAGCCACGTGCTTGCATCAGCGCCATCGCCAAGGCGTCTCCCATCACCAAGGTTGCTGTGGTGCTGGAGGTCGGTGCGAGCTGAATCGGGCAAGCCTCTTTAGGGACTGTGATCTGAAGGTGCAGATCCGACAGCTTTGCCATATTAGAGTGAGGCTTACCTGTCATGCTGATAATCTTTATATTTAGTCGCTTTAGGACAGGAAATAGAGCCAAGATCTCAGAAGACTCACCAGAGTTAGAAATAGCTAACACTATGTCTCCGGGTTCAATCATCCCTAAGTCACCGTGCGCCGCTTCACCTGGATGAACAAAAAAAGATGATGTGCCAGTGCTTGCGAGTGTTGCCGCTATTTTATTACCAATGTGTCCAGATTTCCCCATCCCCATCACAACCACTTTACCTTCGGTATTGGCAAAGATTAGCTCGCATGCTTTGGTAAAGTCTTGATTGAAATAGTGTTCGAGTTGCTCTAAGGCTTCGATTTCAGTGCGAAGAACTTCTAATGCGGCAGAACGATAATCAAACATGTCAAACTCCGAGAAAAGGCAATTACGCGGTCATATTTAGAATTAGATAAGCTTGGTAAGCGATAAAAGCACTAAACAATACAGCGCCTTCAATACGGTTAATACTACGAGATTTACCTAGCGCCATCGCAACAAGCAGTAGAGAAACACCGAGCATAACCCAGAAATCTCTTCCCATAGCGTATTCACTCAAAATGGATGGGTTGAGGATGCCTGGAATACCCATAACGGCGAGAATGTTAAATACGTTTGAACCAATGATATTGCCTACCGCCATATCATCTTCACCTTTCATAACGCCGGCGAGGGAAGCAGCGAGCTCTGGTAGGCTTGTACCTACGGCGATGATGGTTAATCCAATCACCAGATCGCTCATGCCAAAATATTGAGCAATGATGACAGCGTTGTCTACTAAAACGTCAGCAGCAAGAGGCAAGACGACAAGGCCAATCACTACCCACATTGCCGCCTTCGCGTTACTTACACCATCAGGAACTTCTGATTCTTGCTCTTCCAATAAAGCATCGCTTGATCCAGATGCTTTCTCTTTTTGGCTAATGCGGAGCATAGTAATAATAAAGGCAGCAAAGAGAACAAATAATAGAACACCTTCGTAAAAGCCTAGGTGGCTGTCCCATAATAATACGCCAGCTAGAATGGTCACACCTATCATTAGTGGTAGTTCTCTGCGCAATACAGCGGAGCTAATCGAGAGCGGCTTTATTAACGCAGTGATACCTAGAATTAGCGCGATATTTGCGATGTTCGAACCCAGTACGTTACCAACCGCAGTGTCGGTTTTACCGTCTAAAGCTGCCGTTGCTGAAACCATCATTTCTGGTGCAGAAGAGCCCATCGCAAGGATTGTCATACCGATAACTAAAGGTGAAATACCGACGTTGCGAGCAAGTGCTGCAGCGCCAAATACCAGTTTGTCTGCACTCCAGACTAAAAACACTAATCCTATGATGAGAAACGCGACCGCTTCAAACATGATGCTTCCTAATTAATATACGAACGAGAGAATTTAACCGTTAATTTTGACGGTTTGGCTTATAAAAGGGAAGCAGTTCATTCAATTAATTGTTAAGCAATGATTCATGTTTCGTGCTTAAGTTAGATTGAATTACAATCAATTGGCTTGGATTTATTCAGCGAGTTTTAATTGAACAGTGCTTTTAATTCCATTTGAATGTGCTTATGATTGCCCATTCTTATCGACATAATATGAGTATGTGATGACATCAGAAGACTTAGTAACGGTCAATCAGATTACGTTTACTCGCGGAGAACGTAAGATCTTTGATGACGTTAGCCTTCGGGTACCTAAGGGTAAAGTTACTGCGATTATGGGCCCTTCTGGTATCGGTAAAACAACCCTGTTGCGCCTTATTGGTGGTCAAATTTATCCTGAAAAAGGTGAAATTTGGTTTGATGGCGACAATATTCCTGCTTTGAGTCGAAAGCAGCTCTATTCTGCGCGAAAGAAAATGAGCATGTTATTTCAATCGGGTGCTCTTTTTACGGATCTCACCGTATTCGATAACGTAGCGTTTCCTCTTCGTGAACATACTCAGTTATCTGAGGAGCTTATTCGCACCTTAGTATTACTTAAATTAGAAGCGGTTGGGCTACGTGGTGCAGCGCAACTTATGCCGAGTGAATTATCTGGTGGGATGGCTAGACGAGCGGCTCTCGCTCGTGCGATTGCACTCGACCCTGACCTAATAATGTTTGATGAGCCATTTGTTGGCCAAGACCCGATTACCATGGGCGTCTTAGTTGAGCTTATTCGCAATCTAAACCAAGCATTAGGAGTCACATCCATTGTTGTATCTCACGATGTTCCTGAGGTAATGAGCATTGCAGATTGGGTCTACATTCTTGCTAATGGCAAGGTTATCGCTAGTGGAACACCACAGGAGCTGCTTGATAATCCTGATCCTCAGGTGCAGCAGTTTTTGAAAGGTGATGCGGATGGTCCCGTGCCATTTCGTTACCCAGCCGAGCCAATCACCAAGGAGTTATTTCAATGATGGCGCATCTCTCTGATTTCGTCGCCTCTACTGGCCGCAGAGCTCTTTCTGTCATCTCCTCTTTTGGCCGTGCCAGTTTAATGCTATTCGGAGCTTTAGCTTCTCGCCCGAAGCCGATTGAAAACTTCCCGCTACTGGTAAAGCAGCTATACAGTGTTGGCGTACAGTCATTATTGATAATTGTGCTATCAGGCCTGTTTATCGGTATGGTTTTGAGCTTACAAGGGTATGTCATTTTAATTGATTTCGGCGCTGAGGGAGCGCTCGGTCAAATGGTCGCATTGTCATTACTTCGCGAACTTGGCCCTGTGGTAACCGCGCTTCTATTTGCTGGCCGAGCTGGATCTGCGCTTACGGCTGAAATTGGCTTGATGAAAGCAACCGAACAGCTTTCAAGTATGGAGATGATGGCGGTTGATCCTCTTAAACGAGTGATTGCGCCACGTTTTTGGGCGGGTGTGATTTCCATGCCGCTACTTGCCATGATTTTTATGGCTGTTGGTATCTGGGGTGGGCAATTGGTTGGTGTCGACTGGAAAGGCATTGACCACGGCAGTTTCTGGGCAGCGATGCAATCATCGGTCGAGCTTGGTCAAGATATTGGTAACAGTATGATAAAGAGTCTAGTGTTTGCTATCACAGTCACTTGGATTGCTTTATTTAATGGATATGATGCGATTCCTACCTCGGAAGGTATTAGCCGAGCAACGACTCGCACAGTTGTACACTCTTCACTTGCAGTACTTGGTTTAGACTTTGTACTGACAGCATTGATGTTTGGGAACTAAAGATGCAACAAACACGAAAAACTGAATTATGGGTTGGTGGTTTTGTCCTTGCCGGAATTTGCGCAATTTTGGTGATGATTTTTCAAGTTGCTGACGTAAAGGGCTTTGGCTCTAACGATACTTATACTTTAAACGCTGAGTTCGACAATATCGGCAGCTTAAAGGTGCGCTCACCAGTTAAAGTGGGCGGTGTGGTTGTTGGTCGAGTAACTGATATTGGTTTAAACACTGAATCACTGCTTCCGGTTGTCAGTATGTCAATCAATGCTAAGTATGACCAGTTCCCTGAAACATCGAGTGTAAAGATATTAACATCAGGCTTGATTGGTGAGCAGTACATTGGCTTGACGCCTGGTTTTATCTTTGATGATGAACAGATGCTGGTGGACGGCGATTTTATTGAGGACACCAAGTCTGCCATGGTGTTGGAAGACCTGATTGGCCAAGTGCTGTATAGCGTTGGCGGTGACTCAGACAGTGAATAGGGATTTAATAATGCTAAAGAAGTTAGTGCTTACTCTGTTTTCATTTATTTTCGCGCTAAATGTGGCTGCTGAAGAGATTGATAAAACGCAGCCTTATCAAATGATGAAGCAGGTTTCCGAACAAGCATTTAATCGCTTGAAATCCGAGCAGCCAAAAGTTCAACAAAATCCAGACTATTTAAAGGTAATTGTTGAACAAGAGCTGATGCCATATGTGAATGAGAAGTACGCTGCTCTGAAATTACTTGGGCCTAATCTAAAAGGGGCTAAACGTGAAGATGTTGCCACCTTTATTCAATCATTTCGTTCTTATTTAGTGACGTCTTATGCTCAGGTGTTAACTCAATACACTGATCAGAACATTGCATTTGGTCCTGAGCCTAAATTGGATCCGAAGAAAAGTATCACAGGTATTAAAGTCGAGATTCTTGATTCACCGCGTCCGAACATCAAGTTAGAGTTTAAGCTTCGTAAAGATAAAAAAACGGGTGAGTGGAAGGCATTTGACATGATTGCAGAGGGCATTAGTTTGTTGTCGAGCAAGCAATCTGAGTGGAATGGTAAGTTGCGTCAAGAAGGCATTTTGGCAGTGGCACACGAGCTAGAGCAATTAGCTAAGCAACCTATTCGCTTCGAGAGTAAAACGCAATGAGTCACCCTCAATGGCAAGTACTTAATGAAGAACAGTATGCATTAAGTGGAGCATTAGACAGAGATAGCGTCCCTAAGCTTTGGCAAGAGTTGAAGGCATGGCCGATTAGCCAGAGTGAGATAGAAGTGTCTCTTGAGCAATTAGAGCGTGTTGATTCTGCAGGAATGGTGATGTTAATTCACCTAATAGAGAATGCAAAAAAACAAAACTGTCATATAATGCTCAGCTTCATGCCAAAACAACTGAAAACCTTATTTCAGTTAAGTAACGTCGAACAATATCTCGACGGGCATCTAAAGAATTAAACAGGGGTGAATTGTGGATAGCGCAAAAGTACAACAGATTTTAGAACAAGCTCTAAACCTAGAAGAAGTAACGGTTAAAGGTGAAGGAAGTCACTATGAGGTGATCGCTGTTGATGCTAGTTTCGATGGAATGAGCCGCGTTAAGAAGCAACAACTAATTTATGCACCGCTGATGGAATATATCCAAAGAAATGACATTCATGCAGTATCTATCAAAGCATTCACTCCAGAAGAGTGGGCTCGTGATAAGAAGTTGATGTCACTGTAAGGTTTAGTAATGGAAAAGTTTCGAGTAACGGGGTCCAAACAGCCTCTTGTTGGTGAAGTCACCATTTCTGGTGCGAAAAACGCGGCATTACCAATTCTATTTGCTTCAATTTTGGCTGAAGAGCCTGTTGAAGTCGCCAATGTACCGCATCTTCGTGATATCGACACGACAATGGAGCTACTAGAGCGCCTTGGTGCTAAAGTCGAGCGCAATGGTTCTGTGCATGTAGATGCTGGTAGCATTAATGAGTATTGCGCGCCATACGACCTAGTTAAAACCATGCGTGCATCTATCTGGGCATTGGGTCCTCTAGTCGCTCGATTTGGCCAAGGTCAAGTATCACTGCCGGGTGGCTGTGCGATTGGTGCTCGTCCAGTGGATCTTCATATCCACGGTCTAGAGCAATTAGGGGCGAAAATCACCCTTGAAGATGGTTATGTAAAAGCTAACGTTGATGGGCGCCTTAAAGGTGCGCATATCGTTATGGATAAAGTGAGTGTTGGTGCAACCATCACCATCATGTGCGCAGCAACCCTAGCAGAAGGTACAACAGTACTGGATAACGCAGCACGTGAGCCAGAAATCGTTGATACAGCGGACTTCCTCAATAAGTTGGGAGCGAAGATCTCTGGCGCAGGCACTGACACAATTACAATTGAAGGTGTAGATAAGCTCGGCGGTGGTAAGCATTCAGTGGTTGCTGACCGTATTGAGACAGGTACCTTCTTAGTCGCTGCAGCTGTGTCTGGCGGTAAAGTGGTTTGTCGTAACACTAGCGCACACTTGCTTGAAGCCGCTCTTGCTAAGCTTGAAGAAGCGGGTGCTGAGGTTGAAACGGGCGAGGACTGGATCTCACTCGATATGACGGGACGTGAACTTAAAGCGGTTACGATTCGTACAGCTCCTCATCCTGGTTTCCCAACGGATATGCAAGCTCAGTTTACGCTGTTAAACATGATGGCGAAAGGTGGTGGCGTTATTACCGAAACTATCTTTGAAAACCGCTTTATGCACGTGCCGGAGCTAATGCGTATGGGCGCAAAAGCAGAGATTGAAGGCAATACTGTTATTTGTGGTGACGCGGAAGAGCTCAGTGGCGCTCAGGTTATGGCGACTGACTTACGTGCTTCAGCAAGCTTAGTGATTGCGGGTTGTATCGCACAGGGTGAAACCATTGTTGATCGTATCTACCATATCGACCGTGGTTACGACAAAATCGAAGATAAACTGTCAGCATTGGGCGCGAATATCGAACGATTCCGCGATTGATAACACCTTCAGCTAACATTTGTAAGCCGAAACCTCAGTTTCGGCTTTTTTATGAACGATAGATCAGTTAGAGTCTTGTTCAAATTGTTTTGATTCACTGTGTTCTTGGAGAACCACAATGATTGCACTATTACGTGTATTAGCCGTTGCGATTTTTGCAGTCGTAATGTTTGTGTTTGGGTGTGGCTATTGTTTACTTAGTCCTCGTAACCCTAAGCACGTTTTCACCTTTGGTCGCCTATTTGGCAAGATGTCACGTGTATTTGGTATTAAGCTTGAATTGCGTTTACCTGAAGATGCTTACCAACGTGGTCAGCATATCTATATCGCAAATCACCAAAACAACTGGGATTTGTTCACGGTTTCATCTGCGGTAACTCCTAAAGTGGTTACTGTAGGTAAGAAGAGCCTAGCTTGGATGCCGTTATTTGGTCAGCTTTACTGGCTGACGGGCAACATTCTGATCGATCGCGCAAATCGCTCGAAAGCGAAAGGCACTATTGATCAAGTTGTTGATCAGATGAAACAGAGTGATGTCTCTGTATGGATGTTCCCAGAAGGTACTCGCTCACGCGGTCGAGGTTTACTGCCATTTAAAACAGGCGCTTTTCATGCTGCGATTGGCGCTGGTCTGCCTATCGTTCCGATAGTGTGTAGTTCTACCAGTGGAATTAAGCTGAATCGTTGGAACAACGGCCATGTGATTGTTGAAATGCTACCACCGGTCTCTTCCGAGGACTTCGGTAAGGAAAACGTACGTGCACTGGCTAATGAATGTCGTGAACAGATGAAGACTAAGTTAGAAGAGCTTGATAACGAAGTCGCGATGCTCAACCAGCAAGAAGGCGTTAAAGCTTAATCTAGCGCAGTATACATAATGCTAAGCCAGCCACTTAATATGGCTGGCTTTTTTATTGCCTCTATCTATTTGACTGCGATGCCAACATCGAGGTCATCTAACCAATCTAGGAAGCGTCCTACGTCTTCTCCTTTGAAAATACCACCGTGCTGTGGACATAACATGTCGATGTCCAACCTTCGTACCCGCTCAATCCAAGCTCTCTTTGCTGCATTAGACGGCATCCAACGGCGATGAAAGTATTCCATCTTAGGAACATGACGCTCAAAGTCTTCAACAAACAGAGGCGCATCTGGGCTATCTAAAGCCGCTCCTATATCTCCCGACATTAGGATTTTTGCTTTGCCATCATAGACAGAAAAGTTACCCGATGAATGCATATAGTGAGCGGGGATAAATTCAATGTCTACCCCTGCTAGGGAAAGAGTGCCCCCGTCATCTTTTATAGGGGAGAAGGAGATAGAGTCCATTCCAAAGTGGCGAATGAACCCTTCCCACAGCCAGGGAGAGTAAAGTGTCGCTTCTGGTAGCGCTTTATCCCATAGGCCTAAGGATGAGATGATGTCAGGGTCTTGGTGAGAGGCGAATAAGTACTTGATATGATCTATTGGCACTTCTTTGACGACACTACTAAGCATAGAAGAGAACATTTCGATACCACCAGGATCAAGCAAAATAGCTTGCTGTCGATTTACCACCATGTATTGGTTCGTGTCGATTATCTTTTCTGGCTTGAGAGGATCGCGAGCGAACATCACCCAACGATGTTCTCCATCGTTAAAGAGTACTTTTGATTTCATGATTATCCTTATCAAACAATGAGAAGAGTAGGAGAGACTGACGTACGTGCTCTCGGATAGAGTCAGCCGCTTGTTGAACACTTAAAGCGATACTGTTCAGTTGGCCTTTGAATTGTTCTTCGACTTGGGAAGCTTCAACACTGAGTAGGGTGGATATGATTAGGGCGACACGAAGCTCATCGTATAGGTTATTGAGCATGCTATATAGCTCATCGCTACCTTGTAGAAAAGAGCCCTCAAGGCTTTGAGCTTCCTGTTGGCACCGTTGTCGAGTGACATCTAAGCTATCGAGATATTTAGCATTTTCTGCACGGAGATAGACAGTTTCAAAATACTGTAATACGGAATGGGATCGGACACTTGAAGTCGCGATACGACTAAGCTGCTGTGCTTTGATATTAATTGAATTTGAAATGCTAAGCGTCAGTCTGACTAACTCATCAATCGAATCTGTTATTGGGTGAAATCCAGCAGCACTTCCTCCTGCTCGCAGAGCAAGGGCTCGAGCATTACTGGCTACTAATTTGAGTTGTTTTGCGACAATGACGCCACGATTGAGTTCGGCGGCGACTTCCGCTGCAACAACGAATAACTGCTTCCTAGCCATTTTCATATCCTTATTATCTTTATGGGATAACTATAGGAAATGGGTTGCGCTTTTAGCAAATGAAAAGGGAAGAGATTAAAGTGAGAAGAGGGATGATATTTAGGTATAAAAAAAGCCAAGTCGAAAGACTTGGCTTCAAAAAGTGGCTCCTCCTGCTGGGCTCGAACCAGCGACCTGCGGATTAACAGTCCGTCGCTC
>NZ_CFHWOM010000079.1:0-11743 GCF_984391705.1 Vibrio sp. | reverse complement strand
TACCTGGCTACGAACCAGGCGGTCGGAGGTTCGAATCCTCCAGGACGCGCCACTTTCTAAAAAAGCCCTGCTAGAAATAGCAGGGCTTTTTTATTAACATTTCATTATCACTCTTGTAACTCTAATTTTACAACTCAATGTTTCTTAAAGGCTTTTTCAGGAAATATTAACCCTATCGCAGTAATCACTTCATTTTTAAAATAACGTCTAAAAAACAGCAGTTATTTATCCTTCATTAAACTGATATTGCAGATTTATGTGACTTGTATGACGTAATCGCCCTTAGATATGTGCATTATCATCAAGACTGCTTTAAACAAAATTGACAAAATTTAACCAATCGAGATAATCCTAGACCTCTTGTCGGGATCACAAAGTTCTTCCTGATCGAAGAAGTCCGGTAAATAACCGAGCACATTTAGGTATTTTGGACACGAAGTCCTTAACGTTTACCTAATACACCTTGTCAGGATGACAAAGAAAGGATGCAAAAATGGATAATATTGGAAGCCTGCTAGTAGATGCTGCGACCTTGATGCTCACGGGCATGGTTGTAGTGTTTATATTCCTCACTATTCTTGTCTATCTCGTTCGGCTAATGTCGAAACTGGTGCCTGAAGAAGTACCAGAGCCGATCGCAACCCCAAATCAAAATAATAAAGTTCAACCAATCTCGTCTGCTGTTAGCCCGAAAGTAGTGGCGGCAATTTCTGCCGCGGTACATCAATATCGTACCTCTACTGCTAAATAGCATTTGAAATGGATTAAAAGGAGTTAATGAGCATGTCTAAACCACTAGCTTTAACCGACGTGGTTCTTCGTGACGCCCATCAATCGCTGTTTGCGACTCGTATGCGTCTTGAAGATATGTTACCTATCGCAGCAGAGCTGGATAAAGTAGGTTATTGGTCACTTGAAACCTGGGGCGGAGCAACATTTGATGCGTGTATTCGTTTCTTGGGAGAGGACCCATGGGAGCGCCTACGCGAGCTTAAAAAAGCGATGCCTAATACCCCAATGCAAATGTTACTGCGTGGTCAAAACTTATTAGGCTACCGCCACTATGCAGATGATGTGGTTGAAAAATTTGTTGAGCGTGCTCACGCCAACGGTATGGACGTTTTCCGTATTTTTGATGCGATGAACGATGTACGTAACTTTGAAAAGGCAGTAAAAGCCGCTGTTGATGTAGGCGCACACGCTCAAGGTACGCTTTCTTATACAACCAGCCCAGTACACAACACGGATACTTGGGTTGATTTAGCAAAGCGCCTTGAAGACTTGGGTTGCCACTCCCTCTGTATCAAGGATATGTCTGGCCTACTTAAACCTTATGAAGCGGAAGAGTTAATTACTCGTATCAAATCTTCTACTGACATCCCTTTAGCGCTTCATTGCCACGCAACAACAGGTCTATCTACCGCAACTGCAGTGAAAGCTGTTGAAGCTGGTGTGGATATTCTAGACACCGCAATTTCATCGATGAGCTGTACCTATGGCCACACGCCAACAGAAACAGTGGTAGCGATGCTACAAGGTACTGAGCGTGATACCAACCTAAAGCTTGACCAAATTGAGCCTATAGCCGCTTACTTCCGTGAAGTTCGTAAAAAGTACGCTAAGTTTGAAGGTCAGTTAAAAGGCGTCGATTCACGTATTTTAATTGCGCAAGTACCTGGCGGTATGCTGACTAACATGGAAGGTCAGCTTAAAGAGCAAGGTGCAGCAGACAAGCTTGATGAAGTGTTAGAAGAAATCCCGCGCGTACGCCAAGACTTAGGTTACATTCCTCTTGTTACTCCAACTTCACAAATTGTTGGTACCCAAGCGGTTATCAATGTTTTGACTGGAGAGCGCTATAAGAGCATCACCAAAGAGACGGCTGGTGTATTGAAAGGCGAATACGGAGCTGCTCCTGCAGAGGTTAATACTGAGCTGCAAGCAAAAGTTCTTGATGGCGGTGAAGCAATTACTTGTCGCCCTGCTGATTTGCTTGATGCCGAGCTAGACACCCTGACAGATGATCTATTAAGCAAAGCGAAAGCGGAAGGTATTTCTCTGGCTGAGGATACGGTTGATGATGTACTAACGTATGCTTTGTTTCCTCAGGTTGGCCTCAAATTCCTGAAGAACCGTCGTAACCCTGAAGCTTTTGAGCCAGCTCCTTGGTTAGAGGAAGCCCCAGCTTCCACTCCAGCAGTGCAGCCTGCGCAAGGTGGTATCGAAACTTACAGCGTTAAAGTAGATGGCCAAGTATACGATGTTGAAGTTGGGCCTCAGGGTCAGTTGACGTCGGTAGCTCAAGCATCTGCTCCTCAAGCGGCACCAGCTCCTGCAGCGCCCGCAGGGAATTCTGAAGTCGTACCAGCACCGCTAGCGGGTAACATCTTTAAGGTGAATGTTCAAAGTGGTGCTCAAGTAGCTGAAGGTGATGTGCTGCTGATCCTTGAAGCGATGAAGATGGAAACAGAAGTGCGCGCTGCTCGCAGCGGTATCGTTCAAGATCTTCACGTCAAAGAAGGCGATTCTGTCACTGTCGGTGCTCCACTGATCAGCTTAGCGTAAGGGAGTACCATGGAAGGATTAATGACCCTTTGGTCTGAAACAGGGATCGCTAATTTTGAGTTTGGCCAGATCTGTATGATCTTGGTCGGATGTGCTCTGCTGTTTTTGGCTATTCGTAAAGGTTTTGAGCCTTTATTGCTTCTGCCGATTGGTTTTGGTGCGATCTTAGCTAATATCCCAAATGCGGGATTTACCGAAGAAGGTGGACTGCTCTACTACGTTTATTACGTGGGTATTGAGTCAGGTATCTTCCCACTCTTGATTTTCATGGGTGTTGGAGCAATGACCGACTTTGGTGCTTTGATAGCAAACCCTAAAACGTTGTGGTTAGGCGCAGCAGCTCAGTTTGGTATCTTTGCTACCTTGTTTGGAGCAATCTTACTTAACTATGTGCCAGGTATGGAATTCAGTATGCCTGACGCAGCGTCGATAGCCATTATCGGTGGAGCGGATGGTCCAACTGCGATCTTTTTAGCGAGTCAGTTATCTCCGGATCTACTTGGCGCTATCGCTGTAGCAGCATACAGTTACATGGCGTTGGTACCGATCATTCAACCGCCAATCATGAAAGCACTGACATCACCGGAAGAGCGTAAGATCCAAATGGCACAGTTACGTCATGTGGGCAAAGGTGAGAAGGTCTTGTTCCCATTAGCTGTGCTTTTGATGACGATCTTGTTCCTACCGTCAGCAACACCACTTGTTGGTATGTTCTGTCTGGGCAACTTGATGCGTGAAGCTGGCGTGGTGGATCGCTTATCTAAGACAGCTCAGAACGAGTTGATCAATATCGTGACGATCTTCCTAGGGCTTGGTGTTGGTTCAAAGCTACAAGCTGAGGAGTTCTTGAATGTTGAAACACTCGGTATCTTGGCCCTGGGTGCGGTAGCCTTCAGTATAGGTACTGCCGGTGGCGTATTAATGGCTAAGCTTCTTAACAAGCTCTCGAAAGAGGATATCAACCCATTGATTGGTGCCGCAGGCGTATCTGCTGTACCGATGGCTGCACGAGTAGTAAACAAGGTAGGTTTAGATGCTAACCCGCAGAACTTCTTGTTAATGCACGCAATGGGGCCAAATGTGGCTGGCGTACTGGGCTCTGCAGTTGCAGCGGGGATCTTGCTGGCATTGGTCGGCTGATACTCGGTTAGTTATTGGTTAATTTGAAATCGATCGGTTAACTTGATAGCAATAAATGGTATATATTCAAAGGGATGCTTTAGCATCCCTTTTTGCTATCGACAGGGAAATGAAGAAATGGAAAACAAACAAATCGCAATCTCTCAATTTGGAGAGCCAGAAGTTTTGGTCATCCAATCCTCCACGGCTCCTCACCCCAAATCCGGTGAAGTGTTAGTTAAAGTCGCTTTTTCGGGAGTAAACCCTATCGATGTCAAAACCCGAGCAGGCCTTGGTTGGGCTGCTTCTGAAAATAAGGACAACCTTCCGTGGGTTCCTGGTTACGATATCGCGGGTGAAATTGTTGAGTGTGGTGAGCAATCTGAGCGATTTTCTCTAGGAGACAAGGTTGCAGGCTTTGTCGGCTTTCCTCTTCAAGGTGGAGGTTACAGCCAGTATGTTTGTGTGCCGGAATCTGATCTTAGTTTAGTCCCTGATTCGATCACTCTCGAAGCGGCGGCGGCTTTGCCTCTCGCTGGTCAAACGGCTATTCAAGCATTGGATAAAGCCAGTGTCAAAGAAGGTGATCGAGTTCTGATCCTTGCTGGTGCCGGAGGGGTTGGTCATATTGCTATTCAGGTGGCTGTTGCTGCAAAAGCAGAAGTGTTTACTACGTGTAGTGAGGCAAATTTGGACTATATGGCAACCTTGGGTGCCCATGCTGTGAATTACCAGTTTGCCCCTGTGTCTGAACGTGTTGAAGAAGCGGATGTCTTAATTGACCTTGTTGGTGGTGATGTAGCTTTGGATGCACTCAAATGCTTGAAAGACGGGGCTAAAGTTGTCACAGTGCCAACATTAAGCGCTGAGCTTATTTGTGAAAAGGCGAAGCTACTGGGTTTTGAGGCAACTGGAATGCTGGTCGACCCTAACCCAGAGCAACTTGATGCACTCATTTATATGGTGAGTGTGGGATTGTTGAAGACGGAGATCTTCAATATTTATCCAATGGATCAAGTTGCTGAGGCTCATAAGCAAATTGAAACTGGACATACACGGGGCAAGATCTTGCTTGATATGCAATGCTAGAGGCATTTAATGCCTCCTTCCAATTTATCGCATTATGGTTTTCCGATTCGGCACTTTGGGTTCTGTTCATTACAGGTTTTTTAAGTGCCACCCTGCTTCCAGGAGGTTCTGAAGCGGGGCTTGTCGCGACACTCAGTCTCAATCAATTTTCTACATTCTCCATCATTCTCGTTGCTACCTTAGGTAATACGCTGGGTGGCTTGACTAACTACTGGTTGGGATGGTGGTTACCAAATCGAACTCAAAACGAAAAGCATGGTCATAAAGCATTGCAGTGGCTGAGTAAATATGGCTACTGGTCTCTCTTTTTTAGTTGGTTACCAATTATTGGTGATCCACTTTGTTTAGCAGCAGGTTGGTTACGTATGCGTTTCTGGCCTTGTTTCTGGCTTGTCTTAATTGGCAAAGCCTTCCGGTACAGCTTACTTGCTGCCATTTATTTTGGTTTTTTCTAAGGGGAAGTCATGAGAAAAATCTGGCTTGGTGCGTTTTCTCTCGTCGCTCTTTACGGTTGCTCGAGCAGTAACCTTCCTTCTGTTTCGCTGTTTTCTTCGCTACCTGAAGGTGTCACCTTAATCGAAGAGGTAGATGCAGTGCCGGGTAAGGCGATGATTCCATATTCGAAATACAAACTTGAGAATGGGCTGACGGTTATCTTGTCTCCGGATGACTCAGATCCTCTCGTTCATGTGGATGTCACTTATCACGTTGGATCTGCTCGTGAAGAAATTGGTAAATCAGGCTTTGCGCATTTCTTTGAACATATGATGTTTCAGGGAAGCGAACATGTCGGTGACCAAGAGCACTTTAAAATTATTACCGAAGCAGGCGGAACATTAAACGGGACGACCAATCGTGACCGTACCAACTATTTTGAAACGGTTCCCTCTAATCAACTAGAGAAGATGTTGTGGTTGGAATCAGACCGTATGGGCTTCTTACTTGACGCCGTTTCACAGCGTAAATTTGAAATTCAGCGTGATACTGTCAAAAACGAGCGTGCACAGAATTACGATAACCGTCCATATGGATTAATGTGGGAAAAGATCGGCGAAGCCATGTACCCAGAAGGCCACCCATACTCTTGGCAGACGATTGGTTACGTTGAAGATCTTGATCGTGTTGATGTAAACGATCTGAAAGCCTTTTTCCTTCGTTGGTACGGTCCAAACAATGCGGTACTCACTATTGGCGGGGATCTCGACGTCGATCAAACCCTAGAGTGGGTTAACAAGTACTTTGGTTCTATTCCTGCAGGGCCAGCGGTTGAGAAGGCTTCGAAGCAGCCTGCAACGCTTGCTGAAGATCGTTACATCACATTGCAAGATCGCATTCAACAGCCAATGGTGGTGGTTGGCTGGCCTACTACTTATCGTGGTGAAGATACACAGGTTTCTTTGGACGCGCTTGCCAATGTTTTAGGAAGTGGAGCAAACAGTTTACTGTATCAAAAGCTAGTTAAAACTCAGAAAGCGGTTGATGCTGGTGCTTTCCAAGATTGTGCAGAGCTCGCTTGTAACTTCTACGTTTATGCCATGGCACCATCTGGTGAAGATGGGCAATTGAAACCCTTGTACGAAGAGTTGATGCAGACGTTGAACAACTTTGAAGCCCAAGGTGTTGAGCAAAGTCGTTTAGATCAAATTACCGGAATGGCAGAGGCGGACGCTGTTTTTGCCTTGCAAAGTGTAAGAGGAAAAGTGTCTCAGTTGGCCTCAAATCAAACTTTCTTCGATCAACCTGATCGTTTACAGAGTCAACTTGAACAGATCAGAGCGGTGACTCCTGAATCCGTTATGAAAGCTTATAAAGACTTTGTTAACGGCCATGCCAAAGTGACGCTAAGTGTTGTGCCTCGAGGTCAAGTTGATTTTGCGGTAGCACCTGCAAACTTTGAGACTCCCGCTCGAACCTTGCCTAATTACGCAAAGGTCGAAGAGTCTGACCTTGACTATCGCCGTCCAGTGGATGAATTTGACCGTTCGGTGATGCCTCAAGTTGCTGATGCTGTGAAAGCGCAAATGCCAAAGTTGTACACTTTATACTTTGATAACGGTGCAGAGCTACTTGGTACGGTGAGTGATGAAACGCCGACTGTGCAGCTCAACATTCGTTTCCCTGCGGGTGAGCGATATGTTGCAGAAGGACAAGAGGGATTAGCTAACTTGACGGCAGCAATGATGCAAGAAGGGACGCTGAAATCAAGTGTGGAAGAATTACAAGCTGAATTGGATAAGCTCGGTAGTTCAGTTTCTATCAATGCCGCCAACTACACCACCAATATCTCGGTATCAAGTTTAGAAAAGAATCTTCCGCAAACATTGGCGCTAGTTGAAGAGATCCTCTTCGAGCCTGCATTCAATGAACAAGACTTTGAACGTAACAAACGTCAGATGTTAGAGGGAATCGTTTATCAACATCAAAAACCGAGTTGGTTAGCGTCACAAGCAACACGCCAAGTGCTGTTTTCGGGATCTATTTACCAAAGATCCAGTGATGGTACGGCTGAGTCCGTGCAAGGGTTAACGCTAGAGGATGTGAAACAGTTCTATCGTACGCACTATACGCCTCAAGGGGCTCAAATTGTGGTCGTTGGTGATATCTCCAAACGTCAGATTAAGAAAGCCTTAGGTTTCATAGAAAACTGGCAGGGTGAAGAGGCGCCATTGCTTCGACCTCAGTTAGTTAATGACCCAGGCAAACAAAAAATCTACCTTGTTGACAAACCAGGTGCACCACAAAGTATTGTGCGTTTTGTCCGTCAGGGGCTTCCGTTTGATGCAGTTGGTGAGACTTACCTGACTCAACTGGCAAACTTTAACTTAGCTGGCAATTTCAATAGTCGTTTGAACCAAAACCTGCGAGAAGACAAAGGTTATACATACGGCGCAAGTGGTTACCTCGCTGCAAATCGTGAGGTTGGAGCAATTGTATTCTCTGCTCAAGTTCGAGCAAATTCGACGGTTGCATCAATTCGGGAGTTTGAAAATGAGCTGAATGAATACAGTCTCGAGGGGATGAGCGATGAGGAAATGAAATTTTTACGCTTGGCTGTCGGTCAACAAGATGCGCTAAAGTATGAAACTCCTTCACAGAAAGCTCAGCTTTTAAGTAGTATTCTTGCTTACAGCTTAGATGAGGACTATCTAAAGCAGCGCAATGAGATTGTGGAAACGGTTGAGAAATCGACTCTTGATCAGCTTTCAACGAAGTGGTTTACTCCAAAAGATTATCAAATCATTGTCGTGGGGGATGCGAAAACGCTGAAGCCGCAACTAGAAAGTTTACAAATCCCGATACAAGAGCTTGAAATCGTCCGTTAGAGTACACATAACATAGAGCAAAGAAAAAGAGTGACGTTTGTCACTCTTTATAAATTATTTGACTGGTTTGGCATTGGTCGAACCCTTGATATAAGCGAACCTCATTTTGACTGAATTTGCTGCGCGACTTGAGCGAGTTGCACGAAACCCTGAAGTATTTAAATCTTTCGGCCGAGGCGTTGAGCGTGAAACGCTTCGCTATCAACAGGATGGTCACCTTGCGACTACTCCGCATCCGAAGGCTTTAGGCTCTGCATATGCTAATAACTGGATTACAACAGACTTTTCGGAGTCTCTGCTGGAGTTCATTACGCCAGTTTCTCAAGATATTGGAACACTAACCGCACAGTTGGAAGATATACACCACTTTACTCAAACCAAGCTGGGTGAAGAGAAAATGTGGCCATTGTCGATGCCGTGTTTCGTCGGTAGCGAAGATGATATCAATTTGGCGCAATATGGTTCATCAAACTCGGGTAAGATGAAAACACTATACCGAGAAGGCCTTAAGCGTCGGTATGGTAGCTTGATGCAGATAATCTCGGGTGTGCATTTTAACTTCTCTTTTCCTGAGTCATTTTGGGAGCAGTTGTATGGCGAGCAAGATGAGCAAGAACGCCAGCACGCGAAATCTCAAGGCTACTTTGGTCTGATTCGAAACTACTACCGTTTTGGTTGGTTGATCCCTTATTTCTTTGGCGCTTCTCCTGCTTTGTGTTCGTCATTCATTCAAGGTCGCGACACGAAGCTACCATTTGAGAAAGTAGGCGGCACGCTCTACCTACAAAACGCAACATCTCTGCGCATGAGTGATTTGGGTTACACCAACAGCGCTCAGAGTTCACTTAAAATTGGTTTCAATAGTCTAGAAGAGTATCTTGATGGTCTGAATACTGCTATTCGCACGCCTTCTGATGAGTTTGCTGAGATTGGAATCAAGGTCGATGGAGAATACCGCCAGCTCAATAGCAATGTGCTTCAAATTGAAAATGAACTCTATGCGCCAATTAGACCAAAACGCGTTGCAAAATCAGGAGAGAAACCTTCTGAGGCACTCGCTCGCGGTGGGGTTGAATATATTGAAGTTCGTTCTTTAGATGTGAACCCTTATAGCTCAGTTGGTATTACTGCTGAGCAAGTTCGTTTCTTGGACCTATTTTTGGCATGGGCGGCTCTAACCGATTCAGAACCGATGGATTACTGTGAGCAGGCCTGCTGGCGCGAAAACTGGAACAAAGTCATTGTTGAAGGCCGTAAACCCGGCTTAGAGCTGCAGATTGGCTGCAAAGGCGAAGTACTCAGCCTACAGGATTGGGCAAAGCGCGTGTTTGTCGAGCTTACCCAGATTGCGGAGCATATGGACGCAGCTAATGGTGGCAATGATTACCAAGCTGTTTGCTACAAGTTATTAGAATGGATTGATAATCCGGAGCTAACCATTTCAGGTCAATTGCTTGAAGATACCAAGCGATTCGGTGGTTTAGGCAAAGTAGGTTGTGAATTTGGTAAGCAGTATCGCCAGCAGCACCTTAACCATACCTACCGTACCTACAGTGAAGAAGCTATGGAGCGGGAAGTTGAGCGCTCTGTGAAAGCGCAAGCAGATGTTGAAGCTTCTGATAAGCTCAATTTTGATGACTTCTTAGCCGACTACTTTGCTTATTTGAAAGCATAAGGGAAGCGAGTGGCAAGGAAGTTAGCGGCTTTATTGGCTCTATTGACGTTAGGTGGATGCGCTACGGCTCCACCTAAAAATCATTCTAATCTCTGTGAAATTTTTCGTGAAAAGCCAGGTTGGTATGATGATGCTGTTGATATGCAAGATGAATGGGGCACACCGATTCAAATTGCTATGGCATTTGTTAAGCAAGAAAGTAGCTATCGCCATGATGCGAAACCCCCTAAAGACTACGTATTGGGCTTTATCCCATGGGGGCGGGTAAGCAGTGCATATGGGTACGCTCAGGCTCAAGACCCTGCTTGGGAAGATTTTCAAAAAGCGACCAATCATGGTGGATCTCGTACTAATTTCTCGGACTCTATGATGTTTATTGGTTGGTATACCAGTGAAACACAAAAACAGCTTGGGATATCCAAATGGGATCCGTACAACCAGTATTTGGCCTATCATGAGGGGCGCGGTGGATATAAGCGCAAAACTTATCAATCAAAGCCAACATTAATAAAAGTCGCTCGTAGAGTTGAGCAACAAGCAAAGGATTATGGTTGGCAACTGAAACAGTGCCGACAAGAACTGGAAAATAACCGAAGCTGGTTTTTCTAATACTAGCTTGAGAGGAGAAGGACAATGCCGTTATTAGATAGCTTTACAGTAGACCACACTCGTATGCATGCGCCTGCAGTGCGAGTGGCAAAAACCATGACCACCCCAAAAGGCGATACCATTACGGTTTTCGATCTACGCTTTACTGCTCCAAATAAAGATATCCTGTCTGAAAAAGGTATTCATACCCTTGAACACCTTTACGCAGGCTTTATGCGCAATCATCTCAATGGTGACAATGTAGAAATTATCGATATTTCACCAATGGGCTGCCGTACTGGTTTCTACATGAGCCTTATTGGCACACCTCAAGAGCAGCAAGTGGCAGACGCATGGCTAGCGGCAATGCAAGATGTGTTGAAAGTTGAGAGCCAAAATAAAATTCCAGAACTGAATGAATATCAGTGTGGTACGGCTGCAATGCATTCATTGGATGAAGCGAAGCAGATTGCTCAAGCGATTATTAGCGCAGGTATTTTAGTCAATAAGAATGATGATCTAGCACTGCCTGAAGCTATGTTAAAAGAGCTGAAAGTGGACTAAGAGACGCATTAAAAGAAAAGGAAGGCGGTGCCTTCCTTTTTTTGTGTCTTAAATCTGTGTTTAGTTGGCTTTAGGTAGCACCACGACTTCAGTCTTAGCCCATATGTCGTGGAAACCACGTTTTTTAGGGTCAATCGGCACTGTGAAATTAGCGAGACCAAAACCGGAGGTCGCGATGCGAATTAGAGCTTGAGTGGTAGACACTGGAGAGCCATCATTGCTGCGTAAATGAAGCTTCCAAGCTCTCATACCAAGCGTCTGGCCTGCTCGAGTCCAAAAGAAGACAAAGAAATACATCCAAACAGCAGCAAGGTAAGCGGTATACACAGGGCTCCACACTGGGTGGTTGGTGAGAAAGTCACTGACATCTGCATACGCTCCAACATTGAATAGGCCCATAGCCATAAGCGCATGGAGAATGGCAATTACAATACCAGCTGCCATCATTTCAACAGCGATGATAATAAGACCATCATAAAAGAGAGCCCCTAAGCGGCGAAACAATCCCGCTGGTGGCAAAGAGTCAGTTGCTGACATAAAACCTGCTTACCAAAATAGAAATTAGGCGAAAGAATAAAGCTTCATTTTTAATCTGAAAAGAGACATTGCGCACAGCTTGGTAACTTGTGGTGAATTTATCAGCAAACGGCAAGTATTTCAGTCTTTTGCACTTGCACGAACTATTCGCTTACGTATAATGCCAAACATCAAAGGGCAATAGCCCAGAGATGCCGGTGTGGTGAAATTGGTATACACGACGGATTCAAAATCCGTTGCCTTCGGGCGTGGCGGTTCAAGTCCGCCCACCGGTACCATATTT
>NZ_CFHWOM010000078.1:0-12260 GCF_984391705.1 Vibrio sp. | reverse complement strand
ATTGTTTTTTATGGATGGTCGATTGCGCGAGATGTGACCAATCTCGCGCAAATAACGTACAGAAACATACAGGTGTCTGAGTTTTAACTCGACTTAAGGTGACGCTTTGTATGAATGGCAATAGAAGTAAGCCCATCCATCAGATAGAGGGCGATACCTAAATTATTAGTGTATTGCCCCGTTTTCTTGTGCTCAGTCCAGATCGTAGTGGAATGTCAGCTGATATTGCTTTTGCTTCCATTTCACTTCTAGAGGAGGTTTTGGAAGAGGAAGGGCGTTTTTAAACAGAGAACTGGTGGCTTTTTGAAACTCACGATGCCCTTTGCGTTTTAAAAATTTTGTCGTTACTAAATTACCTTGATTGTCGATGACAAAGGCAACTTCAACAGAACCTTCTTTACGCTTTAACTTCATAGATCGCGGAAACTTTTTGAAGCTATTTAGGTGCTGTCGTAGTTCCAGCTCATAAAGAGCCATTAATTCCCCAAGTACTTGTTGGTTGAGCCCAGTCTCTTTTAATTTGATGTCACTTTTTGTTGAACCATCGATGCCGCTTGCACCATTAACTTGTGCATTTTGTAGAGGTTGAGACTCCTTAGGGGGCTTTGGCTCTACTTTCTCTTGCGGCTTTGGTGTTTCTTTCGGCTCAATTTTCTTTTCCACAACCTCTTTCGGTTTAGGCTCTATTTTTTTTGTTTCTACGGGTTTCTCTGTCTCTTTTCGTTTTGGTTTTTCTTTCTTTTTTACTTTTGGGCTTTCTTTTGGAACTTCTACAGGTTCTGGCTCTGTCTCTTTCGGAGGTTCAGGTGTTGGTTGTTCAGGTTCGCTGATCTTTTTTGTCTCTTGTTGAGGCGCAATTTGTGGGGCCGCAGTGGTGCCTGCGGCGGCAGTTCGAATTCCGACGCTAATCTTCGATGCTAACGCCTCTTGAACTGATACTTTCTCGTCATCAAATCGGTACCAGATTACCGAGATAATGACGATGTGAGCAACGATCGAAAGAAACAACGAACGATTAAAAAAACTTGATGTTGTCGCTATGTTCATCAAGATTTACCCGCGCTATTTTCAAGAGCAATTTGCGTATCTTTAACACCAAGCCTATTGAGAATATCAAGTGTATCGATCATTCGTTGAGCAGAGCTTTCTTGATCAATGCTCAGTATAGTTGCGACAGGTTCTTCTGCACTGATCACCAGCCTGTCCAACTCGTTTTCTAGCTGTTGGTTAGATGTGATTAGGTTTTCGTTGATTTTCCAATGGTGTGCTTCGCTCAGAATCAACAAGTTGATCACTTCTTTTTCTGATGACGCAGTATTCTCACTCTTTTCTACGTCAGGCAGGTCCATTTCCATGGTCAGTAGTGGGGCATTGATCATTAACATCATAAAAGCGATTAAAGACAGTATGACATCTATCATTGGTGTCATTGTGTCTGCACTTATTGGCTCAAGGTCCTTTTCTTGCTCAAAGTGTATCACAGCGATTGCTCCGAACGATTTCCTTGCTGATGGATTGACACTGACAAACTGTTGAGTAGTACTTGGCTCCGCGTCAGCATTTTCTTAATTTTTGATACGAAGATTGCGTGAGCGAAGATGCAAAATACCGCAATAATGAGGCCGCCGGCTGTGGTGGAGAGTGCTTGCCACAAACCATTGGCGACTAATGATGGTTCAACAGGGCCAGCATGCTCACCGATGCTTCTAAAAGCGCGCATAAGACCAATGATGGTACCAAGAAGGCCCAGCATTGGCGCTAATGCCGCTACTGTTACGAGTGCCGACAGTCGTTGGCGCAATCGACTGTTAAGCACGATCATCAGTGTCGAAATCTTCTCATCGCGAATGGTCTTTTCGCTGTTTGACTCTTTAGATAACATCTCCAACGCTTGTTTGTAGAACACTTTGCTCGCGATAAGTTCTTGAGTTACGTCGTGTGCTCGGCTGTCGGTCACTTTGATGAGTGTCTGTTCGTATTGCTCTCGTGAAAGGTCTTTTTGTTTAGCGAGAAAAATTGAGCGATCTAAAATTAAACTAATCGCAGCAATCGAACAAAGAAGTAGAGGAATAGCGGTTCCAATTTGCCAGATATCTTCAAACATGTGGACCTCAATTAGGTTTGATAGAAAGTGAAACTTTATAAAATTAGTGATAATAAGAACGAACAAAGCAATCAAACTTAATTTCATGTTTGATTGCTTTATAGCTTTGAATCTAAAGCGTTTTTAATATCCGTTCATTTGTAGTGCTTGGTTAGTAAATCCAAACAGCACCAGAGAAGTTTGCGTCGTTGTCTTCGTCTTGGTCATAGTTTGTCTCCTCACCATTAACGCCAGTCGAACCTGAACTTTCGTTATAGGCACCAACGGCTAGAGTGCTGCCATCGCTTGATAAGTCGATCGAACGTCCAAACCAATCTGAATCGCCAGCACTGTCGGATTTTACGTAAGCGGTTTGTGCCCATGAACTTTGAGTCGCGTCGTAGGTAAAAATGTAAGCTGCACCTACATCCGGTGTACTGTCATCGTCCGGATCCCAATTAATACCGATGGCGGCGGAATCTTCGTTCATTGAACCGACAGCCAGTATCGTGCCATCGTCACTAAGTGCCAGTGAACGTCCGAAGTGATCACCCCAAGTTTCATCACTTGGGTCGCGGGCTGCATCGCTGTTGTGACCAAAAGTTGCTCCATCTGTGTTCAAGCCTTTGATGTAAGCATCTTGTGTCCAAGCCCCCGCATTTCGTGTAAATAGGTATACCGCGCCCGAGCCTTTACCTTTGTTATCTGTTTGGTCGCCGTTGATACCAGTCGCAGCTGAATCCTCTAGGCCTGCGGCGATCGCTAGCGTATTCCCATCGTAGTTAAGCGCAACGGAGTAACCGAAATAGTCGCCAGCTTGTGAGTTGGATGATTTGAGGTAAGCAGTCTCTGACCAATCATTATTGGCGTACGAGAACACATAAACAGCACCAGAATCTTCGGCATTATTATTGTTCCCTAAACCGTTAACACCGGTTTCATCAGAATCCTCGAGGTATGAAGTTGCGGCGAGGGTGTTGCCATCTCCACTCAAGGCAATATGAATCGACATACGGTCTTCTTCGCCCGCATTTGATGCGGTGAGTTCTTTTGTATGGCTCCAGTTCGAACCGTCAAAATCAAAGACACTCACACTGCCGGTTTCTTCTAGGCTGCCCACGGCATTTCTATAAGGAGAACCGACAGCCAAGCGTGTTCCATCTGCACTGATTGCGACTGAATAACCAAAACGCGAGTTTTCTTTAGGAGTTGCGTCTTTGAGGTAAGCCGTTTGTGAGTATGAAGAACCATCGTAATTGAAGATGTAAACAGCACCTGCGTATGAAAGGCTATTGTCGGTTTGGTCATTCGCAAAAGCGGAGTCTTCGCCATAAGCACCAATTGCAATTACACTTGCGTCGTCACTGATAGCCAAGCTGTTGCCATAACCAAAGTAATCGATACGTTCTGGATTGCTTGATTTAAGATAAGCGGTTTGACGCCATTCAGATGAAGCGTCATCGTACTCAAAGACGTAAGCGGCACCGGAAGCACCTGTTTCGTCAGTGTCATTATCTTGGTCGCCATTTACTCCCGTCGCGGCAGAATCTTCAAAGGGCGCTGTGGCGACCATTTTCTTTCCGTCTGCACTGATTGCGACAAGGCGTCCAAAATTGTCACCTTGTTGAGGGTTTGATGCTTTAAAGCGACCCGCAATTCGACCCAGTTCACCAGGATGTACCTGTTTTGTATCTGACGTTAGAGTATCTACGCCATTACTCGCCAGTATGAAGTAACTTTGGTTGGCGATATCCAATAAACTATTGAGCGAAAGGGTATAGCTCAGTTGATCGTTTACTGTCGCAAGCACCTTACAAGAATCTGGGGAGCTCGCATCTGTTTGGCAGACGTTATAAGTAACGCTGCTAGATCCAGTAAAGGCACGATCCCAATCTATCTCCATATGTAGTATTCGGCCGGAACCGTCACTATTTTTGGTGTTTGCACTTTGAAGAGTATTAAGGTCGAAATCACCTTCATTTACAGTCACACCCTGTGAGGTGTCTGTTTCGTAGAAAGTTTCGTCTCCACTGTTACCGTCGCCCGGATCGGTGGTTTCTTCCGCTGGCCAGCTACCTTTGCCGTCATTGCACCCAGCAAGAAACAAGCAAAGTAATAAGGAAGTGACTTTGTAAGGTGACGAAGCTGAGCGTCCTAAGGAGAGCATGATGTTTACTCCGTTGATTCGAAACAAAACAACGAAATAGCCAGTTTGGTACTGGTCTATTTCGTTCATTAGTGAGTTATGCCGTGATGTTATTTACGTCAATTAGTAAACGTAAACTGCGCCAGAACGATCCGCGAAGTTCACAGCCGCAGTGCCTGCATCGCTATCTTCTGGTGTTTCGTTCTGCTCACCGTTGATACCTGTAGACGCAGATTCTTCGTAGTGAGCACCAACTGCAAAGTTTTTACCGTCTTGGCTAATTGCCAGAGATTGACCGAAACGGTCTGAAGCTTCAGTATTTGTCGCCTTGATGTAGTGAGACTGAACCCAGTTGTCACTTTCAAGGTTGAAAAGGAATACTGCGCCAGCACCAGAGGCATAGTTATCTTCAGCAACACCGGTATCTTCATCTGCTTTTGTTTCGGTACTTTGACCATTAAAACCAGTAGCTGCAGAGTCCTCGCTCAAAGAGGAAACAAGGAATGCTGTTCCATCCGAGTTCAAGGCAAGTGCTGTACCAAATGCATCAGAAGTTTGGGTATTAAATGCTTTGATGTAAGCTGATTGCGTCCAATCTGTGCTATCAAATGTGAATACATAAACTGCACCAGACGCACTAGCGTAGTTATCATCAGTATCCTTATCTTCTGTTTGGGTACCGTTAATGCCTGTTGTGGCAGAATCTTCACCAGTTGCACCAACGAGTACCGTTAAACCATCTCCACTAACGGATACTGCAGTACCAAATTTGTCAGAACGTTCAGTGTTAGAGGCTTTTAGGTAAGCGTCTTGGCTCCAAGTTGAACCACTCTTAGAGAAGATGTAAGCCGCGCCACTTGCTGAAGCATCATCTAACGATGCATCGCCATTGATACCTGTAGCGGCAGAATCTTCTGAGTTCGCGCCAACAACCAGTGTATTGCCATCTTCATCAAGATCTAACGACCAACCGAAGTAATCATTGCTGTCGGTAACAAGAGCCTTGATGTACTCAGTTTGTGCCCAACCTGAACCATCATCACTGAAAATGTAAACCGCACCTGAGTTACTTACCGTACTGGTTGATTGGTCTTGGCTTGCATCAACGCCTGTACCACCAGAGCGCTCACCACGAGATGCTACAGCCAGAGTGCTGCCATCACCGCTCATTGAAAGCGCACTACCAAAGAATGCGTTACTGGCTGACGCCAAAGTATTCGACGCTTTCAAGTATGCAGATTGAGCCCAGCTAGAACCAGAAAACTCATAAACATAGACAGCGCCGGTGTTGTTGCCATCGTTGTTTGTCGTATCTCCATCAACACCGGTCGCAATCGAATCTTCGAACCATGCACCAACCGCTAACTTGTTACCGTCGTCGCTTAACGACAGTGAGTAGCCGAAACCATCATCTTCATCAGGGTTTGGAGCTTTAATGTAGCTAGATTGTTGCCAAATACCGTTTTCCTGTCTGAAAACGTATACGGCGCCGCTGTCTTCGTTGTAGTTAGTATCTTCTTGATAGTCGTCTTCACCATCAATTCCAGTCGCAGCAGAATCTTCAGAATAAGCACCTACTGCTAAGACTTTTCCGTCACCGCTCAATGCAATGTTGTAGCCGAAATAAGCTCCGGAAAACGTGTTTGATGCTTTGAAGTAGCCGATTAAATCAGTGATTTGATCGTTTTCAAGAGACATTTCTGACGAAGAGACGGTATTCGAACCATCACTCGCGATAACAAAATACGACGCTGAGATAGCATCTACCAGGTTATCTAAAACAACGTTAGCGTTTGTGGTGCTACTGGTACCAACTTCCAGACAGTTATTCTCTAATGACTCATCTTTTTGGCATATTGTGTAGCTTGATGCGCTACTTCCAGCGGATTCCCAAGATAAATTGATTTGGCGTACTGCGCCTGAACCGTCTGTTTCTTGGGTGTTTGCTGCTGTGATTCCTGTAAGGTTGAAGGCGCTGAGTCCAGCGTTTGTCCCTGAATCTGAACCACTTGAACCACCACAAGCGGTCAAAGCTAAGGTGGTCATAACGGCTAGTGGCTTAAGAGCAAAGCGATTAAAAAATTGGTGTGTGTTTGTACTATTCATGTATTTCATCCACTGAAAGTATTCGTATTTTTGGGCGATTTGCGCGACTTCTTGAGACGCATTCTTATTTGTTAGATTTATAAATTGCGCATGGTAACGTATCCAGAGTTATCATGTAAATAGAAATTATTCTTATTTTCATAACCATTGACAGCGTTAATCTTTTTTCATAGTTTGTGTCACTCTCTAGAGTTGCCGTAGAGCAAGTAGGGTTTTAAAAATACGGAATTTGAAACTGCCGAACTAAGATATTTACCATGAAAAACAGACAGATAGTATGGGTTGGAGCTGCGGTGATACCGTTCGCAAGTGCCGTTATTCCAGCGAGCGCAGAAGAGAATCTGCAAGGTTCGACCAAGCTGGAAGATATTTCAATTTATGAAGAAACTGTAAATGACCAGCAACAATTAACTGCAAAACAAGCTTATGAAAGCTTCGATGCTGTTGATTCTGGCTTGAGTGTTATTTCCCAAGAAGCCATCGAAATTTACAATCAAGGATCGAACGATACGTCTGAATTACTCAACGTTTTGCCGTTTGTGGAATTGGATGTTGAACGCTACGAAGGCAGTGCTCAAGCGGAACAGCACATTCGTCCTTCGGATTTTTCGATTTCTGGCGGTAAGTTTTACGACAACAATATATCGATTGATGGCGTGTCGATTAACTCTGTAATGGATGTAGTTTCTACCGATGAAGATCAGGAAGATTACGACGACGTAAACGGTTCCACAGCACAAACATTTTATATCGATCCTTCTTTGCTGGGGGCGGTTCAAGTTTACGACTCTAACGTTTCGGCAGAGCACGGTAATTTCAGTGGCGGGGCCGTCGATTTTCAAGTTAGGGATCCCAAGGATACCTTTCATGCTTCCATTAGCGGCGGCATTCAAAAAGATGAGATGATTTATTATATCGGACAAGATAAATCCGGAGATTATTATCCTGACTTTTTACGCTATAACACATCCGCGAGTTTTGACCTTCCTCTTACAGAAAAGTTAAAAGTATTAGTGGCTTACAGCCGAAGTGAATCTGCCGCTGATTACTATCGTGGCGAAAACTATGGCTTCGCACCTTACACAAATTCAGATGTGAGTGAAAATTATCTGGTAAAGGCGATTTACGAGATAAACGACGATCTTGAGTCTGAATTTATGTTCAGTACAAGCCCATATAGCAGCGAACATACCTCGGCAAACTCGGCCAATAGTGAGAGAAAAACAAAGAGTGATGGCCTGATCACTTACTTAGGTTTTAGCGGGTATCACTTTGATTACGATTGGAACAGCAAGCTGTCTTACAACAAGTTTGACACTGGTCGTGATTGGGATGGCGACCGTTATAAATGGGATGCAAGCTCGGATTATGGCAGTAGCTTATGTTTCTCTGATGCGAGTTGTTTTGAAGGTGGTTACGGAGACCTCTATCAAACTCAAGAAGATTACAAATTGGATTTCACAGCCAGTACCGATCTTCTGGATGGCACAATAAGGTTTGGCACTGAGTCAACCTATACTCGAGCCTACCGAGAGCGCCCACAAGATAACGCTTATTACTCACAATACGTGCTGTCTTCCAGTCATGGGATTGATTGTGAGGTCAACGATCCAGCTTGTATGAGTGATATCGCGTTTACATCAAAAACAACCTACGACCAATACGTAGCGGATGTTGGTGTGTATCAACAAGTTTTATGGACAGAGTATGAGCGTGAATTTGGTTCTGTTCTTGTCCGAGGTGGTTTACGTTACGACTACGAAAACTACCTAAACAATCACAATGTTTCTCCAAGGTTTGTCACCAGTTGGGAGTTCTACTCTGGCTATGACCTCACTTTAGGCGCAAACCGTTATTACACAAGAAATACAGTTGCTTACGCTATTAAAGATGCGACACCTGCGACCACAACCTACAAAAGAACGCTGAACAGTGATGGTACGTTAAGTGACTGGGCATTTGATTCAAGCGGAGTAAATTACGATTACAGTGATAGTGATTTAAAAACACCTTACAGTGATGAAATAACAGCGGCTTTGACGGTTCCTACTTTCTTAGATGGTAGCTTCAGAATTAAGGGTGTGAAACGCTTCCATAGAGACCAGTTCCTGAGTTCGCAAGAGTGGGATTCAGGTGTGAGTAACTGGACGTTGACCAATGATGGCAAAACTGACTACCAAGCAATCGCTTTAGAGTGGGGTGGTCAATTGAATAAAGATCACGCGCTGTCTGCAAGCGTGCGTTGGCAGGAGACGAATACATTCGGTGAAACGTACATGAGCACCGATGATATCGATGAGCTTCAGAACCACTTTATTTATTACGATGGCAGAGTCATGTCCGAATATGACCTGAAACTGTTGGAAAACCCAGACAATTATGCAACACCTGTGAAGGCGAATCTTACGCTGACGTCGAGCTGGTGGAGTAACCGCCTGTTGACTAGCTTGGGTGTGGTTTATCGTGGTTCGTACGACACTATCGACGAGACTGGTACTTACACAGAAGTGGGCGGTACAGACTATGAAATCTATGAAAAAGACAAGGTTAACTCTTATACCGAAGTCAATCTAAACGGTAAGTTGGAAGTCTACCGAACTCCACAGACATCGACAGTGCTGTCAGCAAGAGTCACCAACTTATTCAATACCGACCCATATTCCGAGTCGAGTACATACCGAAAAGGGCGAGCCTTCTGGTTAGGGGCTACGGTCGATTTCTGGTAATTCAATCTTCTTAGCTTAGGCCAAATAGTCGAAATATTATCAATTCGACTATTTGGCCTAAATATCCGTTCTTAATTAAAACGTTATTATATTTATGTTGTTCTATAAACGCTCTATCACGTTAACGGCAGTCCTATGCTTGTTTTTAACAAGTTTTAGTCTTTATGCACAGGAACTTCAATGGAGTCCCCACCTCACGCAAGGAAAGCTAGATAACGGTTTTCAGTACGTTATTCATAATAGCCAAAACCCAGATGACCCTTTCAATCTTCGTTTAATTGTTAACGCTGGTTCGATCGACGATGAATATCGTGGAATGGCGCATATTGTCGAGCACATGGTATTTCGTGCCAATCGCGCTCATGACATCGACATGCATAGGATGTTCGATCAAATAGGTTGGAAAACGGGCACGCAAATAAACGCGATGACGCGTCAAACAGAAACCCAATACATGGTTCGAACTCGTCCAAATGACTCTTTGAATGCATCCGAATCGGTTCAACTATTAAGTGATTTAGCTTTTGGCGCGAAATTACTCGATCGTGAATGGCAATTGGAACGCGGTGTTATCCTTGAAGAGATGCGTCGTGGTTCTGGAGTGGCTGAGCGAGTCAACATAGCCAAGAAAAAAGTGGTCAGAAACGGTTCTCGATATGTCGATAGACCGACGATTGGCACCAAAGAAGATATTTGGGCCGTTGAAATTGATGACATTCGCGCTTTTTACGACAAGTTCTACGTGCCAGGAAACATGACGTTAGTGGCAAGTGGGTATTTTGATGAAGAACAATTGGTTTCGGCTATCGAATCCAGTTTCGGTGAAGAAGAAATTAACCCAGTACCCGATAGAAGCTATGTGAAATTGCCACTAAAAGATGGGCTAGTGATTGGCAAAGTACAAGACCCTAAAGGTACAACTTCAGCGGTAGTCTATGGTTTCCGAAACGAACTAGAGCCAGGCTTAACAGAGGCTGGTGCATATCAGCGTTTTCAGAATTATTTCATTCGCAAACTTGTAAGGCCTTTAGTAAGGGCTGCGAGAAATCACTATGGTGATGCGGTGACGTCTGTCCACATTACGTTTAGTGAACCTACCAATGAACGCTTGATCGTCGCACTCGCGGCGAAGACTCACGACCACGCTCTGGGGCTTGATGTCGTATTGCGTGAAATTGAGAGACTCAAACAAAACGGTATCGAAGAATCTGAGTTACTCACGCTAAAAGAAAAAGCACGCGCTTCTGTTTTGAGAAACCGCAAAGCAATTCCACAACGAGGTTTTGCTAAGTGGGAAGACAAACTGACGGCGGCCATCATGCAGGGTAGCTTAGAAGAAGAATATGCGGTTAAGTCTGAGCGTACACTCAAATGGATTGATGCGTTGACAGCGGATGAGTTGAATAAACGAGTCAATGAGATGCTGACCGCTCCTGACCAGTTTATGTTCTACCAGATCCCTGGGGATCAAGAACGCGTGTTGCCTACGGTTGGTGAGGTCGAAAAAGTTACGGCGAAAGTTTCAACTTTGAAGCTTGATCGCCTAGAGATCATTCCAAATAAAAGCAACAAGAAAGAAGAAACCACTCGTATTGCCAATCTTGTCGATTTAACTAAACCGAATCTATCCAAAGCAAGAGTGTTGAGTAAGCACAAGCACTACTCGCCTGAAGTGGTTCAATGGAAACTGGCTAATGGTGATGAAGTTGTATGGCTGAACAGAAAAACTCGCTCTGGAGAGTATTACATCAAAGCGCTTTCTGATGCTGGTTACTACAGTGAAAGTCAGCCTGCTTGGTTAGCCCAAGCCGCTCAACAAGTCTGGCAGCAGACGGATTTTGGTGATTTGACGAGCCAAGAAATGTCTCAGTGGCAGAAAGTGCACAAAGCGAACTGGAGTTGGGCTCAAAAGGGGAGTGAACTTGATATTTCAGCCAAAGTTAAGCCAGAGAACCTTGAGTCATTAATGCGTGCTTATTGGACGACTCAAACTCAATGGCATCTTGGCGCGTCTGAATTTTCCGAGGCAAAAGATGCGATTAAAGAGGCGGTGGCCGAGCAATCATTAGATAGCTTAGCCCGTGATGCACTGTGGGGAACACCTGCTGATTTGCATCCAACACAAACCGAAATTGATGAACTGACTTTGGAACGCTTTTCTGCCGTTATTCGAACGCTGAGTCGTCAGCCCGTATCGTTGTTCATTGTTGGTGAAGGGTCTGAATCTCAGATTGAAAAGGCGGTGCTACCTTATCTTGCCTCTATAGAACGCCGCTCGGACTTGGTAATGAGCAAGCCGGTGTTACCTAGTGGCGATCACACGCTGAGACAAGCGATGCACGACGAACAAAAGTCTACCGTTACCATAAAAAGTGAAAGCGACATGGTGTGGACGCCGGAATCGAGTTTTCTTGTTTCGACCCTCAATCCTGTCATTCAAAAAGCGTTGAAAAACAAACTGCGTCATGAACTGGGTGGTGTTTATTCGATCCGTTTTGAAATGGGTTTAAGTAAAGACAACAAGGTTCGATTAAAGACTGAGTTCACAACAGCGCCCGAGAAAGTGGAAATGCTGATTGAGGCTCATAATAGGGTGTTAAGCAGCCTGACCCCTCTGCTTAAGCAAGAGAACTATAAGCGCATTCAACAAGATATTAAGTTTGCGGAGTCTTTGAGACTCGCAGACCCAAATACTTGGTTGCGTCGCCTTTCATTGAGCTATCAAAAATATCAAAGCCCAGCGTATTTGGAATCGATGCTAACGCTTGAACAACAAGTGACTGAGCAAAAATTACAGTCGATCTTAGAGCAGATAATCCCACTATCTAAACAAGCAATTTTAATTGGCACGCCAGTGTCTGAAGAAGGTAATTAATTATGTTCCGCAGTTTCTTTTTTGACAAACGCTGGTTTGTTTGGTCTTGGCTTGGCAGTGCGATCATTTTGTTTGCAACTTGGTACAAGGTTCAACTTGATGTGAGGGTGAATGAGTGGTTTGGTGACTTCTATAACTCGATTCAGCAAGCGTTGACCAAACCTGGTACGGTTGAAGCCAGTGATCTCTATGAGCACCTTACGACTTTTCTGCAAATATCGGCAATTTTTATAGTAGTCGCGATTTTGCTTGAGTTCTTTATGCGCCATTTTATGTTTCGTTGGCGCACCGCTATGCATAGTTACTACATGGCTCATTGGGACA
>NZ_CFHWOM010000077.1:0-12815 GCF_984391705.1 Vibrio sp. | reverse complement strand
AATTTGTAAACCCGTTTTTAGCTTCATTAATGAATGTACTAAAAACGATGGCTTCACTGGAGCTGAAGCCACAAAAACCTCGTGTGAAGAAAGATGAGATTGCACGTGGGGATGTATCAGGTTTAATAGGGATGGTTGGTCCGCAAAGCCGCGGTTCTATGTCTATTACCTTCGATGAGAGCCTTGCATTAGAAATCATGCAAAATATGCTTGGTGAGCGCCCGAACGGTCTTAATGATGAAGTCACCGACATGGTTGGTGAAATTACCAATATGGTCACTGGTGGTGCAAAACGAATTTTGGCAGAAAGTGGCTTTGATTTTGATATGGCTACACCAGTAGTAGTTTCAGGTAAAGGTCACACAATTCGTCATAAATGTGAAGGTTCAATCATTATCATGCCATTCTCATCTCAGTGGGGTAATGCCTTCATCGAAATCTGTTTCGAATAATCAGATTTCTCGCATTGATAAAAAGCTTCCTAATGGAAGCTTTTTTAGTTTCTAAGCGATAATCTCACGCTGTTTTAATGACTTTAGGCATTCTTCAACCAAGACATCAATCGGCTTGTCTCCAGCGGGTAAATCAATCTCTGGCTGAAGTGGCGCTTCATACTCAGAATCAATGCCAGTGAAATTAGGGATCTCTCCCGCACGCGCTTTTTTATAAAGCCCTTTAGGGTCTCGCTGCTCACACACTTCAAGTGAAGCGTTAACGAACACTTCGATAAACTCACCCTCTGGTAGTAAATCCCGCACGAGCTGACGTTCAGCACGATGAGGTGAGATAAACGCGGAAAGTACAATTAAGCCAGCATCAGCCATCAGCTTAGATAATTCACCAATACGACGTATGTTTTCACGGCGATCTTGCTCCGAAAACCCTAAGTCATTACATAGACCATGACGTACATTGTCTCCATCGAGCAAATAAGTATGGTAACCCTGCTCAGCGAGCTTATTCTCTAAAGCTCCAGCCACGGTTGATTTACCCGCACCAGATAACCCTGTAAACCATAAAACGGCTGGTTTTTGCTTTTTCAATTGAGCACGAAATTGCTTATCAACCGAATGTTGATGCCAAACGATGTTCTCATCCTTAGCTGGCGTATCCGTTGTCATAACATGATCCTTTTAATACGGGAAAAACTGGGGAATAAGTGCCAACACCAGCACCGAATATACGATTGATAATGGTATTCCCACTCGAATGTAATCAGTCAATTTGTAGTTACCTACGGTGTAAACCAATAAGTTAGTTTGATAGCCATAGGGGGAAATAAAACTCGCACTAGCACCAAAAAGTACCGCCATAATAAAAGGCATTGGATCCACGCCATAACCAATCGCCATACTGTAGCCAATAGGAAATGCTAACGCTGCTGCTGCATTATTGGTCACTAACTCAGTCAAAATGAGAGTTAGCAAATAAGTCGCCACTAACGCACCAAAAACACCCCAGCCGTTAAACGCCTCAATAAACATTTGTCCTAGTGCCATTGATAAGCCAGATGACAGCATCAACTGCGCTATCGATAAAGCAGAACCCACGATCACGACAATATCGACAGGAAATCGACGACGCAACTCTCCAAGTTGTACTACGCCAGTAAATAGAGCGATGGACAAAAATACAGATAGCCCTTTGATAAGCGGTACAATATCCAACAGTGCGAGTGCGATAACAGAGGCAAAGCCCACCAACACCATGGCTGATTTATTCGTATCAAGTCGAGCGCTGGAGTCCAAATCATTCATCAAGACGAACTCTTTACGATGTGCTTGGCGCTCTTCTTCAAAACGCTTACCTGGAACGAGAACCAATGTGTCTCCGGCATTTAACGTAATGCTACCTAAACCACCTTGCAGTCTTTCGTGACCTCTACGTATCGCCACAACAACCGCATCAAACCGATCACGAAAATGACTAGATTTGAGAGTCTTGTTACAGAAAGTCGCTGATGAGCTGACGACAACTTCCACCAAATTTTGGCCGTTCAAGTGATGCTGACCAAATAATGTCAAACCTTGGATTTCTTGTAATGTGGCTACACTTTCAATATCACCACAAAACAGCAGACGATCTCGCGCTTGTAAAACAAAATCAGGATCAACCGATGGCATGGTCTGCCCATCACGAATCACTTCCGCTAAAAACAGCTTTCTTAATGCTCGCAAGTTGTTTTCGCTGATACTCCGCCCGACCAACGGTGAGCCAGGCTCAACACGAGCTTCTAGAAAATAAGGTAATTCATCTTGGTTATGATCGTCGTAGTTTGGCAGAAGGTAACTCAGTGGAACTAAGATCAAAAGCCCACCAGCCAACACAGACAAACCGATCATTGTCGGAGTAAAAAAGCCTAAACTTGGCAGCCCCGCATCTTCCACAAAGCTATTAATGATCAAGTTTGTCGAAGTGCCGATCAACGTTAATGTTCCTCCCAAGATCGCCGCATACGAAAGTGGGATCAATAACTTGGAAGGAGCGTGCTGCTGGTTGCGTTTGATTGCTCCAATCAGAGACACAACTACCGCAGTATTATTAGTAAAAGAAGAGAGGAAAGCCGTCGAAATACCAAGTTTCGCTACAACTGTTCCTAAGCATCCAGTTGAGAGTGATCGGCTCACCCAACTAATTAGACGAGTCTTTTCTAGTGCTGCTGATGCTAAGATCAGCAGCACTAAAGTTAGCAAGGAAGAGTTGGTAAAATTAGTGGCAACTTCACCGACTTCAATCATTCCTGCAAGGAACGCAACAAATGCTGCGCCAGCAAATATGAAGCTCGGTTTAATTCGCGTTGTTAGCAAGCACGTAACAATGCCCAGTAACAATGCCAATACCAATCCCTGTTGCCACATAACACTTCCTTATCAGCTTACAAAACTACTTGAGTAGTTGGCTGATGTCTTTCGCTTCCCAGTGCGGGAAGTGTTTACGAATAAGCGCATTCAGTTCCACTTCAAATGCTGAAATATCACCCGCTTTTGCTTCTACTTGAGTCAAGCTCTCACGAACAAGACCAGCACCAACCGTTACGTTAGTTAAACGGTCAATCACGATAAAGCCACCGGTATCAGCACATGCTTGATATGCATCTAATGCGACTGATTCGGTCAACGTGAGCTCACACAAACCAATGCCGTTAAGCGGAAGCTCTGCGGCACTATGCGTTGATAGGTTGTTTATATCGTACTGGTGGCGAATGCCTTCCACACGACCAACGGTTTTCTTGCCAGCAATCTTAATATCGTATTCGCGACCAGGCTGAAGCGGCTGCTCTGTCATCCACACAATGTCGGCTAACAAATGGTTGCTTGATTCAACCTGTGCGTTTTCCAGCACAATCAAATCACCGCGGCTAATATCGATTTCATCTTCCAGTGTTAGAGTCACTGCAAGACCTGCTTGAGCCTGCTCTAGGTCACCATCAAACGTTACAATACTTGCAACTTTAGAGGTTTTACCGGATGGAAGCGCCTTGATGCTATCGCCGACTTTTACGCTACCAGAGGCAATCGTGCCAGCGAAGCCTCTAAAATCGAGGTTAGGACGGTTGACGTACTGAACAGGGAAACGAAAATCACCAGCTGCCTTATCTTTATCAACGTCGACAGTCTCTAGGAGATCAAGCAGAGTTGGCCCTTCAAACCAAGCCATTTTCGGGCTTGCTTCTACAACGTTATCGCCTTCTAGAGCTGATAGCGGAATGATCTGAATGTCTGTCTCACCCTGTAGATTCTTAGAAAACTCAAGATATTCATCACGAATTTCCTCAAAACGTTCTTGAGAATAATCCACAAGATCCATTTTGTTCACCGCAACAATAAAGTGCTTCAAACCAAGCAAGTTTGAGATAAACGAGTGACGACGCGTTTGATCCAACACCCCTTTACGAGCATCAATCAAGATCACCGCAAGATCACACGTAGAAGCACCGGTTGCCATGTTACGTGTGTACTGCTCGTGTCCTGGTGTATCAGCGATGATGAACTTACGCTTCTGCGTCGAGAAGTAACGGTACGCAACGTCAATTGTGATCCCCTGCTCTCGCTCCGCTTGCAGACCATCCACTAACAAAGCCAAGTCTGGGCGCTCACCCGTTGTACCAACACGTTGGCTATCATTGTGCACTGCCGCTAGCTGATCTTCATAAATCTGCTTTGAGTCATGGAGTAAGCGACCGATTAAAGTACTTTTGCCGTCATCTACCGATCCACACGTCAGGAATCTGAGTAGTGATTTATATTGATGCTGTGTCAGGTAACCTTCGATACCTAGCTCTTCTAATTGAGCTTCTACTGCGCTATTCATGTTTCTTTCCTTAGATCCTTAATTAGAAGTAGCCTTGGCGTTTTTTCAGTTCCATCGATCCAGACTGATCGTGGTCGATTGCGCGGCCTTGTCGCTCACTTGATGTCGCTACCAGCATCTCTTCGATGATGCCTGTTAAGGTATTGGCTTCAGATTCAATTGCACCAGTCAGCGGGTAACAGCCTAGTGTACGGAAGCGAACACTCTTCTCTTCGATCTTTTCGCCTGGTTCTAGCTTCATTCGATCATCATCAACCATGATCAGCATGCCATCACGCTCAACTACCGGACGCTTGTCAGCAAGGTAGAGAGGAACAATTTCGATGTTCTCCAGGTAGATGTATTGCCAGATATCTAGCTCAGTCCAGTTCGACAATGGGAAAACACGGATGCTTTCGCCTTTGTTGATCTGGCCATTGTATGTGCGCCATAGCTCAGGGCGCTGATTCTTCGGATCCCAGGTATGGTTCTTATCGCGGAACGAATAAACACGCTCTTTAGCTCGTGATTTCTCTTCGTCACGACGTGCTCCACCAAAAGCAGCATCAAAGCCATACTTGTTTAGCGCCTGTTTCAGACCCTGAGTCTTCATGATGTCGGTATGCTTTGAAGAACCATGGGTAAATGGGCTGCATCCCATCGCCAGACCTTCCGGGTTCTTATGCACCAAAAGCTCAAAACCATACTTCTCTGCTGTGCGATCACGGAACTTAATCATCTCTTTAAATTTCCAGTCCGTGTCTACATGCAATAAAGGAAATGGGATCTTGCCAGGGTAAAATGCTTTACGTGCAAGATGCAGCATTACCGATGAGTCTTTACCGATCGAGTACATCATCACAGGGTTATCAAACTCAGCAGCGACTTCACGGATGATATGAATACTCTCCGCTTCGAGTTGCTTGAGGTGGGTTAAACGTTCTTGGTCCATGTTAGTGCTTCCTTTGCGGCTCAATACGAGCTTCTGACTAATCAAATAATGAGTTATGCGAATTGGCGTTGCTGACTGTTAGGCTGTGGAGTGAACCAAGCCAGCTTGTCTGACAGTGACACCACTTCACCAATGACGATGAGAGACGGCGATTGCGCGCCTTTAGCAAGTTCAGCCAGTTGAGATAGCTGCCCTTTGAATATTCTTTGAGTTGCCTGAGTTCCACGCTCAATAATGGCGATTGGAGTTTCAGGGTTACGACCATGTTCAATCAATTGGCGCTCAATATAGTCAGACTTCATTAAGCCCATATAAATCACCAAAGTTTGATTGCCACGAGCGAGAGTCGACCAATCCATTTGGTCACTTTCTGCTTTCAAATGCCCTGTAATAAACATAGCAGATTGCGCATAATCACGATGCGTCAATGGAATACCCGCGTAAGCCGTTGCACCAGCTGCAGCAGTAATTCCTGGAATAACTTGGAAAGAGATGCCTGCATCAGCAAGAACTTCTAGCTCTTCGCCACCACGCCCAAAAATAAAGGGATCGCCACCTTTAATGCGAACTACGCGATAGCCTTGCTTAGCAAAATCGACGAGCAGCTGATTAGTTTTTTCTTGCGGAACACTATGATGGCCAGCGCGCTTGCCAACGCAAACCAAAATAGTATCGCTTGGAACAAGTGCCATAATCTCATCAGATACAAGGTAGTCATACAAAACCACATCGGCTTGCTGAAGAAATCGAATCGCTTTGAGAGTGAGTAACTCAACATCACCAGGGCCAGAGCCGACGAGTGCAACTTCCCCGTGAGCAAGAACACTTTGGCCAATAGTGTTGAGATTTGCTTGTTGAGTACGCTGAGTATGTTGATTGCTCAGAGGAAACTGAGAAACCGTATCCTTGCTCGCCATAATGTCACCCTTTCCTTGTTGATGATGGCATTATGGCTGCCAATACATATTACCTGAAATTCTAAAATTTCATTTTTTATATCAATTACTGATAAGGGCACCATTTGAGATGATGGTTATTTAATCAAATTTGAGAGATTGTCAGCAGAACACCATAAAGTATACGCTCTACATCACAGTTTGTTATTGGTTGAAATCATTGTTTCATTGCATTTTGTTACATTAAGCAACGTCCTAATTAACGCTATCGGAGCTTGAAAATGAAAGTAGCAGTGAAACCCCTTTCTATTGCTGTTTTAGGTGGAATGCTAACCATGGCTGGCCCAGCTATGGCAGATACGATCAAATTACGTATCGTAGAAACCACGGATATTCACACCAATGTCATGGACTATGACTACTACAAAGATAAACCGTCTCAAAAGATTGGTTTGACACGTACCGCTACTTTAGTAAAACAAGCTCGTGCCGAAGTGGAAAACAGCGTCTTAGTGGACAATGGTGACCTTATTCAAGGTAGCCCAATGGGCGATTACATGGCCGCTAAAGGCATCAAAGCTGGTGAAGTTCACCCAGTATACAAAGCGATGAACCAATTGAACTACGATGTGGGCAACATCGGTAACCACGAGTTCAACTACGGTCTAGAGTTCCTTGCTGAAACTATCAACGATGCTGACTTCCCATACATCAGCGCTAACGTGTTCGACAAGAAAACTGGCGAGCATTACTTCAAGCCATACATTATTAAGTCGCATACATTTAAAGATGTTGATGGCGAAGAACACCAAATCAAAGTGGGCTACATCGGTTTCGTTCCACCACAAATCATGGTGTGGGATAAGAAGAATCTAGAAGGCAAAGTCTTTGCCAAAGATATTAAAGAGACGGCTGAAGAGCTCGTTCCTCAAATGAAAGCTGAAGGTGCAAATGTTATCGTTGCGATCCCACACTCTGGTGTATCTTCAGACCCTCATAAAGTGGGCGCAGAAAACTCTACTTACTACCTATCTCAGGTAGAAGGCATCGATGCGATTGCATTTGGCCATTCACACGCAGTGTTCCCAGGCAAAGGTTTTGACAACATTCCTGGCGTTGACAACACAAACGGTACCATCAATGGCGTTGCAGCAGTTATGCCGGGCCGTTGGGGCAGCCATGTGGGTGTTATTGACCTTGAGCTAAAAGAGCAAGACGGCAAATGGACTGTTGTCAAAGGGCAAACTGAAGCTCGTCCTATCTATGACAAGAAAGCGAAAAAATCATTAGCAGAAGCAGATGCTGAGATGGTTAAAGCGCTTGAAGCTGACCACAAAGGTACTCGTGATTTCGTTAACCAACCAATTGGTAAAGCAAGCGACGTAATGTACAGCTTCCTAGCTCTAGTACAGGATGATCCAACGGTACAGATCGTTAACCTAGCTCAGAAAGATTACGTTGAGCGTTTCATTCAAGGCGACCCTGATCTCGCAGATATCCCAGTACTTTCTGCAGCAGCACCATTTAAGGCAGGCGGCCGTAAGAACGATCCTGCTAACTTCACTGAAGTAGAGTCAGGTCAGCTAACTTTCCGTAACGCAGCCGACCTTTACCTATACCCGAACACGCTTGTTGCGATGAAAGTGAGCGGTAAAGAAGTAAAAGAGTGGCTGGAATGTACTGCAGGTCAGTTCAAGCAGATTGACGTTAACAGCACTGAGCCTCAAAACCTGATTGACTGGGATGGTTTCCGTACCTATAACTTCGACGTGATTGACGGTCTGAACTACCAAATCGATGTGACTAAGCCTGCTAAGTACGATGGTGACTGCAAGCTAGTTAACGATGGCGCTGAGCGTATTGTTAATCTGACTTACCAAGGTAAGCCGATTGATATGAAGCAGGACTTCATCATTGCAACTAACAACTACCGTGCATACAGCAACAAGTTCCCTGGCACTGGCTCTGAGTTTGTTGCTTTCGATTCTCCAGATGAAAACCGTTCTGTTATCGCTTCTTACATCACTCGTGTAAGTAATGAGAAAGGCGAGTTCACACCAAGTGCAGACAACAACTGGACATTTGCACCAATCAATTCAGATAAGAAGTTAGATATCCGCTTTGAAACTTCACCAAGCGATAAAGCTGCAAAATTCATCGAAGAGAAAGGTCAGTACCCGATGAAACGCGTTGGCACTGATGATGTTGGCTTCGCTGTATACCAAATCGACTTACAAAAGTAAGTTAATCTAAACTCCTACTTAAGCCACGATGCCTATCGTGGCTTTTTTATTACTGACACATACGCAATATCAGGTAGACTCAAGGCACTTTGTACTCACTGGTGATACCTCATGCTTGATGACTTTAAACAGCAACTCACTCTGAGCGGATTTAGCGATATCGACTGTGAACAACTGCTCAAATCGGCTCAATTGATCGAACTGCCTACCCGTCATATATTGCTCCACCAAGGCGAGATCGCTCAAGAGATCCACTTCCTATTAGATGGGATCTGTCATTCCGCTTATCTCACAGATAAAGGGAAAGAATTCAGTAAAGAGTTCTACTGGGAGAATGATTGGATCATTGGATTTGAAAGTTTGATCAAGCAGCAAGGCTCCCCTTATCTACTGGAATCTTTGACCCCATGCACTTTGATCACTTTACCTATTGAAACACTGAGAGTCTGGCGTGAAGAAAAACATAGCATCTATCTCAAACTACTCGAAACGCAATTGATGCATAAAGAAAACAAGGAGCGCTTTATGCTGCTCTATTCACCAGAAGAGCGTTATGAGCTGTTTTGCGATAACTTTCCACATCTGCTTAATCGGCTAAATGATTATCAAGTTGCTGCCTATTTGGGGATAACCCCAATTAGCCTAAGTCGAATAAAAAAACGAACGCAAGTTAACAATTGTTAATGCTGAATAAAGCGGGTGTTGATAACGTCTAGCTATTGACCCATTCAGAACAGATTACAACATGGTTTCTTGGCAACGATTACCCTTTAACGAGCTGACAACCACTCAGCTTTATCAACTTTTAAAATTACGCATTGATGTCTTTGTAGTGGAGCAAACCTGCCCTTATCCTGAATTAGACGATAAAGATCATCAAGCAGGCGTCCACCACCTGCTTGGTTACCTCAATGATGATTTAGTCGCTTGCGCTCGGCTATTACCTGCTGGGATAAGCTACCCATCGGTCAGTATAGGTCGAGTCGCAACCTCGATGAAACATAGAGGAAATGGTTTAGGGCATGCGTTAATTCAGCAGGCAATCTCTAGCTGTGAAGATTTATGGCCAGGAAAGAGTATTGAGATTGGTGCGCAGGAACACCTTGCAGACTTCTATCAGAAACATGGCTTTGAGCGAACGTCTGAGATGTATTTGGAAGATGATATTCCCCACATTGACATGAAGCTCAGCAAATAGTGAAGGCCATGTCCGCCTATCATCTTGCGATTTTATTATTGGTTTTCGGCAACTTTACCGCTTCACTCTCTGATGTTGCGGTAAAGTTACTCGATGGTGAGGTGCCAACATTTCAATATGTACTACTCCGCCAATTGTTCTCATTGGCTCTGATTTTTCCACTATGGTTTAGGCAACAGCCAAGCGCTCGAAGGCTCTATTCTCCAGGTCTAAATGTACTTCGCGCGCATCTAATCTTAATCGGTAGCGCCTGTATGGTAATAGCGATCACTCACTTACCTTTAGCTACAGCGAATGCGGTCTTCTACGCCGCCCCTCTACTTATGCTGTCATTATCCATACTCCTACTTAAGGAAACGCCATCAGCACCTAAGATTATCGCCAGTTTGGTGGGATTTCTCGGGGTTCTTGTGGTGCTGCGGCCATCGGAGTTTCATTGGGCGGCAGTGTTTGCACTGGGTACCGCTATGACTCTGGCACTGTTTAATGTCACCGCACGCAAGCTTCCTACTCAACAAACGGTGATCAGCACTTTATTCTGGACAACCCTACTCTCATTGCCTGCCGCAAGTGTATTAGCCATTTCAGTATGGGAGCCGTTGAACTCTAAAGGTTTACTATTGATACTTGCTAGTGCTAGTTTGATCTTGGCTTACAACGGTGTCGCAGTCGCAGCCTACAAAAAAGCGCCAGCAGGGAATATTGCGGTTGCAGAAAACTCAGGATTATTGTTTGTCACTCTGTTTGGAATCGTGTGGTTTAACGAAGTGCCAGACTGGTTAACTGTTGTAGGGATAATAATGATAGTCGTGCCGCTGATCCCTTGGAAAAACCTCAAGCTAACCAAGCGGCACAGAATAGAATTAGACAAATAATCAGTTCAATAAAGTAAGCAACTACTTACTTCGACCAAAACCGCCATCAGACAGACGGAAAAACATCACAGATTGATCTTTCTTCTCAAGTTGCAGGATATCGAGTTGCCCTTCATCTGTCAGTTTAAAGCGCACTAATTGCCCCTGCTTGATATAGCTAAGCGGCTTATCAGTTCCTTCAACTTTGACCAATGCATTAAGGTCTGACATAGCTAAGTTATTGCTGCGAAAAACTTGGGCGAGAGTATCGCCGCTTTTGACCTCATACTCTTTCCAGTCATTCGACGCTAATTGCTGTTGGCGAGCGTTCTTTTGTTCACTCAACCCTGTCGTATTAATATCGATTTCAACGCGCTGCGGAGCAGTTGCAGCTTCGTCTGGCTTCGATTCAGGGAAAGGGATCAAAATCAGCAGTAATACAACGGGAACTATAACTATTAGAGCTCGTTGATGCAGTTTTGGTAGACCAGACCAGCCAGTGGTCAATGTATCTTTCATCGCGAGCCAATCTATTGAAGAGCACTTTTCCTTCAATAGCTCAATATAATTCACAGAGGGTTGCTTCTTTTTCTTCCTGCGATTCATCGCGTCGTATCTCCAAACGGGCTTCAATCCAAGTATAAAAACCAAGCGCACATGAGTATAGGAAATTTCACTCTTCTCGGTTATCGATAGGTCAAATTTTTCTATGTGATTAATGAAAGTCGATCTAAATCGCACAATCTTACCAGGTAGACACTATCTCAAGGGGAACATTTCATCGTATCGCTATAACTGGTATCCTAACGCCTTTAACACAAACCATACAAAGAGAGACACTATGTCTGAAGTAAAATTTGAGACTGTAGAGCAAAAAGCAAGCTACGGTATCGGTCTACAGATGGGTCAGCAACTAGCAGGTTCTGGTCTTGAAGGTCTTAACGTTGACGCTATCGCTGCAGGTATCGCAACTGCACTAGTTGGCGACATGCCAGCAATCGAAATTGATGAAATCAACGGTGCACTTCAAGAGCTACACACTCGTGCAGAATCAGCACGTCAAGAAGCGGCTAAAGCAGCTGCGGCTGACGGTGAAGCGTTCCTAAAAGACAACGCTCTACGCCCAGAAGTAACGGTTCTAGAGTCTGGTCTACAGTACGAAATCCTTACTGAAGGTACTGGTGAAATCCCAACTTCTGACAAGCAAGTTCGCGTTCATTACCACGGTGAACTAACAGACGGTACTGTATTCGATAGCTCAGTATCTCGCGGCCAACCAGCTGAATTCCCAGTAACTGGCGTAATCAAAGGCTGGGTTGAAGCACTTCAACTAATGCCTGTTGGCTCTAAGTGGAAACTATACATTCCTCAAGACCTAGCTTACGGCGAACGTGGCGCAGGTGCAGCGATTCCTCCTTTCGCAGCATTAGTATTCGAAGTTGAGCTACTAGACATCCTATAATTAGGACTTTTAGCAAATCTATTAACGGCGGCACATTGTGCCGCCGTTTTTTTTAGATAATACTGGGACAAATTCGGTACTAGAATAGCCGATCGTAATAAATAAGGAGATGTTATGTATAAGAAAATCGCTATCGCAGCACTGATGAGTGTCGCGCTTTTAGGATGTCAAAGTACTTCCAAAGATAGCCAAGCGAGTAATGACAGTGGTTATAGTGAGATTGCTAATGCCGCGCTTATGGGCGCAGTTCAAGCATGGTCCAAGCAAGGAGCAGCAGATACAGATTTAGTAGCTGCAATTCAAAACAGCGCTAACGTTTCTTCAGAGCAAGCAATTGGTGGTATGGGATCGCTATTAGCATTAGCCCAGAACTCTCTAGGCAGTAGTGAAACCTCTGAGTTAGCCGGTTTAATCCCAGGTTTTGACTCTCTACAATCAAGTGGGCTTTCTGCTTTAATCGCAAACAATGAGACTGTAAAAAGCGCATTTTCAGCACTAGGGATGGACCCATCACTTATTTCGACGTTCACGCCAATTCTATTAAGTGCTCTACAGAGTCAAGGAGCAAGCGCAGGCCTGTTAGATAGCCTAAGCTCGGTCTGGAAGTAAGTGATAATTTTGGATGGCTGGTGTGATTGCATCGGCCATATTCATATCAGCCTTAGGCGCGAGACTTTCAGATATCGAGCGGCTTAGTCGACAAGCTGATTGCTAATGGATCTCGATAATCCCTATTCTAAACTGAGCAACCGATTCGATGTCTTTTACATCCTATTTAGAAGGGAGACTCAACAAGATTTTATTTCTTAATCTGTAGATGCAAAAAAGCCGAGCTAATGCTCGGCTTTTTCGTTCTTACGAACCTGATTACTCAGCAGCTTCTTCAGCAGCTGGGCGATCTACAAGCTCAATGTAAGCCA
>NZ_CFHWOM010000076.1:0-13218 GCF_984391705.1 Vibrio sp. | reverse complement strand
GTATTGCGTTGCTCACACCTTAACAGTGTGAATCGTGGTTGTTTTGCTATAAACGGTAATGAACGAGGATGAACTTAATTTTTATATAATTCAGTGGTTTAAGTTTGTGTGGTTTGTTTCTGGTTGTTCATTGAATGCTGCTTTTGTACAATCTTTGTGCTACATATTTGCTACACAGAGGTTTGTTGAATGGCAATCAAGAAGAAGATCACCAATACGTCTATCAAGCAATTGACGATTGAGGATGGACGTCTCAATGATACAGAAATCAGTGGTTTTCATGCCCGCATTTCCCCCAAGGGCGCGATTAAGTATTACTTCTACTACAGACTGAACGGTAAGCAGCGCAACTACCTTATTGGCTCTGCGGATTCAATGACGCCTGCTCAGGCAAGAGACTTAGCTAAGGAAAAAGCGGGGTTGGTTGCCAGTGGTGTGGATGTTCAAGTCCAGCGCGTTGAAGAGCGTAAAGCGGAGGTGCGTCGAAGTTTAACTTTGGGTAAATACCTCGAAGAGCACTACAAAGACTATCTGTTTGCCATGAACCCTAAAACCGCGAAACAGTCTTACCAATCCATCGCTAATACCTTTGCCTTCTTAGCGGATAAGCCTCTTGAAGACATTAAAGCGTGGGACATTCAGCAATGGGTAACCGACAAGCGTAAATTAGGTCGAGCGCCTGCAACGATAGAGTATACGTTTAATCGGCTTAAGGCGGCGTTAAATAGAGCGGTGGAATGGGAGTTCATCGAGTCTCACAACTTATCGAGCGTGAAAATAGCCAAAGAAGACAACACGCGTATCCGTTATCTCTCTGAGTCAGAAGAGGCAGCGCTACTTAGTGCATTAGCCGCTAGAGAAGCACAGTTATGCGAAGACAACGACTCTCACCAGTACGCTGATTTCTTTACGCCATTGATTACACTCGCCATGCATACCGGAATGCGTAAAGGCGAGATGTTGACGCTACGTTGGGAGAGTGTGTCGTTTGAGAATCGCTATCTCACCATTTTGTCTGAAAATGCCAAATCAAAGAAGAAGCGCACCATACCAATGAACGACACAGTCTTTAACATGCTGTCACAGTGGCGCGCTCAAAACCTCAATGAAGAGTATGTGTTTGTTCATGAGGGCAAGCGGGTGAGCTTCTTTCAGTACCCTTGGCAAAACCTACTAAAAAGCGCTGGTATTTCGAACTTCCGCTTTCACGATTTACGCCACCATTTCGCCAGTAAACTTGTTATGGCAGGCGTTGATTTGAATGTGGTTCGAGAGCTATTGGGGCATGCGGATTTGAAAATGACGCTGCGTTACGCGCATTTAGCGCCGGCTCATACTGCCGCAGCGGTACAACTGATTGGTTGATAGGCATTAGGTGAATTCGATAACCTTAACGGGTTGTATTGAACATGAGTACTCAAGGAGTGATTAAGGACGATGACAGAGCTAAAACGTCGGTTTATCCGGTTGGATGAGATATCACAGAAAACCACCCTGTCTGAAGGGGATGTACTGGACGCGGTGGAGCAAAAGAAGATGCCATTGTGCGGTGTGTTAAAATCCAAAAAGATGGGGGCGATTCACCCCACGTCGAAAAGTGTGCCTGCCATTTTCAACTATGAAGGGGTGGTTCGTTTTACTGAATCTACCTCGTTCAACTTTGCATTTTCCGGTAAGGCGCAACCATGTACTCATGCCATTATTCTCGAACCTCAACGCATTACGCATTGGCAACCTGTTAAATCCGTATTTGGTAACGTTGTGAGCGCGGATTTTAAACTGGACGAGAGGGTATTGAATCAACCGACGGTAACACTTATTGCCTATACCCAGATTCAAAGCGTTCAAACGCTTGATAGCTCGTTGGAAGCGTTAACCAATACGTTCAGCAAGTCATTTGGCTTGAAAGCGGACGATGAAGCTCAAGACAACCCACCGAGATACCATTTAAAAACCACTCCGGTAACCGTTGAGCCTGCACAATTAAGAGTGGACTTAGAAGATATCCAACGCGTGTTTAGCGTTGACGTGTTTAAAGCTAACGCGTTAGTGTCGGTTACCGCTTCGGTTACCCCTGTTGAATCCAGTACGTCGAGTAACGCTGTACCCGTTGAAACGAGTGTTTCTAACGGTGCTTCAACCTTTATAAGTAGTGTTAACGAGCGCTTAGCGCCGGTTACCTGTAACGGGTCTAATGCATTAGCTTCGGTTAACCCTAACGCTTCTAACGCATTACCTTCGGTTAGTTCAACGGTTAAACGTCGGTTAGATTCGGTTGACCAACGCTACTTAACGCACCCACTTGCTCATGTGGTCATTCGAATCTTAGAAACGCACCCAGAGGCAAAAGCGATAACGGTGTGGAATATTTTAAGACAAGACGTGAATCAAAATGAGTTTCAACGTGAATTTGATACCGATGTGTTGATTGAAAACATGACACAAGACACTCTCACTTACTTCGGACGAGGCGAGAAGGAAAAGACCATGTCGTATGAGTCGTTTAGGAAAAACGTCTTAGCGAGGGTGAGGCGTGTCTTTAAGACAAGTCAGGAAGTGTCTTAATAAAAAACGTCATTGTCTTCGTCATCGTAAACGTCATATGACGTTTTGATGTCTTAGCGTGTGTCTCAGTGAACAACAGGAGACACAGACATGACTCAAAGCAACGTAGAGAAACGTGTATACACCGAACAAGAGACAGCGGCTTACATTGGGATGAGTCGCTCCTTCCTTCGTCAAGCTCGAATGGAAGGCCCACGTAAAAACCGAACCGTCGCGCCACCCTTCATTAAGATTGGTCGAGCGGTTCGTTACCTCAAAGAAGACCTAGATTGCTGGTTGGATAGTCACACTAAACGCGACCATTTATCACAAGGGGAGGGCTTCCATGCTTAACCCTAATTGTGAGCCAAACTTTCCTCATGTGAAGTACAAAGAATCCGGTCAATGCATTGTGCTCAATACGGCGGATAACCTGAAAGCCCTGCTTGATAGCGCAGGCTATGAAGCGAAGCACAACAAAATGACCTTAGAGCCAGACATTTATAAGCAGGGCGTCTTTGTCGGGACACCGGAAGAGGTCAGAAGCGAGCTTATCTCGCTTGCTTCTATCTATTCGATGCCAAAAAGCGCCATAGATGACCACTTCAGCGCACTGGCGTTAAAAAGCAGCTATCACCCCATCGCTGATTGGTTAGAGGGCCAATGGGATGGTGAGCCAAGGGTTAACGCGGTATTAAGCTGTTTAAAGGCCAAAGAGCCAGAGCTCACCAGTGCGGTGCTGCTACATTGGCTAGTTGGCTGTGTAGCATGTCTCTTTGTCCCTAACTTTAAATCCAAACTCGTGCCTGTCTTACAAGGTGAGCAGTCCTTTAAAAAGACGGCCTTTGTCGAGCGTATTGCCAACGTCATGCCCAATGCGTTCCTAGAAGGGGCCGAGCTTAACTCAGACAACAAAGACAGCGTTCTTTCGGTTATCCGCTCTTGGATAGTCGAGCTTGGGGAGTTAGAGCGTTCAACCAAAAACTGCCAAGGGGCGCTCAAAGCGTTTGTAACTCGGAAGCGGGATACGGTAAGACCGCCATATGCGCGCACTGACATCAAAAAAGACCGACAGACGAACTTAATTGCTACGGTAAACGGTACTGACTTCCTAAAAGATGAGACAGGAAACACACGGTACGCAGTCGTTGAATTGGTGGGGGAAACTGATATGACGGGCTTAAATCAACTGCTCGGTTGGGAATACAAATCGACAGGGGAGCTTACACTCAAAGAGCCTGAGAAACTGCGTCAGTTTTGGTTAGAGGTCAAACATCAACTCATGGTGAACCATCACCCTTGGGTGTTGCCGCCAGAGCTGCAACTGCAAGTGTCTCATGCCTCTTCTCAATACGTCGACAAAGGGACATGGTACACGCTGCTCAATGACCATATTGAAGAGTGTCACGGTAAGGCGAGAGCATGGCTATCGACAAAGGCTATCTGCGAACTCATCAACGCCGATGTATCGAAAGCTAATGTGGTGGGTAAGGCATTGAATCAACTGCACAAAGAAGGAAAAATCGAGAAGCGATTGCTTAACGGCTCGAACCGATACTGCTTTCCTGACGTTCGCCCCAACACTTCATTTCGCTAAGTTGCCATTTCTACCCCACTTACCCCACCTGATTGATGAGAAGTGGGGTAGGTGGGGTAACTTTTTGACCTTTCAGAAATCGTTTTGACAAATAGGGGGCGTCTTCTATCCCAAACGGGAAATCAGAAAACTATAAAATTCACAATACTTCGTCATAGATTCAAGATCATAATAAGTATTTCGTTTTGCTCGTACTCTTTAGTGATAGATTGGACCACAAATCTTCTGAGGTAGATAGTTGATTTGTTGTGATATTAAGTGCGCATGTCCTTAAGTTGTATAACTTTTGCGAATAAGAGTAAGGTTTATGTAATTACTATTTTATAAATTAACTTGGTACCATACACTGGCTTAAGTCCTTAAAATTGTTGATATTATTATGAATAACAGTCGTGTGGTTTTAGTTTTTTTGTTTGTTTTAGTCTTAATGGGTTGCGTGGATGACACCCAAGAGTCTGAAGAAGTGGTTCTACGACCAGTGAGAGTGACCCTGCCTATTTCAGAGCTTCCTTTAGCAGAATATCGTTATGCGGGTACAACGGAATCCTCGGAAAACTTCACTTTGAGTTTTAGGGTTGAAGGTCGGGTGCGACAAATTAGTACTAGCATTGGTAAGGTGTTGGATAAAAATGACCTTATCGCTTCACTTGACGATAGAGACATGCAACTCAACCTAGAACAGACCAAAGCACAGCTGGTTCGGGTAGAAACTAAAGCGCTCACTAGCAAAAGTAACCTGAATAGGCTGACAGAGTTATACAAAAAACATGTGGTCTCAAAGAAAGATTTTGAGCTTGCTCAGGCAGAATATAAAGCTGATATTGCAAAGGTGAAGCAGGTGCGTAAAAGCGTCGAGTTAGACCAACAGCAAGTTCGTTATACTAAGTTATTTTCTCCAATTTCGGGTTGTAAGGTGACACAAACTTATGTCCGAAAAAACGAAAACGTCACTGCGGGTCAACCTATTGCCGATCTAAGCTGTGGTCAGTCGATTGAAGTGACGGCAACCATACCGGATACCGCATTGAAAGAGTTCAACATTGGAGAGAATATTGCCATTGAACTCAAAGGAAACATCAAAAAACAAGTTGAAGGAAAAGTTACTGAAATCGGTATTACTTCTGAAGAAAATGGGCTCTATTTCGTAACAGTTGCGTTGATTACCCCAGATTCGAGTATTCAGGAAGGCATAGCCGCGGAGATCGTCGTTTCTAAAAAGTTGAAGGCTTCAGAAGGGCACTACTGGGTGGCAATGAGCGCTGTGAATGAGCTTCAAGGTAGTAACTATCTTTATGTCTATCAGGAGGAAAATGACAAGGAGGGGGTCGTTAAACAGTTTGATGTTGAGGTGGGGCGTTTTAGCCACGGATATATCGAGATCCGAGAAGGGCTGACAGGTAATGAGGCTGTGGTCACAGCGGGTGTCAGTCAAATTTACGATGGACTTAAAGTCGCGAAGTTAAGTGAGGCCCACTGATGAACATTACAGGAGCTGCGATTAACAAGCACCGCTTCGTCTCAGTCATACTGGTGTCGCTTTTGTTAGCAGGGCTATACGGGTTCCTAAACATTCCACGAGCCCAAGACCCTGGTTTTCCGATCCGTACAGCACAAATCATTACTCCGTTCCCAGGCGCATCTCCAGAGCGAGTAGAGCAACTAGTTACAGATAAAATTGAAACAGTGATTCAGGAAATGCCTGAACTTGATACTGTTTCAAGTCTATCGAAGTTTGGGGTTTCCATTGTGACTGTCGATATTAAGGATAGCTACAAAGAACTTCGTCCAATATGGGATAGTTTGCGAAGAAAAGTCGATTCCGCTCAAGCAGACTTACCAACAGGTTCTGGGTTATCTGAGGTCAACGATGAGTTTGGTGATGTATTTGGTATCGTATTGTCAGTCACCGCAGAAGGGTATAGTCAAAACGAGCTTCAGGACATAGCTGAACAAGCGCAAGATGAACTTCTTCGAATACCGTCTGTGGCTAAAGCGAACTTGTATGGTATTCAACATGAAGAGATTGTCATTGAGTATGATAATAGCCGCTTGCAGTCACTTCGTATTTCTCCAACCTATATCTCCCAGTTTCTAAAAGAGAAGAACGTTATTCTTTCCGGAGGTAAGTGGAGTGATGGTAAACAGGATGTCATTATCGAGCCCACTGGCGATTTAGAATCGGTGAGTGCACTGAAGAAAACCTATATACCCATCCCTAACAGTAATGAAGTGGTCCCACTTGAAAATCTTGCTAAGGTCTATCGAGATTTTAAAGAACCAACCGCCATGACTAAAACTAACGGTAAAAACAGCATTACTATCGCGCTATCAATGATAGAGGGCGGCAATATTATCGAAATGGGTAAGCAGGTAGACGTCTTGTTGAAGCAGTTTTATCAGACTTATCCGTGGGGGGTAGAATTTGAGGTAGTCGCATTTCAGCCAACGTTAGTGAAAAGTACCATAGATAGCTTTATCAGCAACTTGGGGCAGGCCATAGTAGTGGTCATTGCGGTGATGTTGCTGAGCCTTGGAATGAAGGTTGGCGTAATTGTATCTAGCTTAATACCGTTTACTATCGCTACCAGTATTGCCATTATGTATGTGGCTGGAATTGGCATGGATCAGGTATCTTTAGCAGGGTTGATGATAGCGCTTGGTATGCTGGTCGACAATTCCATTGTGATGGCTGAAAACATTCTTAATCGAAGGAAGAATGGGGAGACTCCATGGGACGCGAGCGTTAATGCAGCGAAGGAGCTTAAAATCTCATTACTGACCTCTTCTCTTACTACTTCAGCCGCATTTTTACCTATCTACTTGGCTGAGTCGACAACGGGTGAATATACAGCACCGCTGTTTACAGTAGTTACCATAACGCTGCTTATATCATGGCTTCTGGCCATCACTATGATTCCTATGTTCTGCTATTTCGTTAAAGACATTGCACCTAAAAAGGCAAACGTTAAGACAGATAGCAAAGGGGTAATGGGCGTGATTGAGCGCTATTATCTCGTGTTTTTGTCAAAAATATTGCGCTTTCGAGCAGTGTCTCTTGTTGTGGTCCTATGTTTGTTTGGCGCAGCGATCTACGGTTTCAAGTACATTCCGGTTATCTTTTTTCCACCGTCAGAAGATCCCGTTTTTAAGGTCGAGATTGAACTGCCTATCTTTGCGCCAATCTCTGAAACGGAACGAGTTGTCGATAAGTTAGGTGAGCACCTCAACTCGCTTGCATCTGATGGTGATAACTCGAAAGGACTAAAGAGCTGGTCGGTGTTCATTGGTAATGGTGGGCCACGTTTCGTTCTATCCCATAGCTCGAAACCTGCCAGTCCAAATTATGCAATGTTTATTATAAATACCGATACCAGTGAAGCGGTAGATGTAGTCATGAAAGATATTGAACATTACCTGTTTACTGGGTTTCCAGACGTGAGTTTTAAAGCGCAGAAAATTCAAAATGGCGCAGCCATAAGCAACCCAATAGAGGTTCGAATTCTTGGCAAAGAGACCAGTAAACTAATGGAAATATCTGAGCAAGTTAAGCTTCAATTGAATGCTATCTCAGGTATTAAAGGTGTTACTGACGATTGGGGGCTGAGGAGTACGAAATTTGTTATTAATATTGATGAAGCAGAATCACTTCGGCATGGAGTGTCGAACACAGATATTGCTCTTAGCTTACAAGCTGCGACTAGCGGGCTGACGGTATCAGAATTTCGCGAAGGCGAAGAGGTCATCCCAATCGTGATGAGAGCAAGCTCTCGTGTGCAGAACAATATAGAAAGGCCAACAAGTACCAATATCATTTCTGCAGACAACCGCTCTCTTCCGTTAGCTGAAATAGTGGACACTAGTATTGTATGGGCTCCTGCATTGATACCACGAAGAGAGCGCCTAAAGGCAGTCACGGTTTCGGCTGGTCTAGATGCCCCAGTGACACCTGCGGAAGTGAATCAACAGTTGGTGCCATTCCTAGAAGAAGCTTCGAAAAACTGGCCTGTAGGTTATCGTTGGGAACTCGGCGGAGTAGCGCAAAGCTCTGGTGAGGCAAACCAGTCGATTTTTGAGAAACTCCCTATTGGTCTAGGTATTATCTTGTTTTTGCTGGTGGGTCAGTTTAACTCAGTTCGTAAGGCTTCGATTATTTTACTTACTATACCTTTGGGGCTAATAGGGGTCTGTTTAGGCCTCAATATAGCGGGTTCTTATCTTGGCTTTATGACCATTCTAGGCGTGATATCTCTTGCTGGAATTGTCATCAACAATGCCATCGTCTTGATAGATAGAATTGACTTTGAGCAATCTGAAAACGGATATCGTCCCTATGATGCAGTGATTGAAGCGGCTAAGCGACGTATGACTCCTATTTTGCTTACGACGGTTACAACTGTTGTCGGGATGATCCCGCTTTGGGTGGGGGGAGGTGTCATGTGGGAGCCTATGGCAATCGCAATCATTTTTGGCTTAATCGTATCCACGATATTAACTTTAGGTGTAGTTCCACTTCTGTACTCTATTTTTTTCAAGGTAAAAGTGTAGGTTCGATTACTAACTTAGTAGAAGGGAATGCATGGCTTAAACATAAGTCTTTGGAATTTAACGAATCTACTGTGACTGTGTTAGTGCAAGAGCACTAACACGCTTTTGCCCCACTATGAGTTAGGAGGTATTTATATTGAATAACAAAAAACTATTATTTCTCTCTCAATGGTAAGAGTAGTGGGAGCTGACGGCGCACAACACGCTATTTGATATAAGAATCCAGAACCTTCAGCACCACTTCCATATCGGTTTCACGTTGCTCTTTGTCTTCTTCAAGTACAACGTGCTCTAGCAAGTGACCTTTGATCACTTCTCGCATCAAGCCATTTACCGCGCCTCGAATAGCAGCAATCTGCTGCAACACATCTTGGCATTCATGCTCTTCTTCGAGCATTTTTTTAAGTCCATTCACCTGACCCTGTATTTTACTGACTCGGGTGTTGAGCTTCTTTTGATCTCGGGTTGTATGTGACATGGCTTATCTTCTTTAGTTATGGGCTGAGCGATTCTAACCGATAATGTAGCACTCCATTTATACAGGGGGGTAGTATTTAATACTAGGGGGGAGTATAGTTTGTCGCAAATAACAAAACACAGCAGGGAAACGGATGGATTTTGTCGCGCTACTCCAACAAGGTAATGGATGGTTCTTTATTCCCAGTGCCATTTTACTTGGTGCTTTGCATGGCCTTGAGCCCGGACACTCGAAAACAATGATGGCGACGTTCATTGTTGCAGTTAAAGGAACAGTCAAACAAGCAGTGATGCTGGGGGTGGCAGCCACACTTTCTCACACTGCTATCGTGTGGTTGATTGCTGTTGGTGGTATGTACATCAGCCAGAAGTTCACGGCTGAAGCGACTGAGCCTTGGATGCAGCTCATCTCAGGCGTCATTATTGTCTCGACAGGCTCATGGATGTTCTGGCGGACTTGGAGCGATGAGCGTGCTTGGCGTAAAGCTCATTCTCATGTTCATGAATGGACCACTCAAGTCGTTGATACAGGGCACGGGCACGTATCACTCTCTATTAAAGAAGAAGGGCCCCACCAACGTTTTCAGTTGCGAACACTCCATGGTAGGCCTTTAACGGCCGAAGGTGTCAAGGTTTCAGCACCGAGCAACAACGCCCAATCTACTGATACCTATCACTTTATTGAGCGTGATGGGTACTTAGAATCGGCATCCTGCATTGAAGCCTCTGATGATTTGTCTGTCACATTGGTTATTGGACACCACGACCATACCCATGATTTTGATGTACATTTTAGTTCAAGAGCTCATTCAGGAAGTGATAACAAGGAATATCAAGATGCCCATGAACGTGCTCACGCTTTGGATATTCAAAAGCGGTTTGAGAACCGAGATGTTACGAATGGGCAAATACTGCTTTTTGGTTTAACTGGTGGCTTAATTCCATGTCCTGCTGCGGTAACGGTTTTGCTTATTTGTTTGCAACTTAAGGCTATATCCCTTGGTGCTACTCTGGTTGTGTCATTCAGTGTTGGTTTAGCTCTCACTCTGGTTGCAGTTGGCGTTGTGGCAGGCGTGGGGCTACAAAAAGCGACATCCAAATGGAGTGGTTTGAACGATGTTGCACGCCGAGCACCTTATTTATCGGGCGTTTTGATCTGTGCTGTTGGCTTATACATGGGTATGCACGGATATACATCGTTGATGAGCTAAGCTCTGTGGTAATGATGGCTTTACAGAAAGTTATATAAAGGTAACGATGTCATGTTGTGGATTATTACTAAGTACGCCTTAACCGCTGGGATTGTGGTTTTAATATCTGAAGTAGCGAAAAGAAGTGATAAAGCGGGAGCGCTAATAGCGGCACTGCCTACAGTTACGATTTTGGCATTGATTTGGATGTATATCGAAGAACAAGGTCAGGAAAAGCTCGCTAATCATGCCTACTACACCTTCTGGTATGTGTTGCCTACGTTGCCAATGTTTCTGATCTTTCCGTTTCTATTGAGTCGATACTCCTTTTGGTTCTCGTTAGGCATTTGTGCCGTTATTTCAATCGTGTGCTTTTTTATCGTGGCAATTATTGTGAAAGAGTTTGGTATACAGCTTACATAAATTAACACATGACGGTTGAACTCTTGGTTTTGTTATAATATAACACTTCAAGTTTTTGTTATTCTCATTGAACTATCTCAATGTCGGCGATGGTGTATGGTTTCTAAAGCACTCACACAATCTATTAGTTTGCTGATGCTACTTATCGTCGCATTAGGTACGACGACGTCTGCGATAGGTGAATTTCGTTCTCATAGCTTGTCGGCGATATCGGCTTTCGATAGTGACCATACACACTCCCATTCCTCCAGTCATTCTCATGATGTCGATGATGAGTATTCATTTCACCATGATGCGAATAATCATAATCACGCGTATGACAGTGCGACATTAAAAACGCTAAGTCATTCCGTGTTTACGAGAGTGATGGTGTCAACCTATGGCAGGCAGCTCAGCGGAACGCCTATCCATAAACCCTTCAAAATAGAGCGTCCTCCAAGAGCGTTGTTGTTTACTTGATAACTGCCGTAATCAGCGGCTAAAGAAGATTCAACAAATAATGGAGTTACTATGAACTTACTCTCTTTACGCGAAGTGAGTACGTTGCCTATCGGTATGGCGACGTCGCTTCGTAAGGGGATGCTTTATCTCATTCTCGCCTTACTCATAGTGATGAGCACTGATGTTTTTGCTCATGCCGTGGCACAAGGTGACAAAGGTTATATCCAAGAAATCACAGGTACCAATATCATTGCGTTTATGTATCTGGGTGCGAAGCACATGGTAACAGGATACGATCATATCTTGTTTCTATTTGGCGTGATTTTCTTTCTCTACAAAATGAAACACATCGCGTTGTATGTGAGCCTTTTTGCGCTCGGACATTCGTCTACCATGCTGCTTGGTGTGTACTTCAATATCGGCATTAACAGTTACATTATCGATGCCATCATCGGGTTGTCTGTGGTCTACAAAGCAATGGATAATTTAGGAGCGTTTCAGCGCTGGTTTGGCGTACAGCTCAATACAAAACTCGCAACCTTGTTGTTCGGGTTCTGTCATGGTTTTGGGTTGTCGTCGAAGATCATCGAATATGATATTTCTCCTGATGGATTAATTCCGAATTTACTAGCGTTCAACATAGGTGTGGAAATAGGGCAATTGATTGCTCTAGGCACCATTTTGATTGTGATGGGCTTTTGGAGGCTGCATACCAGCTTTTATCGTCAAGCCTACTCAGTCAATGTCGTTATGATGAGCTTGGGTTTCATGCTTATCGGTTATCAATTAACGGGCTACGTTGTTGCTCAGTAAAAAGAAAAAGGAATAAATCATGTACAACACAGATATGCCAAATCGTGCCGAGCTACCGACAACCAAGCAGCTTGCTCGCTCAACCGTTATTGCACTAGCAACTGCTATTGTTCTGCTCATCACAGTCATTCTACCTGCTGAGTATGCTATTGACCCAACAGGAATGGGCAGAGTATTGGGATTAACTGAAATGGGAGAGATTAAGGCTCAATTAGCCCAAGAAGCAGAAGAAGACCAGGCTAATAGTGCAGTCGTTGCTGCCACTAAAACGGTTCAAAGCAAGCCTGTTAAAGCGGAACCTGAAGTCGCACCTCAACAACTTGAGGTGACTTCTCCAAACCCTGAAGCAGCTGTAGCTGCTGAGGCAGTTTGGAAAGACAAAATTATGCTTTCACTGAAACCGGGCCAAGGTGCGGAAGTGAAATTGGTCATGGAAAAAGGCCAAGTTGCCCAATTTGAATGGACCTCGAAAGGTGGCCCTGTCAACTACGACACTCATGGCGATGGTAATGGAAGATCTATCAGCTATGAAAAAGGTCGTGGTGTTCCGAATGACGAAGGGGAACTGGTAGCGGCTTTTACTGGAAACCACGGTTGGTTTTTTCGCAACCGAAATGACAACGTTGTTATGGTTATTCTCAGAACGAATGGGGCTTACGCAGAGATGAAGCGTGTTCTGTAATTAGACAGAGTCTAGCCTCTATGAAGGTGAGTTTCGTAGAGGCTATTTCATATGCCACTAAGGTTACCTGAGCCGCACAAATTTGAGGTGAGTTCAATGAAAAACAAAAGAGTCCGTGTGTCGATTTGTGTGACTTCTCTAACCATAAAGGTTGGTGTGTAGGTTGTGCCAGAACTCGTGATGAATGTCAGGAATGGAAAACGCTGAAACCTTATGCTCTGAATATCCTAAAGAAAAAGCTCCAAAAACGGATGTTACAAATGAGAAGTGAGCGGATCAAGTAAGATGCACCGCAATACCTGAGGTTATCCACATTATTCTAAATTAGTAAAATCACTGAAATGTTTTGTCCAACAGTGCTTTAGAGTGCTTATCATTTTGTTGGTTTTGGCGCGACTGAAAGCTACATATATGCTACATATGGTGGTTTTTGTGAGTTTTTTTGAATTAAGTGTTTGTAAAATAGTGCTTTGTTTTATTTTTATTCACGCATTAACAGGGCGTTA
>NZ_CFHWOM010000075.1:0-13788 GCF_984391705.1 Vibrio sp. | reverse complement strand
GTGACGAACTCCCAAATAACAACCTACAACAAAAGATTTGTGCATAAGGAAGGCAATAAATGGCTACAAAAACAGCAGATTACATTTGGTTTAATGGTGAAATGGTTCCTTGGGCTGAGGCAAACGTCCACGTTTTGACCCATGCTATGCACTACGGCACTTCAGTATTTGAAGGCGTACGATGCTACAACACACCAAAAGGCCCAATTGTCTTCCGTCATCTAGAGCACGCAAAACGTCTTAAGGACTCTGCAAAAATCTATCGCTTCCCAATCCCTTACACAGTTGAGGAAATCATGGAAGCAACGCGTGAAACGCTACGCCAAAACAAACTAGACAGTGCATACATTCGTCCACTTGGTTTTGTCGGTAACGTCGGTCTGGGTGTATGCCCACCTGTGGGTACTGAAATGGACCTAATCATTGCAGCCTTCCCTTGGGGTTCATACCTTGGTGAAGAAGCGCTAGAAGCTGGTGTAGATGCGATGATCTCAAGCTGGAACCGCGCTGCACCAAATACGATTCCTACTGCCGCAAAGGCAGGTGGTAACTACCTATCTTCACTACTAGTCGGTGGCGAAGCTCGTCGTCACGGTTACGACGAAGGTATCGCACTAAGCGTAGATGGTTACCTATCTGAAGGTGCAGGTGAGAACATCTTTGTAATTAAAGATGGCGTGATCACTACTCCACCAGCAACCAGCGCCATCTTGCCTGGTATTACACGTGATTCAATCATGACTATCGCTCGTGATCGCGGCTATGAAGTGCGTGAAGCAAACATTGCTCGCGAAGCACTTTACCTAGCAGATGAAGTATTCATGACAGGTACTGCAGCAGAGGTCGTTCCTGTTGCAACTATCGATAAAATTGAAGTCGGCACAGGTAAGCGCGGCCCAATCACTAAAGAGCTGCAAGAAGCTTACTTTGGTCTATTCAACGGCACCACTGAAGATAAGTGGGGTTGGTTGGACTACGTATACCCAGAAGACGCGGCAAAATAAGGAAGTAGTAAGATGCCTAAATACAGATCAGCAACCACCACTCATGGTCGCAATATGGCCGGTGCTCGCGCCCTTTGGCGTGCAACTGGGGTAAAAGACGAAGACTTCGGTAAACCAATCATCGCTGTCGTGAACTCATTCACGCAATTTGTACCTGGCCACGTTCACCTAAAAGATATGGGGCAATTGGTTGCAGGTGAAATCGAAAAAGCTGGCGGTATCGCCAAAGAATTTAACACCATCGCCGTTGATGATGGTATCGCGATGGGCCATGGCGGCATGCTTTACTCGCTGCCTTCACGTGAGCTTATCGCTGACTCAGTAGAGTACATGGTTAATGCACACTGTGCCGATGCGATGGTATGTATCTCTAACTGTGACAAAATCACTCCGGGAATGCTGATGGCGTCAATGCGCCTAAACATCCCTGTAATCTTTGTTTCTGGTGGTCCGATGGAAGCGGGTAAAACCAAGCTTTCTGACCAAATCATAAAACTCGATCTTGTAGATGCCATGATCCAAGGCGCAGATCCGAAAGTCTCCGACGAACAGAGTGAGCAGATCGAGCGCAGTGCTTGTCCTACTTGTGGTTCATGTTCAGGTATGTTCACGGCAAACTCGATGAACTGTCTAACTGAAGCACTAGGCCTTTCTCAGCCAGGTAATGGCTCAATGCTAGCAACGCACGCAGACCGTGAGCAGCTGTTCATCAACGCAGGTAAACGCATTGTTGAACTAACTAAACGTTACTACGAGCAAGACGACGAATCTGCATTGCCACGCAACATCGCAACATTTGATGCGTTTGAAAATGCCATGGCACTAGATATCGCGATGGGTGGCTCTACCAACACTATCCTTCACCTACTTGCAGCAGCGCAAGAAGGAGAAGTTGACTTCGATATGGAAGATATCGATCGCCTATCTCGCCAGGTTCCTCACTTATGTAAAGTGGCACCATCAACCCAGAAATATCACATGGAAGACGTACATCGCGCAGGTGGTGTGATGGCGATTCTTGGTGAACTCGACCGCGCAGGCCTGCTTCATAATGAAGCTCGTACGGTACTTGGTCTTTCAATGAAAGAACAGCTCGCGAAATACGACATCATCCAAACTGAAGACGAAGATGTATTAAAGTTCTTCCGCGCAGGCCCTGCTGGTATTCGTACGACTAAAGCATTCTCTCAAGATTGTCGTTGGGACCGCCTTGATGATGACCGTGCTGAAGGTTGTATCCGTACCAAAGAAAATGCCTTTAGCCAAGAAGGCGGCCTAGCAGTACTTTCAGGCAACATTGCGCTTGATGGCTGTATCGTTAAGACAGCAGGCGTTGATGAAAGCATCCATAAGTTCACTGGCCCTGCGGTAGTATTTGAAAGCCAAGAAGATGCGGTTGAAGGCATCTTAGGTGGCAAAGTCAAAGCCGGCGATGTAGTCGTTATTCGTTACGAAGGTCCTAAAGGTGGTCCGGGCATGCAAGAAATGCTTTACCCAACCACTTACCTAAAATCGATGGGGCTTGGTAAAGAGTGTGCACTACTGACTGATGGCCGTTTCTCGGGCGGTACTTCTGGCCTTTCCATTGGCCATGCCTCTCCAGAAGCAGCAAATGGCGGTGCGATCGGCTTGGTGAAAGAGGGTGATATGATCGCCATCGATATTCCTAACCGTTCAATCTCTCTAGAAGTATCTGAACAAGAGCTTGCAGAGCGCCGTGCAAAACAAGACGAGCTAGGTTGGAAGCCTGTTGACCGTCAACGTGACGTTTCATTTGCACTTAAAGCGTACGCAAGTATGGCGACCAGTGCTGACAAAGGCGCTGTACGAGATAAATCTAAGCTAGAGGACTAGCTTATGACTCTGACGAACCAAACTGGCGCAGACTATCTGCGCCAGATATTAAGAGCTCCAGTCTACGAAGTGGCAACGGTAACGCCACTTCAAGAGATGCCTCGCTTGGCAGCTCGCATTGGCAACAATGTACAAATCAAACGTGAAGACCGCCAACCGGTGCACTCGTTCAAGCTGCGCGGTGCTTACAACATGGTGGCGAGCCTCACGGATGAGCAAAAAGCAGCAGGCGTAATTGCGGCATCAGCAGGTAATCACGCTCAAGGTATGGCGCTGTCTGGCACCAAGCTAGGTATTAAGACCACTATTGTGATGCCAAAAACCACCCCAGACATCAAAGTCGAAGCGGTTCGGGGGTTTGGCGGTAACGTGGTTTTACACGGCAGCAATTTTGATGAAGCCAAAGCTGAAGCAGAGCGCTTGTCTGCTGAGCATGGTTACACCTTTGTGCCACCATTCGATCATCCACTTGTGATTGCAGGTCAAGGTACGATCGGCATGGAAATGCTGCAGCAAAATGGTCACCTCGATTATATCTTCGTGCCTGTCGGTGGCGGAGGTCTTGCTGCAGGTGTTGCGGTACTGGTGAAACAGCTGATGCCTGAAATCAAAGTGATTGCGGTTGAGCCTGAAGATTCTGCTTGTCTAAAAGCAGCACTAGATGCGGGTGAGCCAGTCGTACTCGACCAGGTTAGCATGTTTGCCGACGGTGTTGCCGTTAAGCGCATTGGTGAAGAGACCTTCCGTTTGTGTGAAAAATACATTGATGGTCATATCTCTGTTTCCAGTGATGAAATCTGCGCCGCAGTTAAAGATATCTTTGAAGATACTCGTGCGATTGCTGAACCTTCTGGTGCGTTAGCTTTGGCGGGATTGAAGAAGTTCGCCGAGCAAAACCAACTTAAAGATAAGCAGTTAGGTACAGTACTTTCTGGTGCCAACACCAACTTCCACGGTTTACGCTATGTTTCAGAACGCTGTGAGCTAGGTGAAAAACGTGAAGGCTTACTGGCAGTAACCATTCCTGAACGCCAAGGCGCCTTCTTTGAGTTCTGTAATCTCATTGGCGGCCGAGCCGTCACTGAGTTTAACTACCGTTATAACGATGACGCGTTAGCTAATATCTTTGTCGGTGTTCGCCTGCAAGGCGGTCAAGAAGAGCTGGATAACATCATTCATGATCTGCGTGAAGGTGGCTACCCAGTGGTAGACCTTTCGGACGACGAAATGGCGAAACTGCACGTTCGTTACATGATCGGTGGTAAACCGTCTAAGCCTCTAAAAGAGCGTTTGTACAGTTTTGAGTTCCCTGAATACCCTGGAGCTCTGCTGAAGTTCTTAAGCACGCTGGGAACGCACTGGAATATCAGCCTATTTAACTACCGGAACCACGGTGCAGACTATGGCCGTGTCCTGTGTGGTTTTGAGCTTGATGAGTCTGATCTCTCTCAGTTCTCTTCTCACTTACGTGAGCTGGGCTATCAATGTAAGGATGAAACCGACAACCCGTCGTACAAATTCTTCCTCTCTTAAAGCAAAGCCAGTCATCAGACTGGCTTTATTCATTTTGGCCACATGCATCAAGTTAAAATGCGTGATGCGCATACATATAATGCTAAAGTTTCATTTTAGTCATATCCATTTTAGGTCTACACTCAGATCCAGTTTTTAAATTGCTGCTCTATTTGTGGAGATCACTATGTTTAACGCACTGATTCTAAACCAAGAAGAAAAACGTACTATCGCAACCATCGAACAGATTGATGAAACGCAACTGCCAGAAGGCGAAGTACTGATCGATGTTGATTACTCATCACTAAACTACAAAGACGGTTTAGCAATCACAGGTAAAGGGAAAATCATCCGTAACTTCCCTATGGTACCGGGTATCGACCTAGCAGGTACTGTAGTGAGCTCAGTAGATGACCGTTACCAAGCAGGCGACAAAGTTGTGCTTACTGGCTGGGGTGTGGGTGAGAACCACTGGGGCGGCATGGCACAGCGTGCACGTCTAAAAGCAGATTGGCTAGTGCCACTACCGAAAGGCATCGACAGCAAAAAAGCAATGATGGTCGGTACTGCGGGCTTCACTGCAATGCTGTGTGTTCAAGCAATCATTGATGGTGGTGTGAAACCAGAAGACGGCGAAATCCTAGTCACTGGCGCAAGTGGTGGCGTTGGCTCAGTAGCGGTGACGCTTCTTTCAACGCTAGGCTACAAAGTGGTAGCTGTTACAGGTCGTATTGAAGAAAATGGTCCACTACTTGAAAAGCTTGGTGCGAGCCGCATCATTGAGCGTGGCGAGTTTGAAGAGCCAGCGCGCCCACTAGAAAAACAAGTTTGGGCAGGTGCGGTTGATACTGTTGGCAACAAAGTGCTCGCGAAAGTTCTCGCTCAAATGGATTACAACAGCGTAGTTGCAGCATGTGGTCTGGCTGGTGGCTTTGACCTACCAACAACAGTAATGCCATTCATCCTACGTAACGTACGCCTACAGGGTGTGGATTCCGTCATGTGTCCAACAGATAAGCGAATCGCTGCATGGGAAAAACTGGTTGAGCTACTACCAGAAGCCTACTTCGAGCAAGCATGTACCGAAGTTGAATTAGCCGAAGCACCAAAATACGCAGAAGATATAACTAACGGCCAAGTAACGGGGCGCGTTGTGATTAAGCTGTAATAAACGCTACACAGAAAAAGAGCCAGCACCTGTAATGCTGGCTCTTTTACATTTAGCCTGTTTAGTCCAATCCAATATCGTCAATGCGTTTAGCAATCAAGCGACTGCACTCTTCCTTTACAATTCCTCGCAGCCACTCCTGAGCCGGAGAATGTTCACAACGCGGATGCCAAATCATTGAGTAATCAAACGGGGTGAACTGGAACGGCAATGGTTTAATCGCCAGGTCATAACGTTCTGCCACTAAGTACGCTAAGTCAGCAGGTACGGTAATAATGATAGGCATGGTATCGACAATCGCTAATGCCGCTTCCAAATGATAAGCACGCAGCACCATCTTACGTTTTGGTTGATCGATAAGAGCTCCCTCAATCAACGCCTTAACTCCATCGCTAATCGCTATCATCGCATGCGGATAAGTCAGGTAATCGGCCAAACTCATCTCTTCGCTGGCTAATGGATGCTGCTTAGAGAGCAAACAAAGCACCCCTACTCGGCCTAAGATCTCGCTACGTAGAGGCTCAACAGGACCAATCGGGCGACAAATGGCTAAATCGGCATTTTCGTAAGTAAGCTGATCTGCCAAGCGGTCATGCTGCAAGGGTAAAAAGTTAAACGAGACGTTCGGCGCTTCTTGATAAATACGCGGCAGCGCAAACGGCAAAATGGTTTGCATCGCGTAATCGGTCGTGGCTATGGTAAACGTCTGATCGCAACTTTTCGGGTCGAACTCCAATGGGGAAAGCAATTGTCGTAAAGATTCTAAAGGCTCACCCAAAGACCGATCAATTTCCAGAGCTTTCTCCGTCGGTATTAAATGCTGTCCTTGGCGAGTAAATAAAGGGTCTCCTAACAAGTCACGCAGCCGACCAAGTACTCGGCTCATTGCCGATTGACTTAGATTTAAACGGTTTGCCGCTTTGCTTACACTGCACTCTTCGATTAAAACACGCAGTGCCACCAGCAAATTCAGATCACGGCGATAGATGTCTTCTAGTTCCACGTTCTGCCAAGGTAGTTAGAGTTGGATGCAACATTGTACCTTTTTCAGGCAAAAAAAATCCCGCTTTTCAGCGGGGAAGCCCAAGAAAACTGGGGATAGTGTCGGAATGTAGTTGAATGTAGTGACAAGCGCGGACAGCAGTTGGAAGTCTACTGGCCGTTCTCCTGCTCTTCAGATGCGCTCGGCCAGCGATGCATCTCGAGCCAAATCCCTACAACCGTCGCTCCCATACCAAGCAATGGCATAAAAGATGACGATTCAGATGGTGAACGTAAAACAAGAGCGCAAAAAGAAATAAAACACAGCACTGAATAGATAGTTAGCCGATCTAAAGCTGTCATAAGATTCGCTCCCCGTTTTAAATGTTACCAACTTGTTAACTAAGTTAAAACAAAATGATCACTTTGCCAAGGGGTTATTGAATATTTTTTCTCCAGCAGTATCATCTAGGCCCAATTGAGGTAAATATAGATATGACCATGACATTCAATCCAGAGCAGGCAGATAAAACACTAGAGGCAGAAGGATTACGTTGCCCAGAGCCAGTAATGATGGTCAGGAAGACAATTAGAACCATGCAAGATGGTGAAGTTTTGTTGGTAAAAGCAGACGACCCTTCAACCACTCGAGATATCCCTAGCTTCTGTCGTTTTATGGATCATCAGTTAATTGGTTCACAAACAGAGGCGTTACCCTACCTGTATCTCATCAAAAAAGGGCTTAGCTAAGCTAACTGCGAGATCGCACTTCATCAACTCACCACACAATTAGTCAGTTTTTAATTTTTCCTCCCTTCTAAGCTAGCAGTATTAAGGGAGGAAACTTTATGCAACGTAATCATTCCATTGATGCGATTCGCGGCACTTTACTGCTGATCATGTCTGTTAACCACTTTATATGGATTACCGTGGGTTGGGCAGATATTCAATACTTTACTCTTCAACCGCTCGGACAAGTCGGTGCAGCGGAAGGCTTTATTCTCATTTCAGGCCTAATGGTTGGGCTAATATACTCGGCTTATGATCGCCAAGTGACCCGCCAAAAACTTTTCCGCAGAGCTAAGCAACTCTATTTCTATCACATGGCTGCTATTGTCGGCTTACTGATCATAGCGTCGCTACAAATCTCACTAGAGCCTTCAATTCAGGCCTTTTACGACACGACATTCCCTGGTCTAACGGAGAACAAACTGCTTGCGGTCGCGGCAAGTGCCACTTTGATTCACAAGCCAGCGTATTTCGATATTTTACCGATGTACATTGTTTTCCTGCTACTTGCTCCGCTCGTCCTAACCCAATTGCAAAGCGGTCGTACGACCCAAGTGCTACTGGTCAGTACTTTGCTTTGGCTGTCGAGTCGAGCGATTAACCTGTCTGAGTGGCTCACTCCGCTTTTCCCTGATAGTGAACTCAATACTGGCTACTTCAGTTTACTGGCTTGGCAATTGATATTTGTTATAGGCATCACCTTGGGATACTACGCTAAGCACCAGACGATAAACTGGTTTAAGTATCGCTCTGTCACGGCTGCAGTAGCTGTCATCACAACGATCATTTTCTTCCTCAATCGCAACGTATTGGCCGAGTATGGGATCCACAATGGAACACTGTACGAACTCGCAGATAAGCCGCTCATCGGCTGGTTAAGAGCCTTTAACTTGATGCTATTGGTCTACTTATTTTCTTGGCTATTACACTGCAAACCCAATGCGCTCGCGTTTAAGCCACTGGCGCTTCTTGGCCGCTATTCCCTACACGTTTTTACTTGGCATTACGTGGTGATTTTTGCTTTAGCACCATTTGCATTAGGTCACTTTAACTTCCAGCCAAATTTCAACCTCTGCTTAGTTGCTGTCGCATTGTTGCTCTTTATTCCGCCACTCATTAAACAGCGACAACAACAGCTCAATCCATTAAATCTGACAAGGAGTTCCTAATGAAAAGAAAACTGATTGCCCTAATGGTGACCTCTATAGCATTAATCGGGTGTAACGAGAGCGAAGACGTCACCATAGACGCGAGTAAAAAGCATGATCTGAAAGTGACTGTCACAGGTATCACCGAAGAGGGCGGAAATCTCTATATTGGAGTGCGAGATAAACACAGTAATGTGGTCGCGGAACATATGGCGCAGGCAGTTGCAGCATCGTCATCAATCCTGCTTAAGCAAATCCCTGCTGGAGAGTATGACATTTTTACTTTTCAAGATATTGACGGGAATAATGAGCTGACCATGGCCGGTATGATGCCAAAAGAGCCGCTTGGCTACTCTGGCAATAACATTCTGACAGGTCCACCCCAGTTCTCTTCGACCAGTTTTAAACTGACTCAAAATAGCGAACAAACCGTCACGTTGTTTGATTATCGCTAACGCTTAGAAACCGGGATAAGCAGTTCAATATGCCACTCTTGTCCCGGCAGTTCTTCTGCGCGGGTTAGCCACTCAAACCCTTGACGCAATACATACCCCACCTCGTGTAAGTGAGAGAAGTAAAGGCTATCTAGGTCTTCGCCAATTTTCGCCAAGTTTCCCTGCAAAACACACTTTAAGATCATGCCCGACGCCACAAAGGTTGTACCACCACCTTCTAGGGTAATCCGGCTCACGCGATAATCGTGGCTAGGAGTGTAATCCGAGCTCATCGGTCGCCCAATCAGCAACTTTTCAGAACCTGAGTTTAGCTTAGGTAATGATGTTCTAAAGTGGTTTAACACAAACGCCAAACGTTGGCTTTTCTCCACACAAGTCTGCGGGATATCCAACCCTTCAAGGCGACCAGAAAAAGATTGCTCATCCATTCGAGTAAGCAACTGAATCGACGAGGGCAGCGTTGCTGGCCCTGCAAAGCTTCTGAGTTCGACCCAAAACACTAGCTCTCCTTCGCTATCCATTTGCCAAATGTAGGGTAAACGCTTAAGAGTCAGTTTACGTGGGATACAAAAGACTTGGTTGAGGTAGACAAATAGGGCCTTTAGAGGTGGGTTGTGGGACAATTGAAAACGCCACATTTTACGCTGTGGCAGATCGATCCGAGCCATAGGGAGTGGTGAGCCTTGCCTTTCCCCATTGCACACCGCCAGCATCTGAAATTGACCGGATCTTACCGAACAATTATTACGGTATTCCAACGTATAATAGTCCCGTTTCTCATGTCGCCAGTCCGCGGTCGCCTCAACAAACGCTTGCCACATCTGCTCAACTTTATCGCCAGTCTCTTTTTCATCAAAAAAAACCGAAGCAAAGTCACTGGTCACGCCATAAAAGGTGTCTGCAGGGAAAATCACTTCCTCAGGTGGACAAGATTGCATTCGCTGAAAAAACGTTAAGTAGCTAATATCAATTGGCGGCACACCGAAGTACTTGGCCAAGGTTGGGTTGCGTTTAAAATGCTTTGGAGATATGAGGAAGTTTTGTCTAACAGCGCGATACAAGGCTTCTTGCGATTCAAACCCGTAGTCGAGCGCAATATCGAGCACGTTTCGCTCTGAGCACGCCAGCGCCTTCATCGCTAACGTCAGCAAACGCAAGCGGTAGTAACGCCCCAGAGGAATCCCCGTATAGCGTTTAAATTCATGCTGAAGGTGCCATCGACTGACGTTTAAAGTGTCAGCAAGTGCGTTGATCTCAAGCTTGCGCGGTAAGCGAGTTTCAACGGTTTCGACAATACGTAAAATAAAACAAAACTGGCGCATGACACTAGTTGTAACAGCCCCTTCGAGCTGAGCAATACTAGTGCCGACAGTTTACGTTCCACTTCAAAAATTGGATAAAAAAAGCAGCCCGACGGCTGCTTTCAATTATTCATCATATTCTAAGGTGCGGACTTCCGATTGGAGCTTGTCGAGCTGTTTTCTCATCGCTCTCATCTCTTCATGCATAGGGATAATGTGTGCAACGCGAATCCACGCCTCTACTGTCAACCCAGTTAAAATAAATGTCCCGGCGACAATGGGTAACCACATGTCGGTGAGCACCATTGCTAGTAAGCATAAGGCGAGACCAAAGGTGAACAAATAACTCTGACTTTTTGGGGTCATCCCCATGTAACGTGTAAGCATAAACTTGCCCTCTCGCTATCATCCACAAGATTAAATTAGCATGACAGCTGTGACACTAATATGTCAGCGATCACGACTTCTACCAAATCTACTCAATGCGTCACGAAACTTGCTTTCCCATTGAAAAATAAAGGCCCTAATCGAAATCAGGGCCTTGAAGATTGGCGTGCTCTTGCCGCTAGCTACGAGGCTTTAGATCAAGCACATGCAGTAAGCGCTCAGGCGTGCCTTCCCAAATCATCGGGCGCCCTTTCGGGTTATCCGCATTCCACCAGCCAGTAAAGCGGGTCGTATTGTATTGGTAGAAATTCGGCCCAGACAACACAGGAACCGTGACCTGATTTTCAGCAATGGTCTTTTGAATTGAGTGAGCGATGGCTCTCTGCTCTTTAATGTCAGCCGTCTTATAGAAACTATCCAACAAGTTATCTAACTTATCACTCTTCCAGTGGTGCATCGCAAATCGAGGCATTCCTTCAGATGCTTGCAAGCGTGAGTGGTAACCACTGTCCCAATATTTGTGCGGGGTAGGTCCATGGAAGTAGTTGGTATACGCAATGTCGTAGTCTGCCCCTAACATACTCTTGTTGTAGATTGAAAAATCAGGCGTACGTGCTTTGACCTTAATCCCAACACTGACGAGCTGCTCTGCGGCAAGCATTACCGTGTTATTGAAATCAGTCCATCCTTGCGGAGACTGAATGCTCAATTCAAATTTTTCACCCGACGGAGACTCAACAAAGCCATCATTGTCGATATCTTTATAACCCGACTTAGCGAGTAACGCTTTGGCCTTCTCAGGCGAGTAAGTCATAAATGGCTTGTACTGGTTATGCACTTTTTCATCTGACCAAGCTTCAAACGCATAGCCCAAACCAGAAGCAAAGTCATTCAAGACCGCATTTCCGTAGTTGGCGATATCAATCAATGTCTGGCGGTCGATCGCCATAGAGAAAGCACGACGGAAATTAATATCGTTCAGCACCGCATGTTTGACTTTATCTTTCGATGCATAGTTAAACATAAATGCTTGGGTCCCTGCGGGTGGGTACCAATAACCATGGTTATTTGACGCTTTCATGTAGGTTTGGTCAATATCAGGAACAAAAGATCCAGCCCAGTCGATGCGCGAGTTCATCAACTCAGCGAGCACTTGGTCGTTGTGATTCATTTGCGGGACGCGTAAACAGTCGACATCTAGGTTCGCTTGATCCCAATAGTGCGCATTACGACACTGAAGAAATAGTGTTGAAGTAAATTGAGGCAGCTCAGTAAATGGTCCTGTACCAACAGGGGTTGGGTTCATGAATGCGGCAGGATCCTCAATGGACTTCCATTGATGTTCAGGGACAACAGGCACTTGAGCGATCTCATAACCGATATTGGTATTCACCTTGTCTAGATTAAAACGCACCTGATATGGCCCCAATTTCTCAACCGACTTAATTTTGCTGTTGATACCACGATCATCGATGTTCGGGTTTTTACGCACAAGGTCAAAGGTAAATAATACATCATCGGCATCGAAGGTTTCACCATCTGACCATTTCACTCCTTCGCGAAGGTCAAAAGTGATACTCAGCAGATCATCACTCATCGCATACCCCGTCGCAAGACGGTACTCAGGAACATTACCTTTTAACTCGTTAAAGATAACCAAAGGCTCAAAAATAAAGTCTCTAGCCGTATGCAAACGAGAAACTGCGTATGGGTTAAAGTTTCGTATCAGATAAGGGTTGTGATTAGGAATGATCGTCAACTTCGACATACTGTCTAAGTTAGAGTCAGCCAAAGAGTGGGTGGAAAACGCCAATGTTGAAGTAATCAGAATAGATAGAAGTTTTGTTTTCATGACAATACCTTACGAGTAGAGATGCATAAAAACTAACCGGACTATCGCCTTGCTTCAATATGGATAAATTTTTATATAAAACAGAAAGTTGCAAAAGTAAAACAAACTCAGACTGTTTAATAATTAAGCAACCACAATATCATCAAGATAGAGTGCGCTTTGCGTGTCATATCATCAATTTGAGTCGTGCTTGAAGGAAACTTACCACACTTTTCAGCGACATCAACAAGACGCCAATCAACGAAAATGCGACCAGATTAAAACTCTACCTGGTCGCCAAACTGAAAAATACCGACGCTTAAGAGAAAACGGCAGCTGCGACAGCCAAAGCAACAAACAGCAATGCAGTCACTTTTCGGATCAAGCCAAGGGGCATCTTATCGGCGGACAATTTGCCAATCAGAACTACCGGAACATTGGCGAGCAGCATACCTATCGTCGTACCTAGAATGACCCAAGTTAAGGCATCGGAGTATTGAGCTCCTAAGATAGAGGTGGCAATCTGAGTTTTATCGCCAATTTCCGCAATGAAAAAAGCAATAAAGCTGGCAACGAACGGGCCACTATTGGAGATCTCTTCATCGTCATCCAGTTTGTCTGGAATCAGAACCCAAGCCGCCATGGCTAAAAAGCTGACAACGACCACCCATTTTAAGACTTCTGGAGAAAGGTAATCCGCAACCACGACCCCGAGCCATGCAGCTAAAGCGTGGTTGGCAATAGTGGCAAAAAAGATCGCTGCAATAATGGGAATGGGTTTACGGTATCGACTCGCCAGTAGCAAGGATAGCAATTGGGTCTTATCGCCAATTTCTGCTAAGGCTACGGTAGTAATTGAAATAGCTAAAACGCTCACGACATGCTCATTGGGGCAGGGATTATAGTTTTTTAACCAAAGACAAACCTCGCGCCCCACCCCGGTTCACGATGTTTATCTAAGGTCTTGCTAAGCTCATGAGCATGAGCCTCGAACGCCATGGTGATTTTGCACCAATTATGTTGACAGACGAACCTGATAAACTTGGCATCTATCAAGTAAGCTACTCCCCAAAGATGGCTGCATTTTAGCCACCTCATCACAACATCTCAAGCTATAAAGTCATCAAAAACTCCCTTTTAGGAAAATTTGGACGAATAAGCCATTAAAAATCCACTAAAGGAGAATTTTGCCTAGGAATTAATCAAGATTAGCTCTACTCCCATGCCAAATATCTGGGTATACTTGATTGTTATTTTTCTCTGTTTTAGACAGACCTTTTACTCAAAGAATTGCGCGAATTACTATGCAAAAATACGATATCAAAACCTTCCAGGGAATGATCCTCGCGCTGCAGGAT
>NZ_CFHWOM010000074.1:0-13913 GCF_984391705.1 Vibrio sp. | reverse complement strand
GCTCGTATTAAAGAGAAACTTGCTAAGAAGTAATGCTATAACTAGCGTTCTCATAGTATTAGCGGAGCCTTTGTGGCTCCGCTTTTTTATTTTTGGCACTGTGCTGGTGGTATTCTACGATAGCGTCGGTGCTCATCTACTGGTGTAAACGCCGTTCTTCCTTCTTGCTCTCGTAAAATACTCCTGCGCATATCGCTCTAAAGTATAGAAAGTTAGGCGCAAAAAAAGCCGATGTTTTCACATCAGCTCTTTAAGGTTTCGTTTCTTAGCCTTTGGCGACTTAATACTGGTCTTCTGACCATCCATCTGAATCAGACATGTCCGGTGCGCCAGGAATGGAGTTCTCTTCGTCTGCCCATTCTCCAAAATCAATCATTTGACACTGTTTGCTGCAGAAAGGGCGGTAAGGGCTTTGTTCACCCCATTTCACATCTGTGCCGCATTGAGGGCACGGAACTACTGTAATCTTAGTCATATTTACTCACAATTGGAGGAGTGGGTTTGGTACCAGTATAGTGGCTGTCGTTAGTTACAAACAGCCAGCTTAAACTCAACATTAGCTGTAGAAGCTTGGCCAGAGGCAAACTCAATAAACTTAATGGCAAAACGGTTCTTGTGTCCCGAAATCATAGGGTAAACACCAAACTCCATAGGAATTTCTAAGCGCAGGATGTTTGCTTCGTCAGCATCACTTTGGTAGAAGCCGGCATGAGCACTCTGTGTTCGAAAATGCCCAGTTTCACGAGTGAGTCTTAGCCAGAGTTTGAGTGCTTCTGCTAACGGTAATAGGCTATTAAGCCACTGATTTGCATCTGCTTGTTTTCTTTCAATAAGCAGGTGTAGCCAATGATGAAGGGCTGGCAAATCGAAGCAGCATGAGCCGCCTGGTAGATTAAAACGCTGGCGAATAGCACTCAAGAAGCGATCTTCTTTCAGGCTTTGGCCAAATCGTTCAGCTGACATTAAGTGGCTATGTGCATCATCGACTTCTCGCAAAATGCCCATAAGCATTTCTTGGTCTACGCCATCCACATTCAGCCAATTACGGTAAGTTAAGCGTTGCTTTTCTACATCTTTAGCAAGCTCACTTTTTAGTTGTATCTGTTCGAAAATTTCTAGTAGATCAAACAGTGAACGGAAAAAAACAAGGTGCTGCATATCATCATTGAAATCGGCAGCTACTCGCAACTGGTTGAGGAGAGCCTCGACTCTTAAGTAGATGCGGGTTTTTTCGTTCAGTGGATGTTCGAAGTAGTGAGTGGTCATTCAAATGCAGTCGTGGATAGTTCTACCTTTATTCTCACAGATTTGCCCTACAGATTTCTAGGATCTTTTGATGTAATTCTGTGATTTGAGGCAAAAGTTTTTGGTTTTCTGTATCATTTTTAATCACAAAGTCTGCGATGGCTAATCGTTGCTCTCTTGTAGCCTGAGATGCGAGTATTGCTTCGGCCTGCGCTAAATCGACTTTGTCTCGAGCTATCGTTCTTTCGAGCTGAGTCTTTTCATTAACGTCCACGACAATCACTTTGTCCGCTAAGCTCTGTAGGCCATTTTCAGCCATAAGAGGAATAACCAAAAGTGCGTATTCAGAGGAAGCATTAGCCAAATCGTCTAGCATCTTTTCTCGAATCATTGGATGTAAAAGTTGGTTGATCCATTCCTTATGAGTAGGCTCTGAAAAAATGATCTCTCTAAGCTTGGGTCGGTTTAGGCTACCATCGCTTGATAAGATACTATCGCCAAATTTGTCGCGGATAGTATTGAGTCCTTTACTTCCCGGCTCGACAACCTCTCTTGCGACAGCATCAGCGTCGACAATATCAATGCCAAACTCTTGCTGAAAAAGATTGGCAACCGTTGTTTTTCCACTGGCAATACCACCAGTCAATCCAACTACAAAGGTCATATTAGAATCCTAGAAAGTGAGTGAGGTAGTAGTCCCAAATTTGCGGTCCCCACATCATGCTGATCCAACCTGCGATGGCGAGGTAAGGGCCAAAAGGAAATGCTTTGTCTATCCCTTGCTGTTTTAGTCGCAACTGAATAAGGCCAAACACTAAACCTACTAGAGATGAAAACAAGATAATCATAGGCAGCTGCTGCCAGCCAAGCCAAGCACCGAGTGCCGCTAGGAGCTTAAAGTCGCCGTAACCCATTCCATCTTTGCCTGTCACTAATTTAAACAGCCAATAGACTGACCATAGAGAGAGGTAACCGGCCATTGCGCCAATCACAGAGTCCTGCAATGAAACTGGGCTTATTTGAAATAGAGCGAGTGCAATTCCGGCCCAGGTTAACGGCAAAGTAAGTGAATCAGGGAGCAGCATTGTATCGAGGTCGATAAAGGTCGCTGCAATCAACACGAAAGTAAAAAATAATAAGGCGATAGCAAAATAGTTACAGCCAAATTGATATGAGATAACGAAGCTTAACCCTCCACTGAGTAACTCTATGAAAGGGTAACGGCCGCCAATAGGGGTCCCGCAATCTCTGCATTTCCCTTGTAGTATCAGCCAGCTTAGTACAGGGATATTGTCTACCATTCGGATGGGGGTTTGACAATGAGGGCAAGTCGAACGAGGGACGCTGAGGTTATAACTTCCTTTGGGCGGCTCAATCTTGTATTCAGGAAAACTTTCCGCGCATTCTTGACGCCACTCTCGTTCCATCATTTTTGGGAGACGATGAATGACCACGTTAAGAAAACTACCGATGATGAGCCCGAAAATGCTTGCCATGGTTGGAAATAGCCAAGGGTAGTATTGAAAAAGATCGCTCAAACTTATCTCGCCTTAGAAAATATAGGAGTGCACTCGCACAGGAAACTTGGCGGTAATCTTATCCTAATACGCTCATTAAGTTAAAGATTGGTAAGTACATTGCGACAACCAAGCCTCCAACGACTACACCAAGGAAAATGATGATCATTGGTTCTAAGATCTTACCAAGGTTATCTACGGTGTTGTCGATCTCAAATTCATAAATGGTAGCGACCTTATTGAGCATATCATCTAGGCTACCTGACTCCTCCCCAATCATCACCATTTGTAGCACCATCTCAGGGAACGCATCAGCATTGCGCATTGCGATGTACATAGGCATGCCCGCTGCTGTGTCAACGTATATCTGCTCGATAGCGTTTTGGTAGTGGATATTATTGGCGGTTTTAGCTGATGTTTTTAAGCAAGAAAGAATCGGAATACCCGCACTAAAGCTTGTTGCGAGTGTTCGGCTAAATTTTGCTATGGATGCTTTGGCTATGATGGTGCCGATGATGGGCAGTTTGAGGCTTGCACGGCTGGTCGCAATTTGAATACGAAAGGATTTTTTTCGCCCTAGTTTTAAGAGCAGTGCAGATATGGCTAGGCTAAGAAATACGACCCCAGAATAGGACTGAGCCCAGTGAGAAATAACGAGAACTTGCGCTGTGAACCAAGGCAGTTCTTCTCCAAATCCCGCGAACATCGATTCAAATTCTGGGATAACAACCGTTAACATCAGGTAAGTGACTGACAGGGCGGTAATCACAACCATCGCAGGATAAATCAGCGCTTTGATGACCTTAGCGCGTAACTGTTCTGATTTTTCTCGATAGGTTGCAATTCGCTCGAAGACTTCAGCAAGGTTACCCGATTGTTCTCCAGTTGCAACGAGGTCAATATAGAGAGTATCAAAGTATTGACTGGCCGTTCGCAGTGTTTTTGATAACGGTGCCCCTGATTCCACGCCTTTAACGATCTGAGTTAATATCGACTTCATCTCTGCTTTACGATGGTTATCAGAGACCAGTTTAAGGGCTTGAATCAATGGGACGCCAGTCATCAACATAGTAGCAAGTTGGCGAGTGAGTATAGTGATATCTTTTCGCTTTACTCGTTGCGTTACCCGTTTATACAAGGAGAGGTTACGCTTTTTGAGTTTTTTGACTTGAATATGTTGCTCTTTTAACTTCTCACGCACCTCTGTTTCATTGAGTGCTAAAAACTGTCCAGAAACAGGTTTGCCGATGCTATTGACCCCTCTCCAATGATAGTTTTTAAGTTGATTCTTGAATCGAGTTTTCACGTTGAGTTTCTCACTATAAGTAGAGGACACGCCGTAGCTCAGAGATACTGGTGACACCTAAACGAAGCTTTTCTATTCCAGACTCTTTTAAAGTGCTCATACCTTGCTTTTGAGCGAGCTGCTCGATTTGCTGGATGGTGGCTCCCTGTACTAATGACTGAGAGAGTTCGGGATTAAAAGACATCACTTCATAGATTCCGACTCGACCTGAATAACCGTTATTGCATTCAGAGCAACCTTGAGCGTTGGCTTTATAGATAATATCCCCTTCATTGAGAGGGATCTCAGTTGCGAGTGAGTGATCCACTTGATAAGGGGATTTACAGTGATTGCATAATCTCCTAGCTAATCGTTGAGCAATGATTAAGCTGAGTGAAGAAGCAATGTTAAACCTTTCGATCCCCATATTATTTAGTCGAGCAATACTTTCTGCTGCGGAGTTTGTATGGAGGGTCGACAGAACCAAGTGCCCGGTTTGCGCTGCTTTAACTGCTATCTCTGCAGTCTCCAAATCACGAACCTCCCCAACCATCACAATATCTGGATCTTGGCGCAGAAATGCGCGCAGGGCTTCCGCGAAACCAAAGCCAATTTGTGGCTGAACTTGGACTTGATTGATACCAGATAAGTTAATTTCCACAGGGTCTTCAGCCGTAGCGATATTCACCTCTGAAGTGTTTAGCAGCTTTAAACCCGAGTAGAGAGAAACGGTTTTTCCACTACCAGTGGGGCCGGTCATTAGAATTAAACCTTGAGGTTTTCTAAGTGCATCAAGATACTGCTTTTTCTGTTTTTCGTTGTATCCCAGGGACTCAATATTTAGGTTAGCTTCACTGCTATCTAATAGGCGAAGAACAATTTTTTCTCCCCATAAAGTGGGAAGTGTCGAGACTCGCATATCAATCGCGGTGTTTTCACCGAGCTTCAGCTTGATGCGACCATCTTGAGGAAGTCTACGCTCGGCAATATCCAGTTTGGAAAGTATTTTCAGGCGCGCAGCGAGACGGCGGCTTAAGTGGTGAGCAGGTTGCTGGGTTTCAACTAATATGCCATCACAGCGTAGTCTGACACGATAAGATTCCTCGTATGGTTCAAAATGAATATCTGACGCCCCCTTACGCACGGCATCAAGGAGTATTTGGTTGATGTAGCGGCTGACGGGAGCTGTATCGAGGCTTAAATCTTCAATGATTCCAATTTCATCATCCGACACATCTACTAGTTGTTCCAAATCTTGTTCGTTTAGTTCTTTACTAGAAGATTGTGTAGTTCCAATTGAGCGACCATAAAGGCGCCTAATCGCACTTATGATATTTTTGAAATCCGCGAGTACAAGTTCGACTTGTAATCCTGTCGCAAAGCGAAACTCGTCTTCAATCTCAAGATTAGTAGGATCTGCAATGGCAATAGTGAGTTGTTGACTGCATCGTTGAATGGGGAGAGCGTGATAGCGAGTAATGAGTTCTCTAAGGCCTAGTTGCTGACATATTCTTGTGTAGTCGTATTGCTCAATTTGAATTTCAGGTAAACCGAAGAGGTGAGAAAGCTGCTCGGTGAGCTTTTGATGATCAATGATATCTAGCACAATCAATGCTTCAGGTGCCGAATGACCCGAAGCATTGATATGTTCGATAACTTCCTGCTCTTGCGCCAAATCTATAAGTTTAGCTTGGCGCAAAATAGAGGGGAGGTTGGTTATCATGTGAGCTTTGATAAACTAAGAACAGCCGTCGATAGTTGGTACATTACCTGCTGTCTTGCACTTCCATCCTGTTGCTGAATCACGTGAGAAAGTGATTGTATCCGTATTACTCATTGAGCTCTTGGAACCGAATGCAAACTTGAGGGTCGGGACTCCTGCTGAACCTGATCCGGATATGGAAGATATTAGTTCTCCTAAACTATTTGCCCCGCTTGCTGTACCAAGTTCAGCGAGTGAAGCTGCTGACGCCGTGCCATTTTCCTGATAATAAAGTTCGGCAGTAGTAATTAAAGCTTTTACTGACGCTAGCCCTGAAGCGGATTCTGACTTTTTAACGTAATCTTTGTATGCTGGAATAGCTATTGCAGCTAAAACCCCAATTATCGCCACCACAATCATTAATTCGATAAGTGTAAATCCTTTCGGTTTACGGTAATTTGTTTTCTCCATGACTCTCTCCAAAAGTGAAATAGGTTATGTGTTGGAGAGCATAAAAGGCTGGTTAAAATGGAGGTATTGACTTAAGAGTGGATTCCGAGTGGATTAGGGAAAGTTAATGTTTGGTTACACTTGATTAGCAAAAGTCTTCGAGTAAGCGCAAGGTTTAACATAATTTTTCTTAACCTTGATACAAAAACAGAGACTCGGTAGGTCTCTGCTTAATACTTGAAAAGTATGATTTTTATTCCAATGTTAATCGTTTTTATTTACTTAAAACGCATTGATAGATCCATTGCTTTCAAGTGTTTGGTTAATGCTCCCACAGAAATGTAATCTACGCCTGTTTCTGCGTACTCGCGTAGCGTCTCAAGAGTTACGTTACCTGAGTTTTCGAGTGCTGCACGGCCAGCATTGATCTTTACTGCTTCACGCATCATGTCGGTCGTAAAGTTGTCTAGCATGATGATGTCCGCGCCAGCATCGATGGCTTCTTGCAGCTCTGCTAGGCTTTCCGTCTCTACTTCTACAGGCTTGCCTGGATTCAGCTCTTTTGCTGTTTTAATCGTTTGAGAGATGCCGCCATTGGCGATGATATGATTCTCTTTGATTAAGTAAGCATCGAATACCCCGATTCGGTGGTTGAATCCGCCACCGCAAGCGACCGCATATTTTAAAGCACTACGTAAGCCTGGGATGGTTTTTCGTGTATCGAGCAGTCGACAGTTTGTGCCTTCTAATTCCGCTGCGTACTGAGCGGTAAGCGTTGCACAACCAGATAGAGTTTGGATAAAGTTCATCGCATTACGTTCACCTGTAAGTAGCGCACGTGATGGCCCCTCGAGTGAACACAATACTTGGTTGGGTTCGACTTTATCGCCATCTTGAATATGCCAAGTAATAGTGACTTCGCCGCCAAGTTGTTTAAACACTTCGTCAGCCCAAGCTTGGCCGCAAAATACGCCGTGTTCCCGAGTGATGATCGTTGCTTCGTTGCGAGCGTCTGCTGGAATTAGACTTGCGGTGATATCGGCAGCAGGATCTAACGTTCCGCCTAAATCTTCTTTAATGGTCTCAGCGACAGCACGCGAGATCTCTAGAGGAAGTTGTTGCTTCAAATACTCAAGGCGTTCTTGGCTATTGTGTGTGTTTTTCATCGCAAATCTAATACGCAGTTGGACAAGAGGTGGGCATGATACGCTGACTGTGGATGAAATTCAGCCCTTAATCTCGCATTTCATTGCCAAAGAGATAAAATCAAACGGCATAGACAGAGCAAAGAGCAAAAAATGATAGATAGCCAAGGTTGGTATAGTAAGGCAAGACATGTTCCTTCCCCTTTTTATGATCAAAGGAGCGATACGGAAGATATTTCTCTATTGGTGGTGCATAACATCAGTTTGCCGCCGGGGGAATTTGGTGGGCCATATATCGAGCAGTTTTTTACTGGAAAATTAGATCCCACTGAGCATCCTTTCTTCACAGTGATTCACAAAATGGGGGTGTCAGCGCATTGTTTAATTAGGCGTGATGGTGAAGTTGTGCAGTTTGTGCCTTTTACTGAGCGAGCATGGCATGCTGGAGTTTCAAGCTTTGCTGGAAGAGAAAAGTGCAATGACTATTCTATTGGTATTGAGTTAGAGGGGAGTGATTTCGTAGCCTATACTGACTTGCAATATCAATCACTTACAGAGTTAACGAAATATATCCAACTTACCTACCCCAAAATCACTTTACCACGTATTACCGGCCATCAATTTATCGCACCGCTGCGCAAAACGGATCCGGGCTTAGTTTTTGATTGGGTTAAATATCGCTGCTCACTCGCCGGTTAGTCGCGTCTTCTTTGCAAAAGGGTTGGCATGTTAGCCAACCCTGTGAGAGCTTTATAGAGTTTCTTGATACTCAACGAGAACTTGCTCGACCCAAGTCGCGATGCGCTCATCGCTAAGCTCATATTGAGAATCTTCATCGAGCGCCAGCCCAACAAACTGACTATTATCTTCAGTTAGTGCTTTAGAGGCTTCAAATTCGTAGCTGTCATCGTTAGGCCAATAACCAATGATGTTAGCACCGGTTGATTTTAGCTCGTCGTGAAGCATACCCATGGCATCTAGGTACCACTCTCCGTACCCTTCTTGGTCACCCAAACCAAATAGCGCAACGGTCTTTCCATTTAGAGAAAGGCCACTGACTTGATCCCAAAGTTCATTCCAGTCTTCTTGGATCTCTCCGAAATCCCAGGTCGAAATGCCGAGCAGAAGAAGATCATAGTCGGCCATTAAACTGAGAGGTGACTCTTTTACATTGTGGATATCGACCAGTTCTTCTCCGATGATCGCGCGAATTTTCTCTGCTGCCATCTCGGTATAACAGGTGGTTGAGCCGTAAAATAGACCGATTTTCATAACTTTCTTTTCTTTACTCGGGAGTTGATAGCGAATTCTAACCACAAATTGGCGAGGTTTGCAGCGAATATCGGTTTGAATGTGCAAATTTTATGGCTTTATTGGCTGGTGGCACTTACATTGAAGCCATTGTGAAGAATTGAGGAATACCGTGTCTGATGTAATGTCTCCCGATCAAGGGATAGTTGAACAGTTTTTAGATGCGATGTGGATGGAGCGAGGGTTATCGGAAAATACCTTAGCTTCTTACCGCAATGATTTGAGCAAACTCCTACAATGGATGCAAAGGCATAACTATCGTTTAGATTTCATTAGTTTGTCTGGCTTGCAAGAATACCAAACTTGGCTAGTAGATGAAGGTTATAAACAAACTTCTCGTGCTAGAATGCTGTCTGCGATACGTCGGTTGTTTCAATATCTTCATCGCGAAAAAGTTCGTGGTGACGATCCAAGTGCGTTATTGGTGAGCCCCAAATTACCGAAAAGGCTTCCTAAAGATCTGAGTGAAGAACAAGTAGATGCCTTGCTTGATGCGCCAGATCCAAATGATCCTATGGAACTGCGTGACAAGGCCATGCTAGAGCTGTTGTATGCAACAGGGTTGCGTGTGACAGAGCTAGTGAGTCTGACCATGGAAAACATCAGTTTACGCCAAGGCGTGGTTCGAGTGACTGGTAAAGGTGGTAAAGAGCGATTGGTGCCAATGGGTGAAAATGCCGTTGATTGGATTGAAACTTTTATTGAACAAGGACGGTCTGAGTTACTTGGGGAGAATACCTCAGATGTGGTTTTTCCTAGTAAACGTGCAAGGCAAATGACTCGTCAGACGTTTTGGCACCGTATTAAGCATTACGCTGTGATTGCTGGGATAGACAGTGAGAAGCTTTCTCCTCACGTCTTAAGACATGCTTTCGCGACTCATTTACTCAATTATGGCGCTGACTTGCGTGTTGTTCAGATGCTACTAGGACATAGTGACTTGTCGACAACACAAATTTATACTCATGTCGCGACTGAACGACTAAAACAATTACATAGCGAGCACCATCCAAGGGCTTAGGTTCTCGCGCAAACTTAAGGTGAAACAAATGAGCGTATTACGCCGAATGACCCTATTGACTCTGCCTCTGCTTTTAGCGGCTCAGAGTGTATCTGCTAATGAAGTGAAATTCGATAAGGCTCAACTAGAAGAGCGTTTTGCCAAGCTTGGGCTGGAAGTACAGGAAGTGGTTCCTGCAGATATTGACGGCTTGATTGAAGTCCAAACGAGTGGTGGCGTTTTGTTTGCATCACCAACAGGGGATTACTTCCTTGCAGGAACCTTGTATAAGCTAGATGCGAACGGTCAATATGAAGATGTACTGGCCAAGCGTCAGGCGCCCATCAATGCAGCGAAAATTGAATCATTCAAAGACAGTATGATTGAATTCAAAGCGGACAATGAGAAATACGTAGTGACGGTGTTCACTGATATTACTTGTGGTTACTGTGTTCGCTTACACAACCAAATGAATGGCTACAATGAACTCGGCATTACTGTTCGTTACATGGCTTACCCTCGTCAAGGTGGTTCTGGCTCTGTTGCGGATCAGATGGCGGCCATTTGGGGAGCTGAAAATCCTCAGTCTGCGATGCATGACGGAAAAGTAAATCGTCAATTCCCAGAACAAGGTAAAGACTTTTCTAAGTATCAATCGATCATCAAGCAGCACTTTGCATTGGGTCGAGAGCTAGGTATTAGTGGTACACCGGCGATTTTCCTGCCAAATGGTGAAATGGTAGGAGGTTACTTACCGCCAGCTAAGCTACTTCAGCGTCTTCAGCAGACACAATAATCATCCTTGATGATCAAAAGCTGAAATCAGGTAGTGGTTACTTGAGCGATATTGGGGGCATCCGAAGAAGTCGTCTTGCTCCCAATTTGTTTTTAATCAGGTTAAGCTTTCCGTGCTCAACGAAAAGGCACAGCATAAATTTATGATAGAAATACAACGTCGACCAGAAGTGGATTCATCACTGCTTCCAGATACCATTGCCCCTCTCCTTAAGCGTATTTACATTAGTCGTGGTATTACGACGCCAGGACAGCTTGAAACAGCCGCTCGCGCTTTACACTCTTATCAGAAATTGTATGGAATCGAAGCAGCGGTAGAGCTGTTGTTTGAAGCAATTCATCAACAAAAGCGCATTATCGTGGTTGGGGATTTTGATGCAGATGGTGCAACTAGCTCGGCACTTTCTGTGCTTGCTCTGCGTATGTTGGGATCCAACAATGTTGATTATCTAGTACCTAACCGATTTGAAGATGGCTACGGCCTTAGTCCAGAGGTGGTTGACCAAGCGATTGAGATTGGTGCTGAAGTCATTATGACGGTAGATAACGGTGTTTCTTCCATTGATGGCGTTCGTTATGCCAAAGAGCAGGGTTTAAAAGTATTGGTAACGGACCACCATCTACCAGGCCATGAACTGCCTAATGTTGATGCGATGGTGAACCCTAACTTGCAAGAATGTGCCTTCCCATCAAAAGCATTGGCGGGTGTCGGAGTGGCTTTCTATCTGATGATGGCGCTTTGTGTCCATATGCGCAAAAACGGTTGGTTTACTCAACAAGGTATGGCTGAACCTAAGCTGATGGAGCTTATCGACTTAGTGGCTTTGGGAACCGTGGCTGATGTGGTGCCTCTGGATGAGAATAACCGCATCTTGGTTCATCAAGGGTTGCAACGTATTCGTGCGGGTAAAGCTCGCCCAGGGATACAAGCCTTGATAGAAGTTGCGAAGCGAGATGCTCGCCGATTGGTTGCATCTGACTTTGGTTTTGCGTTAGGGCCTCGCATCAATGCGGCTGGCCGCTTAGATGACATGTCGTTTGGTGTTGAGCTACTGATGGCAAACAATATTCATGCGGCACGTCGGATGGCGAGTGAGTTGGATGGGTTAAACCAAACTCGTAAAGAAATCGAAGAGGGCATGAAGCAAGAGGCAATGGCTTTTTGTGAGCGCCTGCAATTTGGTGATAGCGATATGCCCCATGGTTTGGTCTTGTTTCAACGAGATTGGCACCAAGGCGTCATTGGGATTTTGGCATCTCGAATCAAAGAGAAATTTCACCGTCCAGTGATTGCGTTTGCTGATGGTGGAGAAGGCAGCATCAAAGGTTCCTGCCGTTCGATTCCTGGTTTGCACATGCGTGACGTACTGGATCGAATTGATACTCAAAATCCTGGTCTCATCGTTAAGTTTGGTGGTCATGCGATGGCCGCAGGCTTAACTATCATGGAAAGCAATTTTGAGCGTTTTTCTAAGTTGTTTGATGAGGCGGTGAAACAGGATTTAGATGAAGCGGCACTCAAAGGTGTGATTCTCTCTGATGGTGAATTAAAACCGGAAGAGTTTTCTATGCACACAGCGGAAATGCTTCGTGCTGGTGGTCCTTGGGGGCAGGCGTTTCCAGAACCTTTGTTCGATGGGGAATTTAAAGTTTTGCATCAGAAGCTAGTGGGAGAGAAGCACCTTAAATTAATGCTTGAACCGCTTCACAAAGGTCATCCGACTAACATCATGATCGATGGTATTGCGTTTAACGTTGATCTTCGCCGTTGGCCAGATGCTTCGGTGAAAACTGTTCATTTGGCCTTCAAGCTTGATATTAATGAATTTCGCGGCAACCAGTCTCTGCAGTTGATGATTGATTATATTGAGGCGCGCTAGTGCGCTGATAAATCACCGTTGAATGTGACACGGGGTTGGCTCACCATGCCAACCCTTTTTACTACTCCATATTTCGTATTTTTCTTTTTATTTCCCTACAACCTTTCATATTTATTTAAAACTTACCAATCAAACTGTGATACCTAGCACGCTTTATTCCCATCTGTTTATAAATTGTAATTGGTCAGACCAATTTGATTGATGTTTTAATCCACTATTGTTATCAAGATGTTGAAGCGTGAGCTGTTCTATGATTTAGGTCAACTTTTGTCTGGAACTTGCGTTTTAATTATGTTAATTTCCTCGCCAACATAAAATTGGTATTACCAATTGACTGCAAAGAGTAGAAGAAAAATAACTATGGCTTATCAAAGGATTCGTCAGCCAAAACTTTCTGATGTGATTGAACAAGAATTAGAAAGGCTGATAGTGGAAGGAACATTGTCTCCGGGGCAACAATTGCCACCAGAGCGCGAGCTGGCTAAACAGTTTGATGTGTCTCGTCCTTCAATCCGTGAGGCAATTCAACGCCTTGAAGCTAAGCGTCTTCTAACTCGTCGTCAGGGTGGTGGCACATTTGTTAGTGAGAATATCTGGACCAGTTTTTCAGATCCTCTGCTAAATTTATTGTCTAGTCACTCTGAGACACAGCTGGACTTACTGGAAACGCGTCATGCGATGGAAGGTATATCCGCTTATTTTGCAGCGGTCCGTGGTACCGAAGAAGACTTCGCTCGTATCGAGGCTTGCCTTGAGAAAATCAGTGAACAACAAACTGAGAAGAATGTCGAAGCTGAAGCTGCTGCAGTTATGCAGTTTCTGATTGCTTTGACAGAAGCGGCTCATAATGTGGTGCTACTTCATATTGTTCGCAGTTTGGCACCATTGCTAGAGCAGAATGTCTTACAGAATCTAAAACTCTTACATCGCCGCGATGAAGTGGTCGAAAAAGTAAGTAAACACAGAGCTAATATCGTGGAAGCGATCGTTTCAGGTAAGCCAGAAAAGGCGCGTGAAATGTGTCACTCACATTTAGCTTATATCGAAGAAACATTGTTGGATTTGACTCGTGAAGAGTCACGCAGAGAGCGCTCTTTGCGTCGAATTCAGCAGGGTAACGACTCGTAAGAGCGTTGCTTAAATAAGTAGATCCAACCAACAGAAGGATAGATCGCCATGTCTGATATGAAGCATGACGTAGATGCACTGGAAACTCAAGAATGGCTACAGGCACTTGAGTCAGTTGTACGTGAAGAAGGTGTAGAACGTGCTCAGTTCCTACTAGAGCAAGTTCTAGACAAAGCACGTCTAGACGGTGTTGACATGCCAACTGGAATCACAACGAACTACATCAACACGATTCCTGCAGATCAAGAACCAGCTTACCCAGGTGACACAACACTTGAGCGCCGTATTCGTTCCATCATCCGTTGGAACGCAATTATGATCGTTCTACGTGCATCTAAGAAAGACCTAGAGCTAGGCGGCCACATGGCGTCTTTCCAGTCTTCTGCTGCATTCTACGAAGTATGTTTCAACCACTTCTTCCGCGCTCCAAACGAGACGGACGGTGGCGATCTAGT
>NZ_CFHWOM010000073.1:0-14082 GCF_984391705.1 Vibrio sp. | reverse complement strand
ATCGAAATCATGCCTTACAAAATCGTTAAGGCTGACAACGGTGATGCTTGGGTAGAAGCGCAAGGCCAGAAAATGGCAGCTCCTCAGGTTTCTGCTGAAATCCTAAAGAAAATGAAGAAAACTGCAGAAGACTTCCTAGGTGAGGAAGTAACTGGCGCAGTTATCACAGTTCCTGCTTACTTTAACGATGCTCAGCGTCAAGCAACTAAAGATGCTGGCCGTATCGCAGGTCTAGAAGTTAAACGTATCATCAACGAACCAACAGCTGCTGCTCTAGCATACGGTCTAGACAAGCAAGGCGGTGACCGCACTATCGCTGTATACGACCTTGGTGGTGGTACATTCGATATCTCTATCATCGAAATCGATGAAGTTGAAGGCGAAAAAACATTTGAAGTTCTAGCAACTAACGGTGACACGCACCTAGGTGGTGAAGACTTCGATAACCGCATGATCAACTACCTAGTTGAAGAGTTCAAGAAAGAGCAAGGTATCGATCTTAAGAACGATCCTCTAGCAATGCAGCGTGTTAAAGAAGCAGCAGAAAAAGCGAAAATTGAGCTTTCTTCTACTTCTCAAACAGACGTAAACCTACCTTACGTGACTGCAGATGCGACTGGTCCTAAGCACATGAACGTTAAAGTGACTCGTGCGAAACTAGAATCTCTAGTTGAAGACCTAGTTCAACGTTCTCTTGAGCCTCTAAAAGTTGCTCTAGCTGACGCAGACCTATCTGTGAACGACATTACTGACGTTATCCTTGTTGGTGGTCAGACTCGTATGCCAATGGTTCAAGCGAAAGTTGCTGAGTTCTTCGGTAAAGAAGCTCGTAAAGACGTGAACCCTGATGAAGCAGTAGCAATGGGTGCTGCAGTTCAAGGTGGTGTACTTGCTGGTGATGTTAAAGACGTACTTCTACTAGACGTTACTCCTCTGTCTCTAGGTATCGAGACTATGGGTGGCGTAATGACTAAGCTAGTTGAGAAGAACACAACTATCCCAACGAAAGCGAACCAAGTTTTCTCTACAGCAGAAGACAACCAGAATGCGGTAACTATCCACGTTCTTCAAGGTGAGCGTAAGCAGGCGATGTACAACAAGTCTCTAGGTCAATTCAACCTAGAAGGTATTCAGCCAGCACCACGTGGCATGCCACAAATCGAAGTAACTTTCGACCTAGATGCGGATGGTATCCTACACGTATCTGCGAAAGATAAGTCGACTGGTAAAGAGCAGAAGATCACTATCCAAGCTTCTGGCGGTCTAAGCGACGAAGATATCGAGAAAATGGTACAAGAAGCAGAAGCTAACAAAGAAGCGGACAAGAAGTTCGAAGAGCTAGCAACTGCACGTAACCAAGCTGACCAAATGATTCACGGTACTCGTAAGCAAGTGGAAGAAGCAGGTGATGCACTTCCAGCTGACGAGAAAGAGAAGATTGAAGCTGCTATCTCTGAGCTAGAAGAAGCACGTAAGGGCGAAGACAAAGAAGCGATCGACGCTAAAGTTCAAGCACTTATGACTGCAGCTCAAAAGCTAATGGAAATCGCTCAGCAGCAAGCTCAAGCACAGCAAGGCGCTGAAGCGGGTGCAGAACAAGCACAGCCTCAACAGGATGATGTGGTTGATGCTGAGTTCGAAGAAGTTAAAGAAGACAAGAAGTAATTCTTGATTCTTAGGCGATAGCTTATTAGTTTGCGGGCGTTTGAGGTAACTCTTACGCCCGTATGTTTGTAAAGGCAAATGTGTCTTTATAGATAAAGGAAACGAGTGTTATCAACCCTTTATCTATATCGATACAAACACCAAGCGGTGCGAACAGAGACAATCGCCCGTTTGCAGTACTACATTGGTGACGAAGAACATGTCAAAACGTGATTTTTACGAAGTATTAGGCGTAAGCCGAGATGCATCAGAGCGTGATATTAAAAAGGCGTACAAGCGCCTTGCGATGAAATTCCACCCAGACCGTAATCAGGGTGATGAAACTGCTGCGGATAAGTTTAAAGAAGTAAAAGAAGCGTACGAAATCTTACTCGATCCTCAGAAAAAGGCGGCTTACGACCAATATGGCCATGCTGCGTTTGAACAAGGCGGTATGGGCGGCGGCGGCTTTGGTGGCGGTGGTGCTGATTTTGGTGACATCTTTGGCGACGTATTTGGCGATATCTTTGGCGGTGGGCGCCGTGGTGGTGGTCAACAGCGCGCGCAGCGTGGCGCAGACTTACGTTACAATATGGAACTGTCATTAGAAGAGGCAGTTCGTGGCGTATCGAAAGAGATTGAAGTACCAACATTAGTTCATTGTGACTCTTGTGAAGGTAGTGGTGCGAAGAAAGGTACTTCTGCGGAAACCTGTGGTACTTGTCATGGTCATGGCCAAGTTCAAATGCGCCAAGGTTTCTTTGCAGTTCAGCAAACCTGTCCTACCTGTCATGGTAAAGGTAAGATCATTAAAGACCCATGTAACGTGTGTCATGGTCAAGGCCGTAAGCAGAAAACTAAAACGCTTAACGTTAAGATCCCAGCAGGTGTGGATACTGGCGATCGCATTCGTCTATCTGGCGAAGGTGAAGCTGGCGAAATGGGAGCACCAGCAGGCGACCTATACGTGCAAGTTCACGTGAAAGAACACCATATCTTCGAGCGTGACGGTAACAACTTGTACTGTGAAGTACCAGTCAGCTTTGCAATGGCTGCACTAGGCGGCGAAGTAGAAGTTCCTACTCTGGATGGCCGTGTAAACTTAAAAGTACCAACAGAAACGCAAACCGGTCGTATGTTCCGTATGCGTGGCAAAGGTGTGAAAGGTGTTCGTGGCGGCGGTGTTGGCGATCTTATCGTTAAACTTGTAGTAGAAACGCCCGTGAACTTAAGCTCACGTCAAAAAGAATTGCTAAAAGAGTTTGAAGAGTCATGTGGCGGCGAAGCGGCGACAAAGCATAAGCCTAAATCTGAGGGTTTCTTCAACGGCGTGAAGAAGTTCTTTGATGATCTGACGAGCTAATCTCATTCGCTAAACAATGAAAAGCCTGCATTTGTGCAGGCTTTTTGGTTTCTAACTAACCATTAAATCCAGCAATTCTCCGGATATTGAGCATTCGTCGAATCAAGCGTCATGTAATCCACGTTCTCATCGGTTAAGCATTTGTCTTTTGTTTGCCCACTGCTCGTTTGAGCTTTTGCCTTAATGACATAAGCTTTGCCAGCTTGACTCGCTACTGAAAATACGTAGCGGCTATTGGGGGTATCACAAACACTGCAGTTAGAGCCCGAGACTATACTGCTCCAGTTGTAACCATTGTTGTAGCTTGCTTCTAGCGTAAGCTGAATTTTTAGTATGTCTGCAATTGCCTGAGTTCGGTGTGACTTTAGTACGTAGCTTTGGTAACTCGGGTAGGCGATAGCTGCCAGTATGGCCACGACAGATACTGCGATCATTAATTCGATCAATGTCATTCCATTTAGTCGTTTTTTACCTCTTTTACATTCATTTCTTCGAATCATTCCGCGTAGTTCCTTATTTGCAATAAGACCATTTTTCTTTGGTGTTAGTCTTTCTGCAAGACTGAATACGGTTACTTACTGTTTTTGCATAGGATTTTGGGAAATGTCTCGCGGCTTTACCTTATTAGAACTGCTAATTACGATTCTGGTTATCGGCACGTTGATGGTATGGGCTGTTCCAAGTTTCAGTTCCATGACCGACACAGTCAAGATGCGCAGACTGGCTAAAGAGTTAAATGGCTTTGTCTTGATGGCGAAATCAGAAGCCGTTATGAGGCGCGAGCGACTATGGGTGCACCTAATCATGTCCGGCTCGTCGGATAGTCGGGGAGATTGGCGGTTGGAGTTGACCAACAGTGATCTTGATGGCGCTGGAACTTTGTACTCTACGCTGTCTGGGAGGGCATTTGACGGTATCTCCATTTCTACCACTTATACTTCACAACAAATCAGCTTTGATGAAACCCATGGTCGGCCCAAACTAGGTCGATTTACCTTCTACCCTGAGAACAGTCCTTCATCTGCGCTCAACCTGAGAACGTATTACCGTTCTGCAATTGTTCGTGTTTGTTCGCCAAGCAGTCGTGCTTACTTAGATTATGAGAAGTGCTGATATGCGTAGAACGAGATTCAACCAGAGAGGAGCGAGCTTAGTTGAGTTTATGGTGGCTTCTACGATCGGTGTCATTGCGATAACGATCATAGGGGCAACATTTCTCAGCGGGCAAAAAATTGCTGCTAAGAGAACTCAGGAGCTAACGCTGTTACAGGCGACTAATAGTGTGTTACAGATGATGAAGCTGGATATGCACAGAGCTGGTTACAACGGAGTTTCGAGAAACCTAGTCCAGTTGTCAGGAGCGGATCATCTATTCTATGTGGAAAACTCATCTACCACGGGGCTATTAGCCTACGCATATGTTGCCGAGGTATCTGGAGCATCTTATACCTATTCCAATGTTGTCTACGAGCAAACTTCGGCTGCGACGAATGTACTGCGTATTTGTGAAAAGAAACAGTCGACAGTCATGTCAGTGCTTGATGCGAAAGACTTCCCTGGCCGTGTCGGTCACAACTGTAATACCTTATTTCATAAAGAGCGCATTAATGTGGATGCATTCAATGTCAGCTTAGTCAATTTACCAGGAAGCAAAGTATCATCAGCAATGGTCACTGTACGACTTGATACGTCTTTGAAAAACGCGCCGACTATCACTAAAACGCTCTCTTTTACTACAAAGCAGAGGAACTGGTAGCATGAACCGAAACAAAGGGGTAGCTACGCTACTTTTAACCAGCTTACTTCTTATTGCGGCTTTGCTTCTTGTTTTAGGGAGTTATAAGGGACTGTTCTATCAGGTAAAGCGGGCGCAAAATGAGGTGGCTTCGCGTAAGGACCACTGGGCAGCAGAGGGAGGGTTGGAGTGTGTTTACACCAAAGCAAAGCAACTTAATGCTGTCCCTGCTTCAGTTTCAGATTGTAAGAATCTATTGGATTTAGATTCTTTAAATATTGTCTCTGGTACCCCAAATGTGATTCATTCCCAAAGTGGTTTTCTTACTTTAAAAAAAGCGTTTGTTGCTCCTATAGTGTCCAGTACCGGAGCCATTCGCTCAAAATCTGATTTAGTCATTAATGGCGGGTACACCTCTTCCCCTGACCCAGGCAAAAATTTAGGGTCTAATGAATGGGAGTGTACAGCTGTTCGATACTTTAATTTTTTTCATGCGACGAGTTATAACACTTTCCATCCCCACGAAACGAGCAAACCTTACTCTTCTTTTCCAGATAGTATTTCTCCAGACTTTCAAAAATGTTCGTCTACCAACCATTCCTGGGGAATTGCAGAGTTAGCAGATACCGCGGAAGACTATAAAAAAGATACGACGATGGATCCATTTCAAGATGTGTTCAATGTCCCTAGAGCAGAGTGGTTTTCGGTAATGTCAGATAAAACCATTATTGGTTACGTGCCTTATTCATTGAACTCCGAAACACTAAGACAAGCATCAGATTTAGGTTCGCCGACATTCAATACGCTATGCGCAGAAGATATAGCGCGTAATATCGAGCAGGGTAAAGATGTCATTTGGGTTTATGGCGGTTGTGAAATAAATAACGATGATTTCAGCAGGATAAGCACTGCTATCGATAGCAATTTAAGTAGTGGAATCATTCTAGTTGTTCACAACGGCATCTTATCTGTTAATGGCTCTCAAGCTTTTAAAGGCATGCTCTACCATTTTGTTTCTGACGACTTTAAGGATAGCGATGGCAATCCACTCGACTTTACTGGTTGGTCACAAACCGAAAATGACCACAGCATCGGAGGTGCGGCGAGTTTGCTTGAAGGCGTAATAAGTGATCTATCTGGTACAGTTTCAATGCCCAAAGGAAAAATTGGCTATTTTCAATTTGGTGCATTTAACCCTAGTGGCGGCTATGTGATGGACGCTCCTGGAACTTATGCAGTATTCAACGCAGCTCTGAGTTTTACTTACAACCGGGATGTCATCGAAGGGCCATCTAAGAAATTCAAAGTGGTGAGCTGGTATAGAGGGTCGTGGAATGATCTGTAAACAATATGGTATGAGCTTACTCGAAGTCTTGATTGCCTTCCTATTGATTGGTATCGGTGCCATGGGGCTAGTTAAGCTTCAAGCTAACGCTGAGTCGAAAGCTGACTTTGCTGACAAGAGTATTCAAGCTCTTTACATAGCAGAAAACAAATTAGAGTCCTTTACGCGAAGAGGGATTTCTTCAGCTTCCGGTAGCTATATGTATTCTGATATAGCCAGTGATAGTTGCGTGAGTGCAAGCACTTGTTCAACCTCTGCACCTGGCTTTCAAGCTCGTTGCGAAGTTTCTCCTTACGCGAGTTTAAGCGGTGCTGTAAGCGTAGTTAAAGTGGAAGTATGTTGGTGGGATAGATTCAGTGAAAAACAAGCGATCACATTGACGAGCGCGATATCTCAATATAGTGAGTTTGATAGTAACTAGATGCATATCTTGGCATGTTAGTGAATTTTTACTAACAACCATGCGCTATATTTTTCAAAACGGTTTTAAAATTGTTTCATAACTTAGTGTGGTTGTGTTTTGGTTTTGTTGCACGTTGATGGTGTTTTTGCAAAATATGTCTCCAAATATGGAAAAAACTCCAGAACCTTGTGCTTTTATTAAGCCTATTTAATAGAATGTAAGGTGAATCATAGGCTGACAAAAACAATAATCAGAAGCCTTAGGCAACAACATCACACTATGGAGTTACCATGAGTAACCAAGCTGTAAATCAAGCGCCATCCAATAAGCCGAGTGGTATGGATCGCTTTTTAAACTTTATTGAACGCGCAGGTAACAAGATCCCAGATCCTGCAATTCTGTTTTTCTGGGCTCTTGTTATTACTTGGGCGGCGTCTGCTCTCCTTTCAAACGTTTCGTTTGATCTGTTAAACCCACGTACTGGCGAAGCGCTTGCAATCAACAATCTTTTAACTGGCGAATCTCTAGCAAGCTTCCTCGCGAATATGGTGACTACGTTCACTGGCTTTGCACCTTTAGGTATCGTTCTAGTTGCGATGCTAGGTGTTGGCGTTGCGGACTCTTCTGGCTTTATTACAACAGGCCTTAAGAAAATGCTTAACTTCACTCCAGCGAAGCTTTTGACACCAATGCTAATTCTTGTAGCTATCGTGTCACACACAGCTGCAGATGCGGGCTACGTACTGGTTATCCCTCTAGGTGGTATCATCTTCCACGCGGCAGGTCGTCACCCTCTAGCGGGTATCGCAGCAGCATTCGCAGGTGTATCTGGTGGTTTCTCTGCAAACTTCATCCCTTCAGGTATCGACCCTCTATTGGCTGGTTTCACGCAAACAGCGGCGCAGGTTCTGGATCCTGAGTACGTGGTTAACCCTCTAGCGAACATCTTCTTTACTGGTCTATCTTCAGTAATCATTGTTGCTATCGGTTGGTACGTAACTGAGAAAATCATCGAACCACGTCTAAAGAATACGCCAATCGACGAAGACGCAGAGAAAGCACCGGATCTGGGTTCTTTTACTGAGCTTGAGTCTAAAGCGTTCCGTTACGCTGGTTGGGCTATGATGGCTGGCATCGCAGTTTTGATCGCAGCAATCATTCCTGAAAACTCAGCACTACGTTCTCCTGAAGGCGAGATTACAGCGTTCTCAGCACCGCTAATGAAGTCAATCGTTCCATTGATCTTCATTCTATTCATCATCCCAGGTTACGTTTACGGTAAAGTTTCGGGTACGTTCAAAACAAGCAACGACATCATTAAAGCAATGTCTGACACTATGTCGACAATGGGTGCTTACATCGTAATGTCGTTCTTCTGTGCCCAGTTCCTTTCTGCGTTTGCACAATCAAACATCGGTACCATGCTAGCGCTATACGGTGCGGAAGGTCTGAAAGCGATGAACCTACCAGGTGAAGCGACTATCATCGGCATGATTCTTCTAACGGCTTCTGTAAACCTGCTCATCGGTTCTGCATCAGCGAAGTGGGCACTTATCGGTCCAATCCTAGTTCCAATGCTAATGGCTGTGGGTATCTCTCCTGAGCTATCTCAAGCGGCTTACCGTGTTGGTGACTCTGTATCGAACATCATTTCACCTCTGATGGTATTCTTCCCGCTAGTGGTGGTTTACTGTCAACGTTACGTGAAGTCGACTGGTATTGGTACTCTAGCATCGCTAATGATGCCATTCTCGATTGCAATGCTAATCGGTTGGTCAATTTTCCTAGTAGCATACTGGGCGTTAGGTATTCCGCTAGGTATCCAAGCTCCTTATACATACACAATGTAAATACCGTCATATTTGGTTCAGTAGCGTTGTTAGCTGAGTAACACCAACTATTTAGGTATTAGGATTTTAGAAGCGCTGGTCAAAAGACTGGCGCTTTTTTGTTGGTGCATGTCACTTAATTGTGTCGCTTTCACTCTTGCTGGGTTACAGGTAAAATTGCTGGCTCACAGCACCTTTGCTAGATTTGGAGCCCTCTGTGTCAGATTCTAAGTTTACCCCTCAAGATGAACAGTTTATGCGCCGCGCTATGGAGCTTGCTTCGCAAGCTGAACTAGAGGGTGAGGTGCCTGTAGGCGCGGTACTTGTTAAAGATGGTGAAATCATTGCAGAAGGCTGGAATCAATCGATCGGCCATCATGACGCTACTGCTCATGCGGAAATGCAAACCATCAGAAAAGCGGGGCAAGTTCTTGAAAACTACCGTTTGCTTGATACAACGCTTTACGTGACGCTTGAGCCATGCCCAATGTGTGCAGGAGCGTTGTTACACAGCCGCGTCAAGCGTATTGTTTTTGGGGCTCCAGATTTGAAAGCAGGAGCAGCCGGAACAGTTTTGAATCTCTTCAAACATCAAGCGGCTTATCACTATGCGGATGTCGAACAAGGGTTGCTAGAGAGTGAATGTCGGGTTCAACTGCAATCCTTCTTTAAGCGTCGCCGTAAAGAGAAAAAGAGCGAACGTCAGGCAACTCGTTTAAAACAGATACAAGAAGAAAAAGATCAGAGTAAGTAGCAAGAGAGCTTTAAGCAAACACCTTGCTGTTAAGATGTTTGCTAGAAGGGGTTACGCAGCACAGATGAGTTGCATAAATGCTCGGTGACGTGCAATCACCTTTTTTTTGTTGTTGCTAAGAAGACGCTTACGACGGTTAGCTGCAACGGTTTTATTAAGGCGTTTTGACTGTAATTTTCGTCTAGCCATAGAACAACCTCCTATATGGGTTAATAGCAAATCTCGGACATTCAATGTGGAATGTCTCTGATTATCTGATCATATTGCTTTTATACTTGCCAATTGTTACCAATTTAAGAAACTTCGCAAGTGATCTAGTACACGATATTATGTATGGGTTGCATCGGAGGATTTCAAGTGCGCAATCTTTGTTCAAAAATTGCGCGCTTGAAGATGACGCTAGTCTACTTTTGTTGCTTCCGAGCTTGATACTGCAGAGGAAGCGGGCAGTGATTGAGAAACGACTTGATCCGGTAGTTGAATGACAGTCAAGTCATCTACATTATCGTTGTCTTCTGCTAGTGTTTGCTTTTCGACATGACCAATAATGCTTTGGTAATAGCGGCGAATGTTCTCCACGTAGTTTCGCGCTTCATCGCCACGTGCGTAGCCGTATCGAGTTTGGCTATAGTATTTTTTCTGGCGCAGCAAAGGTAGGCGCTCTTTTACATCAGACCAAGCATCAGGGTTACCACCTTGTCGTTTGGTTAAGCGTCTTGCATCCATCACATGCCCATAACCCACGTTGTAAGAGGCAAGGGCGAACCAGATTTTTTCGTGCTCCTCAATTGAGTCAGGAATGCGAGCCACCATGCGGCGTAAATACTCAACGCCGCCTTTCACCGATTGTTCAGGATCTAAACGGTCGGTCACGCCGACGCTTTTAGCTGTCGGTAAGGTGAGCATCATCATACCGCGCACACCCGTTGGTGATTTTGCTAATGGGTTCCAGTGTGACTCTTGGTACCCAAGTGCTGCGACGAGGCGCCAGTCAAACTCGTCAGAATACTTTTTAAACAGCGGTGACCATTTTGGCAATTTTGAGTCAAGTGCTCGGATAAATGCGCGAGTATCAACGTAATCAAATGAGTCGACATGGCCGATGTATTTTTCTTCCAGAGTGGCTAAATGGCCTGACTGCTTTATATGACCGAAAAATTCGATTAGCAAAGCATAGAGGCTTTCATCTTGTGAGCGACGAAGAAACCATGATGTTGGTTGATCTTCTGTTAGCTCAAATGCCAACGCAATGTCTGGGTAGATGCGCTGTGATAATGAGACTTCTACCGAGTCAGCGACAGTAAATTGTAATTCTCCTGTCGATACCTTCTTGAGTAAATCATTTACGTCTGCATTAGGGTCAATCTTATAAAGAAACTGAGGATGCTCTTTTTGAATGGCAGCTAGAGTTTGGTTGAAGTGTGAGTCGCCAACAATTTGAATGACTGGCTCGTTATCGTTTTTCTCAACTAGCTCAGGTTGTCGATCAAGCAATTGCTGTAAATTGCGTGGGCGCCATTGACCTTTTTTATAAACAACCTGTTGGCTCACGTAATAATAGGCAGGCCCCGGTCGAAAAGCTTTTAGCCTTTCTGGTGATTGACTTAGCCCTGCTGCGATAATATCAATCTCGCCATTACGTAGAGCCGGGTAGAGGCTTGTAATACGATAAGCAGGTTTCATTTCTAGCTGAACGCCGAGTTCATTCGCGAACTCTCTGGCTAATTCATAATCGAGGCCAGCAGGGCCATCTGGGCCGATATAATAAGAGAGCTGGTTGTTTAATGTCCCAACTCGCAATACGCCACGCTCTTTAATCTGTTCAAGCTCGCTTTTAGGTTCAGACTCAATCTGACACCCTGATAATACGAGCATTCCCATCAATAGGGTCGTAAAAGTTCTAAGCTGAGATAGGTAATTCTTTTTCATTCAATGACATTCTCATACATCCAGTAGGGCATTTATATCAAAGTGTCATAACAAGGCAAGATAATCCCTGTAAGTCTTCGTGTTAAGTAGGCTTAAACAGCAATTTCTGCCGAATATCAAAATTGACGAAAAAAATGACGCAAACGGTTGCTTTTGGTGTTACATCACAAAAACAATTGCTATATAATGCGCTCGCAACTAAGAGGTGGAATCGGCATAGGTTTGTAAAACCTTCGGAATAGCTTCGAAGAAAACAGTGAAATGTATAGAACAATTAGATGTTTTATAGCATTTTAACCCACTGAATTTATTCCAATATCACCTTAATCAATTGCATAAGAGACCTAAGCACATGAGAATTTTTCGTGGCTCCCCAGCTCTATCTGAATTTCGTGTTAACAAGCTTCTAGAGCTTTGTCGTGAATTAGGCCTACCTGTAACAGGTATCTACGCTGAATTTGCACACTTTGCTGAACTGACTGCAGACCTGGATGCGTCTGAAGTTGAGAAACTAGAGAAACTCTTGACTTACGGCCCTACAATTGAAGAGCACGCGCCAGAAGGCCTGCTTCTGCTTGCCACTCCTCGCCCGGGAACAATCTCTCCTTGGTCTTCAAAATCTACTGATATCGCAAACAACTGCGGTTTAGATAAAATTGCTCGCCTTGAACGTGGTACTGCTTACTACATTGAAACATCTGCTGAGCTTTCAGAACTTCAACTGGTTGAGCTGAAAGCGATTCTTCACGATCGCATGATGGAAGTTATCTTTACTGATTTCGAATCAGCAGCGGCACTTTTCCAAGTAGCAGAGCCTGCGCCAGTCGCTGACGTTGACCTACTTGCTGGTGGCCGTGCTGCGCTTGAAAACGCAAACGTTACCCTAGGCCTTGCTCTAGCGGATGATGAAATTGAGTACCTTTACGATGCGTTCGTAAACAAGCTAGATCGCAACCCAACTGACATCGAGCTAATGATGTTTGCACAGGCGAACTCAGAGCACTGTCGTCACAAGATCTTCAACGCAGACTGGACTATCGACGGCGTTAAGCAAGAGAAGTCTCTGTTCAAGATGATCAAGAACACATTCGAAACTACGCCTGAAAACGTACTGTCTGCATACAAAGATAACGCAGCGGTAATGGTAGGTTCTGATGTAGGTCGTTTCTTCCCGAACCCAGAAACTCGCCAGTACGGCTACAGCCAAGAGAAAGCGCACATTCTAATGAAGGTGGAAACGCACAACCACCCAACGGCTATCTCTCCATGGCCGGGCGCTTCGACGGGTTCTGGTGGTGAAATCCGTGATGAGGGCGCAACCGGTATCGGTGGTAAGCCAAAAGCAGGTCTTGTTGGCTTCACGACATCTAACCTACGTATTCCTGGTTTTGAGCAGCCATGGGAAACTGATTTCGGTAAGCCGGGTCGTATCGTTAACGCACTAGATATCATGCTAGAAGGCCCACTTGGTGGCGCGGCGTTCAACAACGAATTTGGTCGTCCAAACCTACTTGGTTACTTCCGTACTTACGAAGAGAAAGTAAACTCTCACGCAGGTGAAGAGGTTCGTGGTTACCACAAGCCAATCATGATTGCTGGTGGTATGGGTAACATCCGTGACGAGCACGTTCAGAAGAAAGAGATCCCAGTAGGTGCAAGCCTAATCGTACTTGGTGGTCCTGCAATGAACATCGGTCTTGGTGGCGGTGCAGCATCTTCAATGGCATCGGGTCAATCAGCAGAAGACCTAGATTTTGCATCTGTACAGCGTGAAAACCCAGAGATGGAACGTCGTTGTCAGGAAGTTATTGACCGTTGTTGGCAGCTTGGCGACGAGAACCCAATTGCATTCATCCACGATGTGGGCGCGGGCGGTATCTCTAACGCACTTCCTGAGCTTGTAGACGATGGCGAGCGTGGTGGTATCTTCCAACTGCGTGACGTACCAAACGACGAACCAGGCATGAGCCCACTTGAGATCTGGTGTAACGAATCTCAAGAGCGTTACGTAATGGCAGTTGCGCCAGAGAATATGGAAGTATTCGACGCAATCTGTAAGCGTGAGCGCGCACCATACGCAGTAGTAGGTATCGCAACAGAAGAGCGTGAACTGAAACTTGAAGATTCACACTTCGAGAACACGCCAATCGACATGCCAATGGATGTTCTTTTAGGTAAGACACCTAAGATGCACCGCGATGCAAAAACGCTAAAAGCGAACAACCCTGCGATTAACCGTGATGGCATTGAGCTAAACGATGCGGCTGAGCGCGTACTTCGCCTACCAACGGTTGCTGAGAAAACATTCCTTATCACTATCGGTGACCGCACGGTTACTGGTCTTGTAGCTCGTGACCAAATGGTTGGCCCATGGCAGGTTCCAGTGGCTAACTGCGCAGTAACAGCAGCAAGCTATGACACTTACCACGGTGAAGCGATGTCGATGGGTGAGCGCACTCCAGTTGCTCTACTAGATTTCGGTGCTTCAGCTCGTCTAGCGGTGGGTGAGGCAATCACGAACATCGCTGCGACAAACATCGGTGATATCAAACATATTAAACTGTCTGCGAACTGGATGTCTCCAGCGGGCCACCCAGGTGAAGATGCAGGTCTTTACGAAGCGGTGAAAGCGGTCGGTGAAGAGCTATGTCCAGCACTTGGTCTAACTATCCCAGTGGGTAAAGACTCAATGTCGATGAAGACTAAGTGGGAAGAGAATGGCGAGCAGAAAGAAGTAACGTCTCCGCTATCTCTAATCATCACTGCGTTTGCTCGTGTTGAAGATGTGCGTAAGACAATCACACCTCAGCTTCGCACAGATAAAGGCAACACTAGCCTTGTTCTAATCGACCTAGGTAACGGTCAAAACCGTCTAGGCGCAACGGCTCTAGCACAGGTTTACAAGCAGCTTGGTGATAAGCCAGCAGACGTAGACAACGCAGCACAGCTAAAAGGTTTCTACGAAGGCGTACAAACTCTAGTAGCAAACGACCAAGTAGTCGCTTACCACGATAAGGGCGATGGTGGTCTATTCGTTACTCTTGCTGAGATGGCATTCGCGGGTCACTGTGGTGTGAAAG
>NZ_CFHWOM010000072.1:0-14315 GCF_984391705.1 Vibrio sp. | reverse complement strand
TAATACTGAATGAAACCCTCATTACAACTCAAGCTAGGACAGCAGTTAGCGATGACACCTCAGCTACAACAAGCGATTCGCTTGTTGCAGTTGTCAACGCTAGATCTTCAACAAGAGATTCAAGAAGCATTGGACTCAAACCCTCTTCTCGAAGTCGAGGAGTCTGGGGAAGATACTCCGGTTGCCGAAGATAAATCGAGTAATGAGGAAAAAGAGCCAACGGTCGAGATCACAGAGCCAGACGTAAAAGACAGTTCAGAGTTAATCGAGAAGTCAGAAATAAGTTCTGAGCTTGAAATCGATACGACTTGGGAAGATGTATACAGTGCTAACACTGGTAGTACTGGCATTGCCCTAGACGACGACGCACCGGTCTATCAAGGCGAAACCACTCAGTCACTGCATGACTACTTAACGTGGCAGCTCGACTTGACTCCATTCAGTGAAACCGACCGTACTATCGCAATGGCGATTATTGACGCCGTCGACGACTACGGTTATTTAACTGTCTCTAGCCAGGATATTCTAGAAAGCTTCGATAACGAAGAGATTGAAATCGAAGAGATTGAAGCTGTCCGTAAACGTATCCAACAGTTTGACCCATTGGGTGTTGCATCGCTCAACCTTCAAGACTGTTTATTACTCCAATTAGCGACATTCCCAGAAGATACACCTTGGCTAGCCGAAGCTAAGTTAGTCCTCACTAACCATATCGACCAACTTGGTAATCGTGACTACAAACTGATCATTAAAGAGACTAAGCTTAAAGAAGCAGAGCTCAGAGAAACACTCAAGCTCATTCAACAACTGGACCCTAGACCAGGAAGCCGTATAGCAACAGAACATGCAGAATATGTCATTCCGGATGTTTCGGTCTTTAAAGATCATGGCAAATGGGTCGTGACCATCAACCCTGACTCAGTGCCAAGACTAAAGGTCAACCAACAATATGCAGCTCTTGGCAAAGGTAATAGTGCAGACAGTCAATACATTCGTAGCAATTTGCAAGAGGCAAAATGGTTAATTAAAAGCCTTGAAAGTAGAAACGAGACGCTGCTCAAAGTTGCTAAGTGTATTGTTGAACATCAACGCGATTTCTTCGAGTATGGTGAAGAAGCTATGAAGCCAATGGTACTTAATGATGTGGCATTGGATGTCGACATGCATGAGTCCACCATATCAAGGGTAACCACGCAGAAGTTCATGCATACCCCTCGTGGCATTTTTGAACTGAAGTACTTTTTCTCTAGCCACGTCAGTACTGACAATGGTGGAGAATGTTCATCCACTGCAATTCGAGCTTTGATTAAAAAGTTGGTTGCTGCCGAAAACAGTGCGAAACCACTGAGTGACAGTAAGATTGCAGCTCTACTCGCTGACCAAGGGATTCAGGTCGCTAGACGAACAATAGCGAAGTACCGCGAATCACTAGGCATCGCCCCTTCAAGTCAGCGCAAACGCCTACTTTAAGGCATTTAACCGAGAAGGAAAGTCTATGCAAATCAATATTAATGGCCACCACGTTGATCTCACCGATTCAATGCAAGACTACGTAAACGAAAAGTTTCAAAAGCTAGAACGCTTTTTTGACCATATCAACAGCGTTCATGTTGTTTTAAAAGTTGAAAAACTCCGTCAAATCGCAGAAGCTACCCTTCACGTAAATCAGGGCGAAATTCACGCTTCATCAGATGATGAAAACATGTATGCCGCGATTGATTCCCTAGTCGATAAATTAGTACGACAGCTAAACAAGCACAAAGAGAAGCTAAACGCTCACTAACACCATGCAATTAAGCGAAATCCTTACACTGGACTGCACGAAAAGTGCAGTTCAGTGCACCAGTAAAAAACGTGCCCTTGAAATGATCAGTGAACTCGTTGCTGAACAAACCGGGCAAAACTCTACCGAATTATTTGAATGCATGCTCAGTCGTGAAAAGATGGGCAGTACTGGCATTGGAAATGGAATAGCCATTCCCCATGCTCGTATGCAATCCAGTGATAAAGCTGTAGCAGTTCTACTTCAGTGTGAATCACCGGTTGAATTTGATGCTATCGATAACCGCCCTGTTGACCTACTTTTTGCTCTTCTTGTGCCCGACGCACAATGTAAAGAGCACCTAAAAACTCTTTCTAGTATGGCAGAGCGTCTCAACGATAAGCAGATCTTAAAACAATTGCGTAAAGCGCAGTCCGATCAAGAACTCTACGACATAATGGTGCATCGATAATGCGCCTTATTGTAGTAAGCGGCTATTCCGGTGCAGGTAAAAGTGTCGCACTTCGTGTCTTAGAAGATCTTGGTTACTACTGCGTCGACAATCTACCTGTGGATATGCTTGATAACTTTGTCCAATCCGTTCAATCAAGCAAACAGAATGTCGCGGTCAGCATCGATATTCGCAACCTACCAGCAGAACCAAACTTAGTCGAAGATGTTCTCACTCAACTCAAACAGAGTTCAGATGTGAGTGTACTGTTCCTCGATGCTAATAAAGACACATTACTCAAGCGCTATAGTGAAACTCGTCGAATTCACCCGTTGACGTTAAGCTTAGAGAACACCTCTCTAGAACAAGCGATTGAAAAAGAGCGAACCATTCTTTCTCCCCTCAAAGAACACGCGGATCTTGTCATCAACAGCAGTAACCAATCCCTGCATGATTTAAGTGAAACCGTCCGCATGCGTGTTGAAGGTCGAGAACGTAAAGACCTGGTCATGGTATTCCAATCATTTGGCTTTAAATATGGCCTACCGAGCGATGCTGATTACGTATTTGATGTGCGCTTTTTACCCAACCCTCACTGGGAGCCTGATTTACGTCCACTGACCGGGCTCGATGCACCAATCAAATCCTTTTTGGAAAGCCACGCTGAAGTCATTGAACTGAAACAACAGGTTCAAAAATTCATTGAACATTGGCTACCTCTACTAGAGAAGAACAATCGTAGCTATCTCACGGTAGCCATTGGATGTACTGGCGGAAAACATCGCTCCGTTTATCTCACCCAACAAATTGGCGAATACTTCGCACAGATGGGCCATCAAGTACAAATTCGTCACGCATCATTAGAGCAAAACCACAAGGAATAACACTATGCAGCAACAGAGTAGAACCGTCCTAATTCAAAATCGTCTAGGCCTTCATGCTCGTGCTGCTGTAAAGCTTGTGGAGCTTGCTCAATCATTTGATTCTGTACTGACCATTCAAAACCATGAAGGCAAAGAAGCCACCGCTGATAGCGTAATGGGCTTATTAATGCTGGAATCAGCCCAGGGTGAGCATGTGACCATTAGTGCAGAAGGCGCAGATGCACACCCTGCACTAGAAGCCGTCTGCCACCTCATCGAAGATAAATTTGAAGAAGAAGATTAACTTCCCTCCTTTGACAAATTTCTCTTCCTTCACATTAACTTATTAAATCCATTCTAAAATTAAGTTACTATTCACAGCATTGTAGAAAAATAGAGTCAGGGGGAATCAATGGCAGAGCAAATTGAATTTGACCAAGCTCACCAAGCCCTCCAAGAAGTCACAGAAGCTCTAGAAAATGGCCGTTTTGTTCATGTCCGTCGCCAATTGCAGGACATGGAGCCAGAAGACATTGCCCATCTATTAGAAGCCTCCCCACGAAAAAGCCGTGAAGTTCTTTGGCAGTTAACCGATCCAGAAGACTATGGTGAGATCCTCGATGAGCTAAACGAGGATGTCAAAGATGATCTAGTGTCTAAAATGGCACCAGAGACACTTGCAGAAGCTACAGAAGGTATGGAGACGGATGATGTCGCCTACGTACTCCGTAGCCTGCCTGACGACGTTTCTCGAGAAGTTCTATCACAAATGGACGCCGCAGAGCGCCTATTGGTTGAAACCGCACTTTCATACCCGGAAGATTCTGCTGGTAGCTTAATGAACACCGACGTTATCACCATTCGTGGTGATGTCGATGTTGATGTTGTATTACGTTATTTGCGTATGAAAGGCGAGCTCCCAGAAGCGACAGATGCTTTGTACGTGATTGATGAAGAGAGCCGGTTAATTGGTGAATTGCCAATCACGACTCTGATCACCACTCAACCAGACGTCAAAATCATTGATGTGATGGAAGACGCTGATGAAGCAATCGACGTGACGATGAGTGACTCAGACATTGCTAGCCTATTTGAGCGTCGAAATTGGGTTTCTGCACCTGTTATTGATGAAAACCAGCATCTTGTCGGTCGTATCACCATCGATGATGTGGTTGATGTTATCCGTGAAGATGCCGAGCACTCGATGATGAGTATGGCGGGTATGGATGATGACGAAGATACCTTCGCACCTGTGGTTAAATCTGCACGTAAACGTAGTGTCTGGTTAGGCGCTAACGTACTTGCAGCATTGGCAGCTGCTTCTGTATCCAATATGTTTGAAGCCACCTTAGATCAAATGGCGGCAATCGCGGTATTGATGACCATTGTTCCTTCCATGGGTGGTGTTGCAGGTAACCAAACCGTTGCACTTGTGATTCGCGGTTTGGCACTGGGTCATATCGGTGACTCCAACAAACGCGAACTACTGATGAAAGAAGCAGCCATCGGCTTACTCAACGGCATCATGTGGGCCTTGATCATTGGCGGTATTGTTGTAGCTTGGAAAGGTAATTGGATGCTAGGTGGGATTATCTCCGCGGCTATGCTCACTAACCTACTCGTGGCAGGCATCGCTGGGGTAACCATCCCGATTCTGTTAAAGAAGATGAATATCGACCCTGCTCTTGCAGGTGGTATGGCGCTAACCACAGTGACCGATGTGATTGGTCTATCGGTGTTCTTAGGTTTAGCAACCATTCTAATCTAACGCCAATAAGCTGATACAAAAAAGCGCAGTCGTAATAACTGCGCTTTTATTTTATCTAGCCTTCGCTCTAGCCATTAATGTTTGGCCCTAACCACTTCTCGGCCTCAAGCATATCCCAACCTTTACGATCAGCGTAACTTTCCACTTGATCCTGCTGGATCTGAGCGATCGCGAAGTAACGTGAATCAGGGTGCGAGAAATACCAACCCGATACAGATGCACCTGGATACATTGCATAGCTTGACGTAAGTGTCATACCAATCGTCTCTTCCACCTTCATTAGCTCCCAAAGTGGCCCTTTTTCGGTATGTTCAGGACAAGCTGGGTAGCCTGGTGCTGGTCGAATGCCTTGGTATTTCTCTCTAATCAGTTCTTCGTTCGACAAGTTCTCATCAGCGGCATAACCCCAAATTTCTTTACGAACCCGCTCATGTAAGTATTCAGCAAATGCTTCAGCTAAACGATCGGCAACTGCCTGAATCATAATCGCGTTGTAGTCATCACCTTGAGCTTTATATTCATCCGCAAGTTCACGCTCATTAATACCACCCGTCACGGCAAAGGCACCAATCCAGTCTTTCTTACCCGAATCTTTCGGCGCAATGTAATCAGACAGACAGTAATTGAACCCTTTCGGCTTTTCAGTTTGCTGACGTAAGTTACATAGCACTTTAGCCACTTCAGTACGCGACTCATCCGTGTAAACTTCAATATCGTCGCCAATGCTTGCCGCTGGGAACAGTGCACACATACCTCGAGCTTGCATCAAGCCCTCTTTCTCAACACGGTCTAGTAGCTCATTAGCATCTTTAAATAGACGCTTGGCTTCTTCGCCTACTTCTTCATGTTCAAAGATCTTTGGATATTTACCCACCAGCGACCAAGTCATGAAGAAAGGCGTCCAGTCAATGTAGTTACGTAGTGTCGCGATATCAAAATCATCAAACACATGTACACCCGGCTTAGCTGGCACTGGCGGAGTGTAGTTGCCCCAATCAATATCAACCTTGTTGGCTCGCGCTTGCTCTAGTGTTACTGGCTTAGTTCGAGGCTTTTTACGGTTATGCTGATCACGGACACGTTCATAATCCGCATCGAGCTTTTCAACAAATGCCGGGCGAAGTTCATCAGATAACAGAGAAGTACACACACCTACTGCACGCGATGCATTGTTTACATAAACAACAGGCTTACTGTAGTTCTGCTCAATTTTTACCGCAGTATGCGCTTTCGAGGTCGTTGCACCACCAATCAGTAGTGGCAGATCAAACTCAAGACGCTCCATCTCTTTAGCAACATGCACCATTTCATCCAGAGATGGGGTAATCAAGCCAGATAGACCAATGATGTCAACGTTCTCTTCTTTAGCAACTTTCAGGATCTTTTCACATGGCACCATCACGCCAAGGTCGATGATCTCGTAGTTGTTACATTGCAGAACCACGCCAACAATATTTTTACCAATATCGTGCACATCACCTTTTACTGTCGCGAGTAGAATTTTACCGTTCGAGGAGCCTGCCTGTTTCTCTTTGTTTATGAATGGTTCTAGGTGAGCAACCGCCTGTTTCATTACGCGCGCTGATTTCACTACCTGTGGTAAGAACATCTTACCTTCACCAAACAGGTCACCCACCACGTTCATGCCATCCATTAGAGGCCCTTCAATCACCTCTAGCGGTTTGGCAGCATTGACGCGAGCTTCTTCGGTATCTTCTACGATAAATTCGGTAATACCTTTCACTAAAGCGTGTTCAAGACGCTTCTCAACTGGCCATGTGCGCCACTCAAGTGCAGAAGCATCCTCTTCTTTACCGACACCTTTACCTGCATATTCCGCAGCAATATCAAGCAGTCGCTCAGTCGCATCATCACGACGGTTAAGAACCACGTCTTCCACCGCCTCTCGTAGCTTATCTGGCACGTTGTCGTAAATTTCAAGCTGACCTGCGTTAACAATGCCCATGTCCATGCCGTTCTTGAAGCAGTGGTATAAGAACACCGCGTGAATCGCTTCACGGACGTAGTTATTGCCTCGGAATGAGAACGAAACGTTCGAGACACCACCTGAAATCATCGCATGTGGTAAATCGCGTTTAATGTCTGCAACCGCTTCAATGAAATCCACAGCGTAGTTGTTGTGTTCTTCAATACCCGTCGCGACGGCAAAGATATTCGGGTCAAAAATAATGTCTTCCGGCGGGAAGCCCACTTCATCAACTAAGATTCGATAAGCGTTGGTACAGATTTCTAACTTACGTTCACGCGTTTCGGCCTGACCGACTTCGTCAAATGCCATCACGATAACTGCAGCACCATAACGGCGGATCAATTTCGCTTGTTCGACAAACTTCTCTTTACCCTCTTTTAACGAGATGGAGTTAACGATGCCTTTGCCTTGAATACATTTGAGGCCAGCTTCGATAACTTCCCATTTAGAAGAGTCGACCATGATTGGAACTTTCGAAATCTCTGGCTCTGATGCACATAGATTGAGGAAGCGCACCATACACGCTTCCGCATCCAGCATGCCTTCATCCATGTTGATATCGATGATCTGAGCGCCGTTTTCCACTTGCTGACGAGCAACTTCTAGCGCTTCGTCGTAAAGCTCTTCTTTAATCAAACGCTTAAAGCGGGCAGAACCGGTCACGTTAGTACGCTCACCAACGTTAATAAATAGCGTTTCTTTTTCGATGGTTAGTGGCTCTAAACCAGATAAACGACAAGCAGTAATCAACTCTGGAAGGTCACGGGGCTTAACCCCTTCAACCGCATTTGCCATTTGGCGAATATGTTCTGGCGTCGTACCACAACAACCACCAATCAGGTTTAAGAATCCGCTCTGAGCCCACTCTTTAACGTGCACAGCCATATCTTCTGGAGATAAGTCATATTCGCCAAATGCATTCGGTAAACCAGCATTCGGGTGCGCAGAAACAAACGATTCAGAAATACGGGAGAGTTCTTCGACATAAGGACGAAGCTCATCTGGGCCAAGAGCACAGTTAAGACCAAATGAAATTGGATTTACGTGACGAAGTGAATTGTAAAATGCTTCGGTCGTTTGACCTGATAATGTGCGACCCGAAGCATCAGTGATGGTACCTGAAATCATCACAGGAAGAGCAATGCCTAACTCTTCAAATACCGAATCAACGGCAAAGGCACACGCCTTAGCGTTAAGTGTATCGAAGATAGTCTCGATAAGAATAAGGTCGGAGCCACCTTTGATCAGTGCTCGGGTTGATTCAGAATAAGCTGTCACAAGCTCATCAAAGCTGACGTTACGATAGCCAGGATCGTTTACATCAGGCGAGATAGAACAAGTACGGTTAGTAGGACCAAGAACGCCTGCAACGTAACGAGGCTTATCTGGTGTTTTCGCCGTCCACTCATCTGCAGCTTCACGAGCTAACTTAGCTGCCGCAAAGTTAATCTCTTCACTGAGGCTTTCCATATCATAGTCAGCCATCGCGATAGTGGTCGCGTTAAATGTGTTGGTTTCAAGAATATCTGCGCCGGCTTCTAGATACTCAAGATGGATATCTTTAATCAGCTTTGGTTGAGACAGTACTAAAAGGTCATTATTCCCTTTCAAATCGCAATGCCAATCAGCAAAACGCTCACCACGATAATCATGCTCTTCAAGTTTGTAATCTTGGATCATGGTGCCCATACCACCATCAATCAATAAGATACGTTGCTTTAATTGAGCTTCAATCTGTTGCCTTACATTACTTCCCACAGTACAGCCTCATTCCTTTAATTATTCTTCCATCCTATCACAGTTATTAAAGGAGTCTAGACGTCTAAAACAACAAAAATCATCACCATTCCATGACAAAAAAGTGTTTGCTATTTAAGCACGCTAGGAACAAAATCCTCATTCACAATTTGTTACATACAGAGAATCACATGTCGGTCTATTACACTCTGTGTTTCCTATCTGCTGCAGCAATGATGATTGCTTTCATAAACAGCAAGATAGGTAAAATGCAAACCACCATCGCTATAACTGCGGGATCAATGATCCTATCGTTAATCATTCTGATCGCAGGTCAAAACGATTGGTTCCACCTGACAGAAATTGCTTCGAAGACAATGTCGAGCATTAACTTCGAAGATTTTTTGCTTAAGGGGATCCTTGGCTTCTTACTGTTTGCCGGTGGATTAGGTATCAAACTGCCCAACTTAAAAGATCAGAAATGGGAAATTACCGTACTGGCCTTAGGGGCAACCTTGTTCTCTACCTTCTTTATTGGTTTTGCGTTATATGGATTCTGCCAACTCATCGGGATCCAATTTAATTTGGTCTACTGCTTATTGTTCGGCGCACTTATATCTCCTACCGACCCAATCGCAGTATTGGCTATCGTCAAAAAACTCGATGCGCCGAAGCGTATTTCAACCCAAATTGAAGGGGAATCTCTGTTCAATGATGGCTTCGGTTTAGTGATTTTTGTCACTCTGTATACCATAGCCTTCGGTACCGAAGCACCAACAGTGGGCAGTGTAACCATGTTGTTTATCCAAGAGGCTATCGGCGGTATCGCTTATGGCTTTGCGCTTGGGTTACTCTTCCACTATCTCATCAGTGCTACAGATGATCATTCTATGGAATTGCTACTTACGATTGGTGTGCCAACTGCGGGTTACGCATTTGCTGAAGTACTGCATGTTTCAGGTCCACTCGCTATGGTCGTTTCTGGCATTATGATTGGTAACTGGACTCGCTTTATCGGTTTCTCCAAAGAGAGTGAAGATCACCTTGATCACTTCTGGGAATTAGTTGATGAGTTCCTTAACGGCGTACTCTTCCTACTGATTGGTATGTCGATGCTATTGTTCGAGTTCCACAAAGAAGACTGGATATTAATGGCGTTCTCTGTACCACTGGTACTCTCTGCCCGTTACCTAAGCGTTTTTCTGTCTTACATTGGCTTTAAACGTTACCGAAACTACAACCCGTGGTCAGTTAAAATCCTAACCTGGGGTGGGCTGCGCGGCGGTTTGGCGTTAGCAATGGCACTCTCCATTCCATCAGGCATCTGGGTGATCCAAGATAAGCTAATTGATGTGAAAGAGATTGTGTTGGTCATGACCTACTCTGTGGTCGTGTTCTCCATTCTGGTTCAAGGCTCAACCATTACACCTATGATTGAAAAGGCAAAGCGTGCTCAGAAAGACATGGACGAGGATGCAATGGCAGCTACAAAAGAGTAACGTACCCTAAACTTATAATACTGAAAGGCAGCCCATTAAGGCTGCCTTTTCCGTATCATTACGCTCAATAAGCGCACAGATTCTAAAGCTCTTTTGCAGAACTACTTGGCAATGGCTTAACCAACACTCTCCGTAACTTCATCACAGTAATACTCAATATTGCTAGGCACAAAGTAATTACAGGTGCGGCCATAAGCCCAGCTGTAATATATCTGCTGATTGTCTCAGGGAGAATCGGAAGCAACATGCCAAATGAACAGAGTAACAGCGTCCATAAAATCGCGCTTAACCACGAGAAATAGTGAAACCTTTTTACCTGCTGCGCTCTCATCCCCATCATTAACGGCAGCAGTGAGCGAACAACTGGAATAAAGCGAGCACTAAATAAAGCCACCAACCCATGCTTAGTTAATAACATATCAACTTGTGCTAAGCGCTTACTCGGAACAGCCTTCACCCAGCCTTGAACTTTAGGTAAACGATTTAACCATTTTCCTTGCAAGTATGCCGCCCAACTTCCCATTGCCGCACAAAACCCAATAATTAGTAGGATCATAACGGGATCCAAAACGCCCACCGCCGCCAATGTGCCAGATAACACGACCACACTATCGCAGGGGAAAGGAGCTGCTGGGATAAAGCCACTTTCAAGAAAAATAAGGGCGGCAACAATAACGTAAATAAAAACAGCACTACCTGGAGTCTGCAGTACCGAGAAATCTTGGCTCCACAGTGCGAAGAGGACAGAGGTAATAGAGTCCAACATAGAAACACCCTTACTACGTTGAGGTACGGTAGATTCTGTTGTAGCTCCGTTCTAATTGAAGCTCAAACGCAATTTGCTATCGTCAGGATTGATTAAACACAAAGGGGGAAGGAGAACATGCTTATCAGCTCTAAATCATTTCTGGATGATGCAGTTCCTTCCGCTGTCTTTTGCAATATAAAGGTATCCATCAACACGAGCTAAAGCTTCTTCTATCGGCGTGGAAAGTTGCTCGTAAGGCAAGGTTGTCATCCCCAGACTGACTGTGATTTTGAGCGTATCCTCACCACTTACGATCTCCATTGCCTCTACTTCACGCCTTAGTCGCTCTGCGATTTCAAACCCCAGCTCACTATCAGTACTTGGTAATACAAGCGCAAACTCTTCCCCACCTAATCGACCTAAAACATCCATATTGCGAGTAGACTGTTGAATATGCTTTACCAACGCAATCAGGACCTCATCTCCTGCGGCATGACCGTATTGGTCATTGACTTGTTTAAAGTGGTCTATATCAAGCAAAATAATTGTTATAGGCACCCGCCAACGTTCGCAGGTGCTGATCGCCCTTTCCGTCTGCTCTTGAAAGCTTCGACGATTAAACGCACCAGTTAGGGCATCGGTAGCAGCAAGTTTACGAAGTTTGTTTTCGATGCTCTTTCTTTCATCGATATCAGTAATCGACATAATGATGATTGGGTTATCATCAAAGGACAGCTTGCTAAAAGCAAACTCTACTTGTCTAAAACGTCCATCTGGTAGCAATAGCATTAAATCACAGGAGGCCGTTGCGACACCTTCGCTTTGTGATAGTGTCTGACATAATCTAGAGCGAAAAAGCTTATGGCTCTGTGAAGCAATAAACTCACTAGGGTGTCGGTGAACAACCTCTACTTTAGCCCGATTAAGTAGCTGGCAACTAAACTCATTCAACATGATGATTTCCAGCTGAGGATTACAGATAATAATCCCAATAGGAGCCGCGTTAACTAACTCTTGTAATTGTTTTGCTGCTCTTTTGGAATGTTCTAACCTTTGAGCTTGTAACTCTTCAAGCTTTTTCCTTAGGTATATGTCGCGGAAAACTAACAGCCAACTATTGGGAGTGATATTCGTTAATCGCACCCGCATTATGTAATCTGTACCTGCGCACTGAATATTTAGATCTGCAGTCTTGTTACCGCTAATTTGATAATCTCGGATAAAAGTCTGTAATTCAGGAGAGCTTCTGACTATCTCTAATTCAAATATCTTCGAGAAATTAGCTTCAGAAGTTAACAAGGGGGGTTCAAAGTTACCACTTCGAATATCTTTAACATTACCTTGAGTGTCCACCCACAGGCTCATATCTGGCAGCGAGTCTAAGATTTGGTTGAGTGTGTTGTTCCTTTGGTTGAGCTCATTGCAACTAATATCTAATGAACGCTCTGTAATTGCTAATTGTTCCTCAAAGCTTTGATAACCGTCATCAACCAATTGAATTAATTTTTCTAACTCCGGCTCTTCAGGTACTCCATCTGGGTAAATGCGCTTGAGTTGGCGTTGAAGTAACCTGTGCATACTACTTTTCCGAGAATGCGGTAATGGTCATTGTCTGATTGTGTAACTCAGAATTGTGCTGATGATCTAAAGGAGCAATCTCGCCATAAGAATAGAAACCACATAGCATTGTTTGCTCTCCTAACTCTTCACGAACTGCATCTACTTCATCATCAGCCAACTGCTTAAGTAATAGCTTTCTACCCACGCAACTGATTAATATGGCAATTTGAGGGGAGGCCTGAATAAAATCCCGACAAACTTTTGCGGCATCTTGTGCTCCATCTATCAAAGAATCAACATTAGCACGCATAAGTTTGGCTGATACTCCTGTGGGAATATGCCCTGCAAAGGTAATCGAGCCAGTATCGTCATCCGTAGCTAATAAAGTTCTAACAAGTTTAGTGTCTTTATCTGGATCTGATATCTCTAACGGAAAGCGCAACCCACTAGAGGGAAGCTCTTCAGTTAAGTCCCCTAGATAGCTGTGATAGACCTCGAGCGCATTTTGATCATCCAGCTCAAAAAGCACGTTCCCCTCAGAGCGCGTTACCTTGCGCTCAATCCCAAACGAGCACCACCCACCACGTGAACCATAGCTAACCTCCAAGCTATCACCGTATAAGCCAATCGCTGCGACCAGCCCTGAGCTCTTAACGTTCTCGGTATAAACTTGAGTTTCTGAAAAATTAACGCAGTCTCCTGCTAAGCCTCCGGTCACTTTAATATGATCGGGTAATACACTTTTAAACCCATCTACAAGATATGTTCCGTCTACCTGAAGGCCGTCACTCAGAACAAATATGTGCCGTAAATCTTCAGACAACAAGTCGCTAGCTAATGTACAGCCTAGCGCTTTGCATGCTCCTTGATAATCAGATAGATATCGTGCAGATTTTCTAATCGAAGTTTTCTCAAACTGGATAAAGGTAATTACGAGCGAATTATCTATCACCCCAACATTGCTTATCTCTCCAGAAGTCGAGCAACCCATCATATGTGCCTTGGGAAAATGCTGTTTCAGCAATGATGATATATCTTCATTGAGTGAACCATAGATCATCAACAACGTATCATGGGAATCGACGATTGAAACTGACGAGAGATCCAACGAATCTTTGCCATTCCATACAAGCTGCTCTGTCTTCATATTGACCTCCAGTCTATAAACTAAAGTTAGCTCTTTTTACTTATCTTTCCACTTAGAATTCTTGTTAGGAGCAAGTCATTTGAGCCACCAAAATGATGTTGAGCAGTGATCACAAGCAAGATGAAAGGAAAGGCCTCGTACAATTCCTAAAGTAATTGTTGCACTAGGTCATTCTAGCTTTAGAGAGATCTGTAATTGAAGAAAGGATGCTAGGCTCCTACCAAAATCTTTATTAAATAAAGCTTAGTAAAGAGAGACCTGAACAGTCATTAAAACCTGCTTCCAATCAAAGGAAATGATGATAGTGCTAACTTTCCCGTGGGCGTTTCAATAAATAGGGAGCAGATAAATACCTAGTTGGTAGCCCAGTACCTATTTGTCCTAGAAAACGAAATTCCGGAAACTACAAAAGCCTAGTCGTCAGACTAGGCTTTCTAAAAGTAGTGTTGTGGCAGGCCTCTAGTGAGTCCATGCAAAGACACTTTCCTATAGGTATTAAAAAACCGACGCTTTCGTATCAGGTTAACTAAGTGGCGAAATGGCGAAGGCACCCAGTTCGGGCTTGTGTTCAATTGGAGTCGCATACGAGCGGGAATCGATGGTCAGGCATTCGGCCCATGAAATAAGCTCAGTACTTAAGAAGCGTTAGACGTAAACAAGCTGCCGTCTTTCGTTGGGGACACCAAATCTGGATCTATCCGGTGAAGGACGGACATTCAAAATGATTCAAATACGAAAAAGCCCTGCTATTTCTAGCAGGGCTTTCAAAGAAGTGGCGGAGTGGACGGGA
>NZ_CFHWOM010000071.1:0-14846 GCF_984391705.1 Vibrio sp. | reverse complement strand
TCTCGATGAAACGGCCAGTTGCTGCATTGCGGCTGTCCGCTACTACGATTTGATAAAATGGACGCTTCTTAGCGCCGTGACGTGCCAAACGAATGGTTACCATGTCGTCCTCTTTGCTTTCTCAAAAATAAAATTAACCCCAGAAACCATTTATCGCTAAATGATTTGGGGCTCGTGCCAAAATAAAGCTCCGGAATTTTACTCTTATTCCGGAGCAATGCAAGGTCTTTAGCTACTTTTTCACCAACATAAAACGAAACTTAAGTTTGTGACGCAGCTAACACCTTGAAATTTTTATTGCTGGTCTGATTTAACGGCCAAACGGATTGAAACCGCCACCGCCCATTCCTCCCATGCCGCCCATCATGCCTTGCATGTTGCGCATCATGCCCTTCATGCCACCTTTCTGCATTTTCTTCATCATTTTCTGCATTTGGGTGAACTGCTTGAGTAGACGGTTAACATCTTGAACCTGCGTACCAGAACCTGCAGCAATACGCTTTTTACGTGAACCTTTAATCAGCTCTGGGCGCTGACGCTCTTTCATCGTCATCGAGTTGATGATCGCTTCCATCTGCTTGAACATCTTGTCGTCAACTTTATCTTTCACGTTATCTGGTAAGTTACTCATACCTGGCAACTTATCCATCATGCCCATCATGCCACCCATGTTTTGCATTTGGCCAAGCTGTTCACGGAAGTCTTCAAGGTCAAAGCCTTTTTTCTCTTTGAACTTTTTAGCAAGCTTCTCTGCTTTTTCGGTATCGACATTGCGCTGAAGGTCTTCTATCAACGACAGTACGTCACCCATACCAAGAATGCGTGACGCTACACGATCAGGATGGAACGGTTCTAGTGCATCCGTTTTTTCACCAACACCTAGGAATTTGATCGGTTTACCCGTGATATGACGAACAGATAGCGCCGCACCACCACGAGCATCACCATCCACTTTAGTTAGGATGACACCCGTTAAAGGTAAAGCATCACCAAATGCCTTTGCTGTGTTTGCCGCGTCTTGACCTGTCATTGCATCAACAACAAACAGTGTCTCAACTGGTGTAATCGCAGAATGGAGCTCTTTGATTTCACCCATCATCTGCTCATCAATAGCTAAACGACCTGCAGTATCGACAACCAAGACGTCATAGAATTTCTTCTTCGCATGATCGATGGCAGCATTAGCGATATCGATTGGTTTTTGATCAGCACTTGACGGGAAGAAGTCAACGCCGATATCTGATGCTAGCGTTTCAAGCTGTTTGATTGCCGCAGGACGGTAAACGTCGGCAGAAACAACTAGTACTTTCTTCTTTTCACGCTCTTTAAGCAACTTAGAAAGCTTACCTACCGATGTGGTTTTACCCGCACCTTGTAGACCTGCCATCAAGATCACTGCCGGTGGCTGAGCAGCGAGGTTCAGAGCCTCATTTGACTCCCCCATTACTGCTTCAAGCTCGGTTTGAACGATCTTAATAAACTCTTGACCCGGTGTTAGAGATTTAGAAACCTCAACTCCTACCGCAGCCTCTTTTACTCGCTTAATAAAATCGCGAACAACCGGAAGCGCAACGTCCGCTTCCAAAAGCGCCATACGCACTTCACGTAGCGTATCTTTAATGTTGTCCTCGGTCAGGCGACCTTTACCGCTGATATTCTTCAGCGTTTTGGACAATCGATCCGTTAAATTCTCAAACATCTTAAGTCTCTTACTTAGGCGATCACTAACAGGTTTCGCCCGTTAATTTTAGCGACAATTAACGTGATTATACCTTAGCCAACCCAGACTGGACACTGCATTAACAACATTTGACATCTCATGTCACGCAAATGAAGGTGATAAGTCATAGCTCAAGTCGTTGATGCAGGGTATAATTTGTTAAAAATCCACCAGCTTATAGAGAACCATGGACAACTTAATCGCCGTTGTTGCTGCAATACTCTATTTTTTAGCAATAGCGACAATCATACCAGGGCTTGTAAATCAAACCGGTATTCGAGCTAAAACCGTTTTCGTAAGTGCTTTTTTAGCGCTGGCTTTTCATGCTTGGTTATTGAGTGACCTTATTATTGAAGCTTCAGGACAAAACCTGAGTATCCTTAACGTTGCTTCTTTGATTAGCTTTATTATCTCCTTGGTTATGAGCATCGCCATGCTTAAGACTCGGCTGTGGTTTTTGCTTCCAGTTGTCTACAGTTTTTCGGCGATTAACCTCAGTGCAGCCGCTTTTCTACCCAGCACGTTTATTACGCATTTAGAACAAGACCCGAAATTACTCATTCATATCTCGCTAGCGTTATTCTCATATTCCACGCTAACCATTGGTGCGTTATATGCGCTCCAACTCGCTTGGCTAGATCATAAATTGAAAGCAAAGAAAGCACTGGCTATCAACCCGAATCTACCGCCGCTATTAATGGTAGAGCGTCAACTGTTTAATATCATACTGCTGGGTACTTTGTTATTAACTGGCACGTTAGTAACAGGCTTTGTTTTTGTCCAAGATATGTTTGCTCAAGGTAAAGCACATAAAGGTATCCTTTCATTTATTGCTTGGCTGATATACACCACCCTACTTTGGGGTCATTATCAAAAAGGTTGGCGTGGACGTAAGATAACTTGGTTTGCCGTTGCTGGAGCAACATTACTTACACTCGCTTATTTCGGTAGTCGATTTGTTCGCGAGATAATTCTGAGCTAACCACGAGCCAAAGGTGCATCAGATGCACCTTTCTTTTACAATACACCCTACCTTATTCATAATTGACTTAGCATAATAATTAGGTCATAAATTAACCAAACACTACAAGGAAAAGATAAGCTTTGGACGACATATCAACGGGTATCTTATTTGCGCTACTCGCGTGTCTTATCGTAATTTCAGGATATTTTTCGGGCTCAGAGACAGGGATGATGTCTTTGAACCGCTACCGCTTAAAGCATCTCGCCAATAATGGGCATAAAGGTGCAAAACGGGTAGAGAAACTACTCGATCGCCCAGACCGATTGATAGGTCTTATTCTTATCGGCAATAACCTCGTTAATATTCTTGCTTCTGCTATCGCCACTATCCTAGGTATGCGCCTTTACGGTGATCTCGGTGTCGCAATTGCAACCGGCGCACTCACTTTGGTTGTACTTGTCTTCGCTGAAGTGACACCAAAAACTCTCGCTTCGCTTTATCCTGAACGGGTTTCCTACGCGAGTAGTATTGTTCTAACCATTTTGATGAAGCTACTTTCCCCTCTCGTCATGCTAGTGAACTTTATTACTAATGGCTTCATTCGCTTGCTAGGCATTAAAGCGGATCATGGTGGAGACGACCATTTAAGTTCTGAAGAACTAAGAACAGTAGTTAATGAAGCAGGTAGCTTGATCCCAAGACGCCACCAAGACATGTTGATCTCAATCTTGGATCTGGAGAATGTCACGGTGAATGACATCATGGTTCCTCGCAATGAAATAACGGGGATAGACATTAACGATGACTGGAAATCTATTGTTCGCCAATTGACCCATTCACCTCATGGTCGAGTAGTGCTTTATCGAGACCAAATAGATGAAGTGGTTGGCATGCTTCGTTTGCGCGAATCTTACCGTCTAATGCTAGAGAAGAATGAGTTCACTAAAGAGACATTGTTACGTGCTGCAGATGAGGTCTACTTCATTCCAGAAAGCACACCTTTGAATGTGCAGCTTCTCAAGTTTCAGCGCAATAAACAGCGTATTGGCCTTATCGTAGACGAGTATGGTGACATTATCGGTTTGATCACGCTTGAAGATATTCTCGAAGAGATCGTCGGGGAGTTTACCACCTCGATTGCACCTAGCCTTTCAGAAGAAATTACTCCTCAAGGAGACGGTAGCTTCTTGATTGATGGCAGTGCCAACATCCGTGATATTAACAAAGGCTTAAAGTGGAAGTTACCAACAGATGGGCCTAGAACATTAAACGGGCTCATTTTAGAACACTTAGAAGATATTCCAGAAAGTCACTTAAGTGTCCAAGTTTCTGGTCACCCAATGGAAATCGTCGAACTAGAGGAAAACCGAATTAAGTCAGTTCGAGTTTTTCCTAAGTTGAGAAGCTAATTACAGTATTAGGATCAAAAAAGCCTTGGCTCAGCCAAGGCTTTTTAACTTTTCTCACTAATTAGTCTTCTGTCACACTGAATAGGCTCTCCATGCTGAGACCTTGCTTAATAAGAATCTCTCTTAAGCGGCGTAGACCTTCAACTTGAATTTGACGAACACGTTCACGAGTTAGATTAATCTCACGCCCTACTTCTTCGAGTGTAGAAGGCTCATAGCCTAAAAGCCCAAAGCGGCGTGCTAAAACTTCTTTCTGCTTAGGGTTAAGCTCATCTAGCCAGTGAATCAGTGAATTTTTAATGTCGTCGTCTTGAGTTGATACTTCTGGATCTGAATTATTTACATCCGGGATAATATCTAAAAGTGCCTTTTCACCGTCACCACCAATAGGTGTATCCACTGAGCTGATGCGCTCATTCAGGCGAAGCATCTTACTTACGTCATCCACTGGCTTATCTAACTGTGTCGCAATTTCTTCAGCAGTAGGTTCATGATCCAGTTTTTGCGAAAGCTCACGAGCTGTGCGTAAGTAAATGTTAAGCTCTTTAACTACATGAATTGGTAGGCGAATAGTGCGAGTTTGGTTCATTAGCGCACGTTCAATGGTTTGACGGATCCACCAAGTGGCATAAGTAGAGAAGCGGAAACCACGCTCTGGGTCAAATTTCTCTACTGCTCGAATAAGGCCTAGGTTACCTTCTTCGATAAGATCTAATAGTGCGAGACCTCGATTACTGTATCGACGCGAAATTTTCACCACCAGGCGCAAATTACTTTCAATCATTCGTTTTCTTGCTGCTTCATCACCTCTTAGAGCACGACGAGCATAAAGAACTTCTTCTTCCGCAGTTAGTAGTGGTGAAAAGCCGATCTCACCCAAATAAAGCTGGGTGGCATCAAGGCTTTTGGCTGAAGCATCAAATTCTTCCTTGTCTTTGCTTTCTTCAGCGGCTGTAGGTTTAGTGGTTTTCAATTCTCGGTCAGAGTCGAATGCTTCTGCATTACCTTGTCCAACTTCAAATTCTTCGACTTTCGTTGCTGCATTGCTGATACTCATAGCGCCTCCCCCTGGCGAGCTAGCAAGACATTACTACGTCTAATGTCGCTATTTTACCTTGTCAGTAAATTATTACGGCAAGTAGCGTTTTGGATTCACTGACTTACCTTGATAGCGAATTTCAAAGTGTAATCGAACACTGTTGGCTCCAGAGCTGCCCATTGTTGCTATTTTTTGGCCTGCTTTTACACTCTGTCCTTCGTGTACTAGCAACCGGTCATTATGAGCGTATGCGCTTAAGTAGTTATCGTTATGTTTTACAATCACAAGATTGCCGTAACCTCGTAACGCATTTCCCGAATAAACGACGGTGCCACCTGCTGTTGAGACTATCGGCTGACCTCGCTGTCCTGCAATGTCGATGCCTTTATTCCCTTGGTCTCCAGCAGAAAAGTTTTTGATCACTCTCCCTTTAGTTGGCCATAACCATTTGGAAACTTTATTGTTTTTAGGCTGTTCACTGCTGACAACCTTGTTAACATTTTGTTTACCAGTAGGTTTAACATACTCCTTTGGTTTAGATTGTTCAACCTTCTTCGGAGGCTCTTTTTTCGCCACCTTTTGAGTATTTTGTGAACTAGGTTGCGTAACCTTTTGATTTGAGTTTTTGCTCGAATTCGCAGCAGGCGTCGAAGGAGTAGCGGCTACAGCCACGACTGGAACGCCGGCCCCAGTTCCACCATAGGCTGGCGGCGTGTAGGCAGGTTTCCACAGTCTGAGCTTCTGACCCGGATATATTGTGTAAGGTGCTGTCAACTTGTTGTAACGAATAATCTCATTTACATCTTTATCTGTGACATAAGCTATAAAATAGAGCGTATCCCCTTTCTCGACTTCGTAATAACTGCCTCGATAACTACCGCGAGAAACAGAGTCATAATCTTTCTTTAAGCCTGTAACTGGCGCAGGGGAATGAGCAGCGCACCCAGAAAGCACACCACAAATACCAACGATTAGGAGAGAGAAAGACTTAAAAGACATTGCTAAGCGAGATCACCTGCCACGAGCGGCACAAAACGAACAACTTCTACAACTTCTGACGAAAAGGTGTCACCTTGACGAGTGATTTTTAATAACTGTTGGTCTTCTGTTCCAACTGGTATCACCATAATACCGCCTTCCGCTAGCTGATGTAATAAAGCTTCAGGTACCGATTCTGCAGCAGCAGTAACTATAATCGCATCGAAAGGCGCCTTTACTGACCACCCCTGCCAGCCGTCCCCATGCTTCGTCGATACATTATAAATATCGAGCTGTTTTAGACGGCGTTTGGCTTCCCATTGTAAAGATTTAATGCGTTCAATTGAGAATACATGATCCACTAACTGAGCTAAGATCGCAGTTTGATAACCGGAACCTGTCCCTACCTCTAAGACTTTGCTTGTTCGGCTAAGTTCCAGAATTTCCGTCATTTTTGCCACAATATAAGGCTGAGAGATAGTCTGGCCTTGACCAATGGGTAACGCATTATTGTCGTACGCTTGATGCATCATTGCCTGAGAAACAAACTGTTCACGAGGCAAGCATCGCACCGCTTCCAACACGTTTGAATTTCGAATACCACTTGCCACTAGAAAGTCGATCAATCTATCTGCTTGTGGGTTTGCCATGCTTAGTGATCCTTCAACCAATTATCCATGCTTGTTAATGATTCATGTGCCGTTAGGTCAACCTGTAGCGGTGTCACGGACACAAAGCCTTGATCGACCGCATAGAAGTCCGTACCTTCGCCAGCATCTTGCTCCTTTCCAGGTGGACCAAGCCAGTATATATCATGACCTCGAGGATCTTGCTGCTTAATCATCGCTTCTGCGTGATGACGAGCACCTAAACGCGTCACAGCAACACCTTGCAATGCTTCAAAAGGCAAATCCGGGATATTGATGTTAAGAAGTCGATTAGTAGGAATAGGCTTTTCCATATGTTGCTCAACTATCTGGCGAGCAATTCTCCCTGCAGTAGCAAAATGTTGCTTACCAACTAGAGAAAAAGCCACCGACTGCACACCGAGAAAATGCCCCTCCATTGCAGCCGCAACCGTACCTGAATATAAGACGTCATCGCCAAGGTTTGCGCCATGGTTTATACCCGATAAAACCAAGTCTGGTAACTCATCTTTCATCAGCTCATTTAGTGCAAAGTGAACACAGTCCGTTGGGGTACCTTGCACAGAAAAGACGCCGGTAGAAATCTCATTTACACGCAAGGGCTGCTCTAATGTCAACGAATTAGAGGCGCCAGAACGATTACGGTCGGGCGCAACAATCGTTACCTCTGCAATATCTCTTAAGCTCTTAGATAATGCATGAATACCTTCTGCATGCACGCCATCATCATTGCTTAATAAAACTTTTAATTTCTTATCAGCCATCAATAAACTCGTTCTACTTCGATTTCATTGACCAACTCACGAACAATGGAAGTGGCAAAACAACCAGCATCTAGTGAGAAACGCAATGTCACATTGTCGCCTTCTGCCTGCCAGGTTAGATCTTGGGCTTTCAATGAAATAGCTCGACGATCGTGACGCATACGATTTCCGCGAATAAGCGACATCAAATCAGGTTCAGCATCTAGATGTGGTTGCTCTAATTCCAGCGCTCTGGCTTGAGTAGGCAATTCATTATCACCCGCCATTGCTGCTGTAATATCCAACAGCCCTTTCGCTAACTCTTCATTCAACTCTGCAAGATTGGCAGCCTCAGCTTGAACCAGTGATGATTGCGTAAGAACTAGATCGCCCTCAACAACATCATTGAACAAGCCTTGCTCAATACGCTCTGAAAGGATGTTATTGAAGATCCAAGAGCGGGCCGCTGATAACAGCAGACTGCGTTTATTTTGATTGCGAGTGCGAACATTGTCCTTGCCCCAGCGTCGCGCCTCTTCAAGGTTATTTCCTTGATTGCCAAATCGTTGGCTGCCGAAGTAGTTTGGAACTCCCGTCATCGCGATAGACTCGAGACGCTTTAATACATCTTCAACATTACTGACTTCCGATAGCGTAACTACGAACTGATTACCCGCGAGCTCACCAGGGCGAAGCTTTTTGTTATGGCGTGTCGTTTCGAGAATTTCGATACTTGGGTACTGAGCTAAAAAATCACTGAAATCTGGTGTATCACCTTTTGGTAAATGAATACTCAACCATTGCTCAGTCACTGCATGGCGGTCTTTCAATCCAGCCCAGCTGACGTCTTTTGACTTTACTCCACATGCCTTCGCCAACTCATTCGCAACAAAGCTGGTGTTTTCACCCGTTTTTCGAATACGCACCATTAAGTGTTCACCGCTACCGGAAAACCCATAACCCAGAACTTCATTCACCTGAAAATGCTCAGGTTGCGCTTTAATTTTTGCCGTAGCTGTTGGTTTACCATTTAGGTAAGCCAGTGAAGATAAAATATCAGACATATCAATTTCCATTACACACAGCCTACTTACAAAGCATAGACGGTATGTAACTGAGTTATTTTTTAATAAGTAATACGACCGCTTCTGTAGCGATACCTTCTTTACGCCCTGTAAAGCCCAAACGCTCTGTTGTTGTCGCTTTTACATTGACGTTACGTAGATCTGTTTCTAAATCTTGTGCAATGACTTCACACATAGCTCCAATATGCGGTGCCATTTTAGGGGCTTGAGCCATAATCGTGATATCAGCATTACCGAGCACATAACCTTGCTCTTTTACTCGGCGATAAACATCACGTAATAAATCGCGGCTATCAGCCCCCTTCCACTCATCATCTGTATCTGGGAAGTGGCGACCAATATCACCTGCAGCAATCGCACCCAACAAAGCATCACATAATGCATGCAGTGCAACATCGCCATCTGAGTGAGCGATCAGTCCTTGTTCATAAGGCACTGCGACACCACCAATAATAACAGGGCCTTGCCCACCAAACTTGTGAACATCAAAGCCATGACCAATTCGAATCATACGTTATCCTTTATTTCGCGTTAGATAAAACTCTGCAAGTGCCAAATCTTCTGGTTGAGTAATTTTTATATTGTCAGCACTCCCCTTTACCAAAGCGGGAGATTCTCCTAACCACTCTAGTGCCGAGGCTTCATCAGTAATGGCAACACCTTCAGACAGGGCTGAAGAAAGAGCCTGAGTCAATTGCTCGGTTTTAAACATCTGTGGAGTTAATGCATGCCACAAAGCTTCCCTTTCTACTGTATGATCAATTTCTTGCTGACCATTCGCTCGCTTCATCGTATCTCGAACAGGAGAGGCGAGAATCGCTCCGCAATCATGAGTGATCGATTGTGCAATAAGGCTGTCTATGTCATTTAAGCTCACGCATGGCCTAGCAGCGTCATGGACCATCACCCAATCAGAAAGCTTATGCAAAGAGACATAACTCAGTCCAGATAGCACAGAGTCCGCTCTTTCTTTCCCTCCTGGTACTCGAATTACATCTGCTCGCTGACTCAGCGCTAAGCGTGGGTAATAGGGATCGCCCTCACTAATTGCCACAATGACACGAGAAATCAATGAATGAGACAATAGCTTCTCTACGGTATGCTCAAGTACCGTTTTGCCCTCGATAGTCAGATACTGCTTAGGTCGGTCAGCTTGCATACGGCTACCAACACCAGCTGCCGGTACGATAGCAACGATCGCCGACGGTGTGAGATCAGACACTTAGTCATCCTCTCCGATAATACGATAGAAAGTTTCTCCTTCTTTGATCATTCCTAACTCATGACGAGCACGCTCTTCAATAGCGTCCAAGCCTTGGCGTAGATCGTCTATTTCAGCGAACATTTCACTATTGCGTGTTTGCAAATTACCATTCACCTGATGCTGAACCTCGATATCTGCATTCACAACTTGAAAGTCAGAAATTCCGTTTTTGCCAAACCACAGCTCAAACTGAAGCCAGCCTAAAACGATAAGAAGAGTCAGTGCAAAAATTCGCATAACGTAGATTCAAAGAAGAGAGATAAAGAAAGACCACATATATATCACAATGTCGCCATGGGCGCGAGATTGGACGATGTGGCCTTTGGAAAGATTATTCTTAACGTTTAATTATTAACTCATCATGAGGAAGCCAAACAAGCCTACCCCAAGAATCAGTCGGTAAATGACAAATGGCGTCATTCCCATGCGTGAAATCAACTTAAGGAAGAAGTGAATACACAAGTAAGCACTGATAAATGAAGTGATAATTCCCGTCATTAAAAAGCCAAAGTGGATAGGTTCACCGCTTGTTACCAACTTCAAACCTAAATAACCACCAGCAAGTAAAATAATAGGAATCGACATTAAGAATGAAAAACGTGCTGCTGCTTCACGAGTAAAACCTAGATAAAGCGCTGCCGTGATTGTGGCACCAGAGCGAGAGGTACCAGGAATCAATGCCATTGCTTGCGCTAAGCCGACAAAAAGAGCTTTTTTCCAGTCAGCCTCATATTCATCTGCGACTAACTTTGCATTTCGATCCACATACCAAAGCAGTAAACCGAATATAATGGTAGTTGTCGCAATAACCCAAGCACTACGCAAGTAGAGTTCGATAAAATCTTTTAAAAACAGACCTAAAACGCATGCGGGGATCGTCGCAATTACGATCATCCAAGCAAACTTAGCCTCTTTGCTTCGGTCACCCTTAAAGATTGAAGCGAAAAACGCACCTAACAGTGTTACAACCTCTTTTCGAAAATAGATCATAACCGCCGCCAACGTACCGACATGAACGGCAACATCAAACGCTAATCCTTGGTCTTCCCACCCCAATACTGCCGACGGCAAAATCAAATGGGCCGAGCTAGAAATTGGCAAAAACTCAGTTAGGCCTTGAATCAATGCAAGAAGGAAGGCTTCAATATAACTCATCAGAATCTCTTAAAATTATTGATTAAACCATAAAGGTACAGGCAACAACGCAGTATCAAACTGAGACTGCTGCCAAATCTGTTCAACGCTTCGACCATCAAGTGGAATCACTCTAGACGGACACAGCTCTAACAAAGGCTGAAGAACAAAAGCGTATTTATATATGTCGCTGCGAGGCAATTCAGGCTTGGTTTCAGAAACGTGGTCACCAAATAAAATGATATCTAAATCAATGGTACGCGGTTCATATTTTCCCGCATTCGCAGCGCGGCCCCATTTGAGCTCAATTAAACGCAGCTGTCGCGCAAATTCTGCTAAATCTAACGAGGTTTTCATTTCTACGACAAGGTTGTAAAAAGCATGACTTTCAAAGTCAACCGCCTCGCACTCAAATACCGTCGAAAGCCGCAACTCTTTACCGAGCATTCCAAGTTCTTTGATCGCCGCCTGGATGTGTTTACGCCTTTCAATATTGGAACCAACACCAATATAAGCGGTGATCATGCAGCGCCTCGCTCGATGATCACACCAACCCCTTTCGCTTGAGGCACCGCACCCGGTTTAGTCAAACGAATCTTAATCCAAGGGACATTAAATTGAGTCATAATCAGCTCAGCAATTTCTTCCGCTACTCGCTCAACTAATAGGAATCGACCGCCTTCGATATGAGCTAAGACAGCACCGCTGACCTCTGCATAATCCAGGGCATCCACCACGTCATCACTTTTACCCGCAGGGCGGTTGTCATGAGCCATTTCAATATCAAGCACTAATTTTTGCTTTATTTCTTGCTCCCAATCGTAAACACCGATGGTGGTAATTACTTCTAGCTGCTCGATAAATACTTTATCCATGCGTTACTTCCTTTAGAGGTCGGATACCCAATTGTGACAAAAAGTCGTACTATTCTATCGCCTAAACCATTATTGTTGAGGCCGGCAAGCTCGATATAATATCAATTAGTTGCCTGACAAACACCTCAAAAGACGAGTTAACTTGATATGACACCATTAGCACTTGTAATGATCATCATTGCCTACTTGTTAGGTTCGATCTCTAGTGCGGTTTTAATATGTCGTATGCTCCGCCTACCTGACCCTCGAAAAATGGGTTCCAATAATCCAGGAGCGACTAATGTATTGCGTATTGGTGGGAAAAAGGCCGCCGTCGCCGTATTACTATGCGATATGCTCAAAGGCACCATTCCTGTCTGGAGCGCTTTCTTTTTAGGAATTGATCCTGTCATTCTAGGCGTGATTGCAATTGCGGCATGTTTGGGTCATATGTACCCACTATTTTTCCATTTCAAAGGTGGAAAAGGTGTCGCCACAGCGCTCGGTGCTATTGCACCTATCGGTTTAGATTTTACCGCTATGGTCATCGCAACTTGGTTAGCGGTCGCTTTTTTGTTTCGCTACTCTTCCCTCGCAGCCATCGTCACCGTACTGCTCGCACCTTTATATACTTGGATGATAAAACCTCAATACACACTACCCGTTGCGATGTTGTGCTGTTTGATCGTCTTTAGGCATCACCAAAACATTCGCCGATTACTGGATGGTGCAGAGCCTAAAATTGGCGAAAAGAAGCAAGAATTGAATAAGGCCTCATGATGAGGCCTTACATTTATTGAGCATGTTTGGTTAAGAAGTCGTTCAGCATTCCGGTCACAAATTCTGGTTGCTCCAAGTTAGATATATGCCCCGCTTTTGGTATTTGGACCAGTTGCGAGCCAGAAATCGTATCGTGCATCAAGTAAGACTCCAATACTGGCCTTGGAATATCTTCTTGCCCAACCGCAATCAGTACGGGTAAAGCAAACTTTTCAATTTCCTCAATTTGATCTCTACGGCCAAATACCATGCGACCAACTCGTGCTGTCTCAACAGCCGATTCTCCCGTTAAATTCTGCAGCTTAGTGCGAAAACGATGAACTAATTCCGGGCTATCTTGGTTCGCATTGTTCGCGAAAAACAGCGGTGTAACCGCGTCTACAATCGGCTCTGGGATCATTTGGGCGGCGGAGATCGCATCTAACATGCCAAAATATTTAGCATGGGTAACTTCCGGCTCCAAACCAACAAAAGTATCCATAAGAACCAGAGAAGCAACACGCGACGGTATAAGAGAAACCACTTCACATCCCCACATACCACCAACAGAAAGACCGACTATAGAAAACGTCTCAATATCCAAGTGATCCATCAGAGCCACAACCTGCTTGGCATAATCTGTTAGTGAACGAGTTTGTTCTGGGGCTGCATCAGATTCGCCATGCGCCCATAACTCTGGAACGATACATCGATAGTGCTGACTCAATACTTCAACTTGAGGCGCCCACATCGCACTGTCCCAGAGGTAGCTATGACCAAAAACAACAACTGGGCCAGTGCCCACATCTAGATAAGCCATTTGACGGCCATCAATCAAAAATTTGTCCATGGTTTTATCCATTCGTTATTTTTATAAAATGCGAGCTTACCATTTATTACATTTTTGACAGCTCGGAACACTTAAGAAGTTGATAAACAAAAGGCCGCTACGAGAGCGACCTTACTGTACAGCAGCGGGATCTTTACTTGATCGGATCCAGTTGATCAATTGGCCAACGCGGTTTCGCTTGAACAGAAAGATCGGCCACCTCGCCGTTTTTCAAGCGCTGCATACCCGCATAAGCAATCATTGCACCGTTATCTGTACAGAACTCCGTGCGAGGGTAATACACCTCACCGCCAATTTTCTTCGCTAATTGCTCTAAATCTGCGCGAAGACGACGGTTAGCACTTACTCCACCCGCAATAACAATACGCTTAAAGCCCGTTTGCTCTAATGCACGCTTACACTTAATAGTTAACGTTGCACACACAGCTTCTTCAAATGCTAGAGCAATATCTGCTCGAGTTTGCTCATCGTCACCGTTAGCAGCAATAGTATTTGCTGTAAAAGTCTTCAAGCCTGAAAAACTCATGTCAAGGCCAGGGCGGTCAGTCATTGGACGCGGGAATTTAAAGCGACCTGGGGTCCCCTTTTCTGCCAACTTAGACAATAACGGACCACCAGGGTAATCCAGTCCCATTAGCTTCGCTGTTTTATCAAACGCCTCACCTGCCGCATCATCAATCGATTCGCCCAAAATGGTGTACTCGCCGATGCCTTTTACTTCAACCATCATAGAGTGACCACCAGAAACCAACACCGCAACAAACGGAAATGGTGGAGGATTATCCTCTAACATCGGAGCAAGCAAATGACCTTCCATATGATGGACTGGAACCGCTGGAATCCCCCATGCATAGGCAATACTACGACCAATAGTCGCACCCACTAGCAGGGCGCCAACTAAGCCTGGCCCCGCCGTGTAAGCAATACCATCAATATCTTTCGGTGTGAGATTCGCTTCTGCCATTGCCGCTTTAATAAGAGGAATGGTTTTCTTTACGTGATCTCGAGATGCAAGCTCTGGCACTACACCGCCATAGTCTGCGTGCAGTTTTACCTGACTATATAGTTGATGGGAAAGCAGTCCTTTCTCATCATCATAAATTGCAATGCCTGTTTCATCACAAGAGGTTTCGATACCAATAATGCGCATGGTTTACCTAGGATGTGTTTGTCTATAATTCAAAATTGGCGCAATATTACCGCGCCTTGGCCTTGCAAACAAATTTTGTGCAAACTGTACTCAACAAAACGCTTTACAAAGCCTGTGTGATCGGATTAAAATTCCGCACCATTTTTGATCAAGCTGGTTTGAGACCGAACATGAGTGTTTGGCTCACTAACGTTCCAGCATTAACGAATTAACCCCTGAGGTGAAAGGCATATGCCAGTAGTTAAAGTAC
>NZ_CFHWOM010000070.1:0-15052 GCF_984391705.1 Vibrio sp. | reverse complement strand
GTGATGGCGGTAACGGTGTAGTGAGTTTCTGGCGTGAGAAATTCGTTGCGAAAGGTGGCCCTGATGGTGGCGACGGCGGTGATGGTGGTGATGTTTACATCCAAGCTGATGAGAACCTTAACACGCTGATTGATTACCGTTTCCAACGCTTCTATGAAGCGGAACGTGGTGAAAATGGCCGCGGTGGTAACTGTACTGGTAAACGTGGTAAAGATAACGTGCTACGTGTACCAGTGGGTACACGAGCGGTAGATATTCACACCAATGAAATCGTAGCAGAAGTTGCTGAGCACGGTAAGAAAGTGATGATCGCAAAAGGCGGTTGGCACGGTCTAGGTAACACCCGTTTTAAATCGTCAGTAAACCGAGCACCACGTCAAAAGACACTAGGTACCAAAGGTGAGATCCGTGAGATTCGCCTAGAGCTGTTGCTACTTGCTGATGTTGGTATGCTAGGTCTACCAAATGCGGGTAAATCAACCTTTATTCGCGCGGTATCTGCAGCGAAACCAAAAGTGGCTGATTACCCGTTTACAACGCTTATTCCAAGCTTAGGTGTGGTGAGTGTTGTACCTGAGAAAAGCTTTGTTGTTGCGGATATTCCGGGCTTGATTGAAGGCGCGGCAGATGGCGCGGGCCTTGGTATTCGTTTCTTGAAACACCTTGAGCGTTGTCGAGTTCTTCTACATATGATCGATATCATGCCGATTGATCAATCTGATCCTGTTCAGAATGCATTAACGATCATTGATGAACTAGAGCAGTACAGCGAAAAACTGGCTGGTAAACCACGTTGGTTGATCTTCAATAAAGTTGATCTAATGCCAGAGGAAGAAGCAAACGAAGTGATCCAAAACATTCTTGACGCGTTAGGTTGGGAAGAGGATTACTACAAGATTTCTGCCGTAAACCGAGATGGCACAAAGGAGTTGTGCTACAAGCTCGCTGACTTTATGGAAAATCTACCTCGTGAAGAAGAAGAGCTTTCTGAAGAAGAGAAAGTGGACTTCATGTGGGATGATTACCATAAAGATGCGATCGCAGGTAAAGATGTTATCACTGAAGATGATGACGATTGGGATGATTGGGACGATGAAGAAGATGACGGTCACGTTGTCTACGTTCGTGACTAATCACTGAATAAATATTTAAGCCGCAATGACTATTGCGGCTTTTTTGTGTCTAAATCAAATCATTGAGTTCATTTTCGCAGCACAATATCCGCATTCTAAAGGAGTAGGATAATTACATGGCATCTAAGCAACGCGCCGTTTCTCGTATGATCGCCCAAGCAGGGCAAATGCTTTTGGCTCATGGCGCTGAAAGTACGTTAGTTGGTGACTTGATGCGCCGCTTTGGCATGGCATCAGGCATGGACGAGGTTGAAGTCTCCCTATCAGCCAGTTCACTGGTTGTTACCACCGTTTATCAAGAACATTGCATTACCACTGCCCGGCGCTGTCCCGATAGAGGGATTAACATGCGTGCCATAACTCAGGTACAGCGAATCTGCATCATGCTTGAGAGAGGCATTATCGACTATGCGCTGGCGCAGCAGAAGCTCAATCAGATTAGCCCAGAGCGATACAATCGTTGGTTAGTTGTATTTATGATTGGCTTATCATGTGCAGCCTTTAGCCGCTTAGCTGGAGGTGATTGGATCGTGTTTGCGATGACTTTTTTAGCCTCTGCTACGGGGATGATAGTTCGGCAAGAAATTGGCCATCGTCATTTTAACCCGCTGCTCAATTTTGCTGCCACGGCCTTTGTGACCACTGCTGTTTCGGCACAAGCGGTTATCTATGAGCTAGGTAACTCTCCTTCTATTGTGATGGCCTCTTCAGTGTTAATGCTGGTTCCTGGTTTTCCATTGATCAATTCTGTTGCGGATATGCTCAAGGGCTATATCAATATGGGAATTGCCCGTTTTGTTATGGCTAGTTTGCTAACACTTGCAACTAGCTTAGGCATTGTTGCCGCTATGAGCTTAGTTGGTGTCTGGGGGTGGGTAGCATGATCTCAATTGAACTGCTGTTAGGCTTGCTCAACGACATGTTGTTTGCGGCGATCCCGGCTGTTGGGTTTGCCTTGGTTTTCAACGTGCCGCAAAAAGCACTCTTATACTGCGCGTTAGGCGGAGCTATTGGTCACGGCTCTCGTTATTTAATGATGCATTTTGGTATTCCAATCGAGTGGGCAACCTTCTTTGCAGCCATGATCGTGAGTATGGTTGGCATTCATTGGTCACACCGGTTTTTGGCGCACCCCAAAGTATTTACCGTTGCTGCGTTGATTCCAATGGTGCCTGGTGTATTTGCCTTTAAAGCGATGATTGCTTTAGTGGAGCTCAATCACCGAGGCTATAGTCCTGAACTGGTGGCGATGCTGATGGAGAATTTCTTGAAAGCAATGTTTATTATCGCAGGATTAGCGGTTGGCCTAGCGATGCCAGGCTTGCTATTCTATCGCCGTAAACCCATTGTTTAATTAAGCAGGAGCACACAATGATCATTAGTATGATCGCCGCGATGGCAAACGATCGAGTTATTGGTAAAGACAATCAGATGCCATGGCATTTGCCAGCAGACTTTGCGTGGTTCAAGCGCTGCACAATGGGTAAACCCGTCGTGATGGGACGTAAGACCTATGATTCGATTGGCCGTCCGCTACCTGGTCGTGAAAATATAGTTATCAGCCGTGATGCTAGCTTGGTTATTGATGGTGTCACTACGGTGATTTCTATTGATGAAGCTTTACAAGCTGTAGGTTCAGTGGAAGAGGTTATGATCATCGGTGGTGGTGCAATTTATACCGCTTGCTTACCTTTAGCCAATAAGCTTTACGTGACTCATATTGATGCGGAGATTGACGGTGATACGCAATTTCCACAATGGGGTTCAGACTTTCAGGAGTCTTATTCAGAAGCGTTTAGTGCAGACGAAAAAAATGCCTACGATATGCGTTTTGTCGTGCTGGAAAAAACTAACTAGGCGCATGAACGTTGTATAAAGAAAAGGTTGACCTAGTCGTCAACCTTTTTGATATTTGAGTATCGAGTTTTAAAGCGCTTTTTGAGTAAAGAAGGTCTTATCCTCCCAGCGCAGCATAGTTAAGCTGCCACCCCAAACACAGCCAGTGTCTAATCCGATGACATTGGCATCGTCATAGCCTTCAAGTGCAGCCCAATGACCAAATAGAACCGATTTTTCAAGTAAGACACGTTGCTCAAGAGCAAACCAAGGGATGTACTCGTTATCTTTGACTTCCTGTGGCGGGAGCTTGCACCCCATATCTAGACGTCCGTCTGGGAAACAAAAGCGCATGCGGGTAAAGGCATTAATAATGTAGCGGTAGCGTTCAATTCCGGTTAACTCTGAGTGCCAAAAGTCTGGTTGGTTATCGTACATATTTTCAATGAGCCAAGGCCAATCTTCACTTTGTAAGCAGGCTTCGACCTCACTTGCACATTGACGAGCTTGTTCCAGTGTCCACTGTGGTGAAATACCCGCATGGCACATGACAAACTCTGGGTGCTCAGCAAGCAAAGGTTGTTCCCTTAGCCAATGAAGTAGTTCATCGCGATCTTCTGCTTCCAAAATAGGCGCTGTTTTGTCTTTGCTTTTGATTTTGTGGATGCCCAGAGCCACAGCAAGAAGGTGGAGATCATGGTTGCCTAAGACGACTTTAGCGCTGTCGCCAAGGCCTCGTACGAACCTTAATGTTTCTAGAGACTTAGGGCCTCGAGCCACAAGATCTCCCGCTAGCCATAATGTGTCTTTTTGTGGAGTGAAGCTTACGGTTTCGAGAAGAAGTTGTAGTTCGTCAAAGCAACCTTGAATATCACCAACAATGTATGTAGCCACAAATGCCTCGAATTAGTTAAGAATATTAGGAATAGCGAGTCGGAATGGATCGATTTCTGCGATGAACTCATTACCTTTTTCATCTAGCATGATGTATTGGCCTTGCATTACTCCGACAGGTGTTTCGATGGCGGTACCACTGCTATAGGTGTATTCGTCGCTACCATCAATAAAAGGCTGTTGACCAACCACGCCATCCCCCTCGATGGTTAGTTGTTTGCCATTCGCGTCTGTAACAAGCCAGCGCCGGCTTAACAGTTGCACGGTTTGCGAACTTAAGTTCTTGATGGTAATGATATAAGCAAAAAGGTAACGATTAGCGTCAGGTTGGGACTGCTCTGGAATGTATTTGCTATGAACTTGGACTTTTATACAAGGGACAGCTTCCATGTAAACTCCTCTTTAAAGTCAATAAAGGGCGATAAACTAACGTTTATCACCCTTTAATTCTAGTCGAAACTATTTTCGGTTGGCGTCTAGCCAGTTGGCTAAATCTACAAATTGTTTCAATGTTAGATTTTCTGGACGCATGCCAGGATTGATATCTAGGCTTTCTAGTGTTTCGGCATCAACGAGTGCTTTGTAACAGTTGCGTACTGTTTTACGGCGTTGATTAAAGCCTTCACGACATACGCGATCGAGCCAGTTGAGACTCGTTGCAGGATACGGCAGCTCTTCATAAGGCACGAGACGTACTACTGCTGAGTCGACTTTTGGTGGCGGCACAAACGCCGTTGGTGGTACTTCCAAAACAGGGACGACTTTACAGTAGTACTGAGCCATCACCGTTAGGCGGCCATAAGCTTTGGTACCTGGGCCCGCTGCTAAGCGGTTAACCACTTCTTTTTGCAACATAAAGTGCATATCTTGCACATCTTTATGGTACTCAAATAGGTGGAACATCAGTGGCGTCGAGATGTTGTATGGCAAGTTACCAAAAATACGTAATTTGTTGTTTGGCTTCACAAGCTGAGTGAAGTCAAAACGCATCGCATCGCCTTCATGAATGGTTAGCTTATCAGCTAATTCAGGATGGTTGCGAAGACGCTCTGCAAGGTCTCGGTCAAGCTCGATGACAGTAAACTTATCAACTTCACGACCTACTGGCTCAGTAATCGCGCCTAAGCCAGGACCAATTTCTACCAAGTTTTGCCCTGGTCTTGGGTTGATCGCTGATACAATACCATCAATGATGTATGGGTCGTTCAAGAAGTTTTGACCAAAGCGCTTGCGGGCCTTGTGTCCTAAGTGGACATCGTTTCTCATAATTTTCTCAAGTTAACTGGTTTTCTTTTCTACAAGCTCAATCGCATGAGCTAGTGCAGTTCGGAAGCTTCCTGTATCTGCATTGCCTGTTCCTGCCAGATCTAATGCAGTGCCGTGATCAACGGAGGTCCTGATAAAAGGTAGACCCAAAGTAATGTTTACTGAGCGTCCAAAGCCTTTGTATTTTAGTACAGGAAGTACCTGATCGTGGTACATCCCTAAAACTGCATCGGCATCTTCAAGGTATTTTTCATTGAAAATGGTATCAGCCGGTAGCGGGCCAATTAAGTTCATGCCATCGCGTTGACGCAGTTTATCTAGTGTTGGCGTGATGGTTTCAATCTCTTCTTTACCGAGGCAGCCATCTTCACCTGCATGCGGATTAAGGCCGCACACATAAATCTTTGGTGATTGAATTGCGAACTTCTCGACTAGGTCGTTATGCAGAATATGGATAATGCTTTCCAGTCGTTCTTCTGTCACGGCTTTTGATACATACGCTAAAGGAATATGGGTTGTCACGAGTGCAACACGTAAGCCTTCTGTCGCCAGCATCATCACCACTAGTGGAGTGTTAGATTTTTCCGCGAAAAATTCAGTATGGCCGCTGAACGCTACACCAGCACGGTTAATCACTCCCTTGTGAACAGGGCCGGTGACAATAGCATCAAATTCACCACTCATACAGCCTAAAGCGGCTCTTTCTAGTGTTTTTAATACGTAATGTCCGTTTGTCTCATTCAATTCTCCAGCGATTGCCGGAGCATCGAGAGTGATGTGATCAACAATAAGAGAGCCTGCTTGCTGAGCCACTGGTTGAGAATCTGGCTGGTAGTCAATCAATTCGACATCAATTGATAACTGTTTGGCACGTTGTTGAAGTAGATTTTTATCAGCACAAACAACGATTTGATGTGGCCAACTCTCTTTGGATAGTGCCAATACCAAATCAGGGCCTATCCCTGCGGGTTCTCCGGCTGTTACGATGATGCGCTTAACTGTCATCTTCGTCATCCTTAATCACTTCAACAAATGCACTTGCTCGTAGCTCTTGTAGCCAAGCACTTGCTTCTTCATTGAACTTACGGTTGAACAAAATGCGGTAAGCTTTGTTCTTCATCGCTGAATCAGTACGATCTACCTGACGACGATCAAGCACTTCTACAATGTGCCAACCATGGACGGTTTTAAATGGTTCGCTGATTTTTCCTTCAGGCAAAGTGTCAACTTGGTGTTTGAATTCTGGAACGTATAAATCAGAGGTTTGATAGCCTAATTCACCATTCTGTGCCGCTGAGCCTGGATCTTGGCTGTATTGACGAGCCAACTCTCCAAAGGTGGCTTCTCCAGATTGAATACGCTCAATGATTTCATTTAACTCTTTTTGTACGCCTTCATCACTGAGGATTACGGTCGGGCGTATAAGGATATGACGAGCGTTTACTTCAGTAACAGCGACCGTTTCAAGACCTTTCACATCTTCAATTTTTAAAATGTGGAAGCCAACACCACTGCGAAATGGACCAATGATGCTGCCTTTGTTTTGCATAGCGACATGGTCGGCAAATATTGTGGGCATTTCTTCTTTACGCATCCATCCCCAGTCACCGCCTTGTAGAGCTTTCGGCCCTTTTGAGTAGGTGTATGCCATGGTTGCGAAGTCGGCACCGCCATTTAATTTGGCAACGATTTCCTTCGCTTGTTTTTCTAGAGCGGCAGCGTCATCACCATCGTTGACGCGTAGCTGAATATGGCCAATTTTGTATTGAACGGTAGCGTTGGTTTCTTGTGCTAAAATGTTGGCTAAGTTATCAACTTCTGCTGGAAGAATATTGATTCGACGTCGAACGAGTGCGTTGCGGGCCTCTGATGCGGCTATCTCTTTACGTACTTGCTCACGAAACTCTGAGTATTCAAGTCCTTCCGCTGCAATAGAGTCACTTAACTGCTCAATGCTTTGGTTATTATTCTTGGCAATTTCTTCAATCGCTTGGTTAAGGCGATTGTCGTCAATTCGAACGCCAATACGCTCAGCTTCTTGCTGTTGCAGTGTATCGATGATGAGTTTTTCGGTTACTTGCTGGCGCAGGACATCTTGCTCTGGCAGGCCTTGACCACTCTTACGAGCATTCGCTTTCAACGTTTTGATCGAAGCGTCAATATCACTTTCAAGAATGACACCGCTATTTACAATGACATTAATTTTATCAAGTGCGACTGGCTCAGCAGATGCAAGATTAAATTGACCTGCTGTAACCAGTGCTAACAACGACTGTTTCCAAAATTTCATTCGTAGTCCTATCCATTCATCATCTGCTATTTAGACAGCAGATGGTCAAATTAGTTGTTTAAGAAGAATGGGCGACCGTAGCCCAATGAGTTATCGCTGCTGCCAGAACCACCACCTAGGTTGGTACCAAAGCCAATAATACCAAAGTTGACGCTGAAGTTGCTCTCGTACTCAGGTTCAGAATTCGGGTAGTTATTGAAGTCAGGATCCCAGTTGCGTAATTGGTTACTGTATGACACGCCTACGTACCAACAATCGGATGTGTAGTTTACTCGACCTAACCACTCAATGGTTTCTTCTGTTGTAAAGTCATAGAAATACTGCACGCTGGCATCCCAGTGGCGAGTTAGTTGATAGCTGGCAAGTAAGCCACCTTGTGAGATGCCATCTTCGGTAATGGAATCTAAGTCTCCTAAGCTATCACCTAAGGTATTTTCGATGTAGCTGCGGGTAACATAGCGGTAGTTACCTTGGAGGTAACCTTTGGCAAAACGATATTCTAGTGTGCTATTGCCAAGTTGTACTTCACTAGAGTCGACATCGTATTGAATGCCACCATGGTAGAACAGGTAGTCACCATAGTTAAAGTCCATTTCAACTGCCCAAGCAGAGTATTGAGATGGTTTGTCTGATGTACTATCGAGGCGATTTGCTCTGTCTAAGTAGATGATTTGACCAAAGGAGACGCTTAAGCGTTCTTTGTAGTTGCTGTCATAAAAACGGGAGCTCGCACCATAACTAAATTGGTTAGCCCCCTGGATTTTATCTACGCCACTGTACTTGCGACTGCGGAATAAACCGTAATAGTCCGTCTGTAACAGCGTAGTGTCGTAGTTCGCGATGTTGTTTTGGTCGACCTCTGGAATATAGAGGTATTGGACTTGGGGTTCGAGCGTTTGCGTATAGTTGTCCATAATAATGGTATCTCGCTCTAAAACCACACCGGCTAATGAGCGAACCTCTGGCATTACACGTGCTACGCTTTCCTCTAATTCATTATCACTGACATCAGTTAAGTCTTGTTGATAGTAGGTACCTAGCAAGCGAGCTTCTGTTGTCCATGAGCCCCAAGTTGTTCCAATTGGTACGGTAAAGCCCGGCTCTATATGAACTCGAGTGGCTGATGGCTTACCTTCTGCTTCTGTGTCAAATCGTGTGATATGACTGATCACATCAAAATCTAAATAGCGCCAAAGCTCTGGTGCGTAATAATTTAGCTTGAGCTGAGGTAGAATGTGGTAAGGAAGGTTATCGCTTTCGGTCAATACCTGAAAGTCACGGGTTAACAAGGTCGCATCCCAGTTAGAAGCACGATATTGCACTTTACCTTCCTGGACTAACTGACCATCTTCACGGCTACCGATACTCGAATCTACATCTGTGAAATAATCGACATCACTCACTTGTGAGTAATCAATATTAAACTTCCAAGACTGTTGGTAAATCCCGTCATGTTTGTACTGGAAACCCCAACGATCTCCTTTCTCCGTGAATTTGCGGTCATTTGGCAGGTATTCCGCATCAATTTCACCTTCACCAAACGTGGTTAGGTAGCGAAACTTACTATTGAGCTGGGTTCCACGCTGCTGCATGTACTTGATCGTTGTTTCGAGATCGTAGTTGGCTGCAATGTTCCAATAGAATGGAATCTCCAACTCAAGGCCATCACTTGAACCGTATGATGCGGTCGGATAAAGAAAACCAGTCTTACGAGTATCTCCGATGGGAACGGTTAAATAAGGGACGTAGAATACAGGTACATCCAGAACTTCAAAGCGAGGGTTATAGAAGGTGGCGACCTCTTCGTTTTGGTCTACTTCTATACCAGACGCTTTCATTGTCCAAGCATTGTCGCCTTCAGGACATGATGTGATGCTACCATCTTCAATTTCGTACACAGCCTTGCCTGTTTTTGCTATGTATACGGCATCGCCACGGCCAGGTTCACACAGAAACTTGTACTTGGTATTCTCGAGCGTGATGTTTTCGGTATTCAGGTGATTAGTTACTTTGTCTGATGTCGATTTAACTGTTCCATCACTGAATGCCACGTTACCTTCTGCAACAATGATGTTTTCTTTTTGGTGCAGCGTGACTTGATCGGCTTGAAAGCGCTTGTTGCCTTGAACAACTACAACATCGCCTTTGTATGTTGCTTTATCACCGTTAATAGCTTCTAGGCTATCAGCTTCTAATGTGACAGGCTGCTGACTAGGGTCTTGTGGCTCAGAGACATTAATCAAACATTGATCTATAGCGGGCAGTTCCTGCACACTATCGTCTACCATAGCTTCTGCTTGAGTTTGAGGCACAAAAAGAGCTGCGCTGATTGAAGCGGCTAACAAGGTGCGGGAAAAACGTGACATCGAGTTTTACTATCCTGTTTAACTTGATATATCCGGTGTTGCATCGACTGACCTTGAACTTACGAGGTCAATTGTTCGCAATATGTTAATGACCGAATGTAGAATAAACGGTCCTTATGATAAAGGAATTTGTGGTTAACAGCACTATCAGACCGCTTAACGACGAAAAAATTCAGAGATTGAGAGCACATAATGCATATTTTCGGCAAAATTCTAGGCTTATTTTTTGGCTTTTTGTTTGGAGGCCCGTTTGGCGCCATATTTGGCCTGTTTATTGGTCATCAATTCGATAAAGCTCGTCGCTTAAGACAAGCTGGTTTTAATACCAGTTTTGGAAGTGGTCCTAGCCAAGCGGAGCGTCAGGAAGAGTTTTTTAAAGCGGCATTTTCTGTGATGGGGCACGTCGCGAAGGCCAAAGGTCAGGTTACACCTGAGGAGATTCAGCTTGCAACGACTATGATGGAGCGCATGAACTTGCATGGTGCTCAGAGAAAAGCGGCGCAAGATGCATTTCGTGAAGGGAAAGAGAGTGATTTCCCTTTAGATACAGTGTTAGAGCGCGTTCGAATTTCAACTGGTGGGCGCTTCGACCTAATGCAATTTTTCCTCGAATTGCAGATATCAGCCGCTTTTGCAGATGGTGATATTCACCCTAGCGAAAGAAATGTCCTGCATAAAATTGCTCGAGGGTTAGGCTTTTCTTCTGAGCAACTCGAACAGCGTCTGCGAATGCAAGAAGCGGCATTTCGTTTTCAGCGTGGTGGATTCGGTGGCCAAAGTGGAGGGCAATCACATCAGTCAGGCGGTAATTGGCAACAAGCTTCAACCGCCGATCAGCTGAGCGATGCGTACAAACTGCTTGGCGTTGATAGTAGCGCTGATGCTAAGTCTGTTAAAAGAGCATATCGCAAGTTAATGAATGAGCATCATCCAGACAAGTTAATGGCGAAAGGCTTGCCTCCAGAAATGATGAATGTGGCCAAGGAAAAAGCTCAGGAAATTCAAAACGCTTATGATGTGATTAAGAAAGCCAAGGGCTTCTAAATCAGATTTACACTCCTTAGTTTAAATACTCTTCCTATACTAAATAAGACAGCATTACTAATGACTTTGTTGTTAATAGTGGTACTGAGAGATATGAGCACTATTTTACTTACTGTGCTCTGATGAATGGTAGGGTTATGAGGCGTCTGTTCAAAGCGATGAATTTGAACCATAACTCTATGTGCTAAGGGATTGAGTTATGAATAGACTAACTAAAAAGCTAGTGCTTGGCGCTGGCTTAATACCTTCACTGATGTTGAGCTCAGAGGTTCTTGCTTGTAGTGATACTCCGATGCTTGGGACTATGTGTGCATTCGCAGGTAATTTTGCACCAAGAGGCTATGCCTTAGCTCAAGGGCAGTTATTAAGTATTTCACAAAATACGGCTCTTTTTTCCATATTAGGAACCACTTATGGTGGCGATGGTAGAACTACTTTTGGTCTACCTGACACGCGCGGACGTGCTCTGGTTGGTAGTGGCAATGGGCCAGGTTTGAGCAACTATGCATTAGGGCAAAAAGGAGGGGTAGAATTCGTTACTTTGACTGAGGCGCAAATGCCAGTCCACACTCACGGAGCTGCCACTTCGATTGGAGGCTCGATTGATATTTCCGGTATTATCGACCTGCATGCATTCAGTGGTAACTCTGATGATAAAAGCCCGGTAAACAATGTGTTAGCTCAGTCAAAAGGCAAGCCACTGTATGCTTCGAGTGCTCCAGATGTCACAATGAGCCCAGACTCTATTTCATTTAATTTACTGGCAACGAATAACTTGTCGGCAACCACAAATTTATCCTCTTCTGGTGGAGCGCAATCACATGAAAACCGAATGCCCTATGTTGCGGTTAACTGGATCATAGCTCTGCAGGGCTTATACCCGTCTAGAAACTGATCCCATGCCGGTGACTCAAGTTAGCGTTCGTCTTCGTACTATTTTCCTGTTGCTGCTAGCACTTGCTTTTTCTTGTGCTGCTGTTGAACAGGATTTAAGTCTAGAAGGTGGTTACCACGCGCTAGCTAGTGAAGATTATTCTCTTGCGTATCGCACGTTTAATAAATTGGCTAGAGAAGGCGAGGCGGAGGCATTGTTCCCTCTGGCTCTCTTTTATCAACGAGGCTGGGGGAAGGTTCGCGAAGATATTGATAAAGCATGCGCGTTGTTTTTCCGTGCAGCTAGAGCGGATATTCCCAAAGCGCAACAAGAGTATGGTCATTGCATTATAGAAGGGTATTCGAACCCTTCTGTAAATCCGGTAGTGTGGTTGGAGCGAGCGTACCAGAACGGCATCTATGAAGCTGCATGTGATATTGGTCGTTTGTACCTTGGAAGTACTTGGCAAGAGTATGATGTGGGGAAAGCTTTGCTATGGTGCCATAAAGCCGCAGAAAAAAGTGCGCTTAAAGCGCAGGTAACGTTAGGAGATATTTACTTTCAGTTATCTGAGTTCGATCAAGCTGAGTTTTGGTATCAACAAGCGATAAATAGTGGCTCTGGTGAGTCTGCTTTTAAACTGGCAACGCTTTATCTCAAAGCGGTTGAAGTAGCTCCAAATACCGACTACCCATCACACAAAGCTTTGTACTTGATGGAGTTGGCTTCATCGTACAAAGTAGAACAAGCTTATATTCCAACGGCTCAGTTATATTGGAAGAAGCTGCGTGCTAGCAGTAATGAGACTGAGGCACTGTTAGCGAAAAGTTATTTATGGGCGAAAACGGCAGATATAGTTAACTCGACTAAGCAAACACAGCGATTGCTCTTCGAAATCCAGCAAGAGTTACCGAAGGAATGGAAGCGAGAGTTAGACCTAAAGGTTGAAATGTTTCTAAACAAATAACCGCTAGGAAATGCAAAAGGCCTGAGATATGTGAACATACTCAGGCCTTTCTAATTCGTTGTGGCTTTCTTAAAGAAAGTGGTGGCCCCTCGCAGACTTGAACTGCGGACCAATCGATTATGAGTCGACTGCTCTAACCACTGAGCTAAGGGGCCATATAGGGCAATGATTATAGGGGAAGGCGATCTTGCTGTCTAGCCAGTTAGGTAGCTAAATGCGCTTAGTTTTTATCCACTTAAATCAATTCAATACAAAAAAGGTGAGCTATTGCTCACCTTTTAATCATTAAAGACTTATTGCGTTATTATTCGTCTAGGAAGCTGCGCAGAGTTTCTGAGCGGCTAGGGTGACGAAGTTTACGCAGTGCTTTTGCTTCGATCTGACGGATACGCTCACGAGTAACGTCGAACTGCTTACCTACTTCTTCAAGAGTGTGGTCTGTGTTCATATCAATACCAAAGCGCATACGCAGTACCTTTGCTTCACGCGGAGTAAGACCAGCAAGAACGTCTTTTGTCGCTACTTTTAGGCTGCCTGCAGTTGCAGAATCTAGTGGTAGCTCAAGCGTTGTATCTTCAATGAAATCACCTAGATGCGAATCTTCGTCGTCACCGATTGGTGTCTCCATAGAGATTGGCTCTTTAGCAATTTTCAGTACTTTACGGATCTTATCTTCTGGCATTTGCATGCGCTCAGCCAGTTCTTCCGGTAGCGGCTCACGACCCATCTCTTGTAGCATTTGACGAGAGATACGGTTTAGCTTGTTGATCGTTTCGATCATGTGTACCGGAATACGAATCGTACGTGCTTGGTCCGCGATTGAACGAGTGATTGCCTGACGGATCCACCACGTTGCGTAAGTCGAGAACTTGTAACCACGACGATATTCAAACTTATCAACCGCTTTCATCAGACCGATGTTACCTTCTTGGATCAGATCCAAGAACTGTAGACCACGGTTGGTGTATTTCTTCGCGATAGAGATTACAAGACGCAAGTTCGCTTCTACCATCTCTTTCTTCGCGCGGCGAGCTTTCGCTTCACCAATCGACATACGACGGCTGATATCTTTGATGTTTTGAACTGTCAGTGACGTCTCTTCTTCAATGATCTTCAGCTTAGCGATTGAGCGACGAATATCGTCTTCGCTACGTCGGATTTTGTCTGCATAAGGTTTATCAGATGCTAGAATTTCGTCTAACCATGCGTCGCTTGATTCGTTGCCACTAAATAGAGCGATGAATGATTTCTTAGGCATCTTGCCGTATTCAACAGATGCTTTCATGATCAGACGCTCTTGAGTACGTACACGCTCCATAGAGGTACGTAGTTCGTCAACAAGGTAGTCAAATTGCTTTGGTGTTAGGCGGAATTCTTTGAATACGTCGATAACCATTTCATGCGCAACGGTTGCTTTCGGGCTTTCATTGCCGTACTCATTGCACGCAAGTTGGTAATTCTGGAACGTATTACGAAGTGCTGTGAATTTCTCTAAAGCAAATTCAGGGTCGATGCCTGTATCTTCTTCTTCAGCTTCTTCGTCTTCACTTTCTTCGTCTTCTTCATCTGCGTCTTCTGCATCTTCATCTTCAAGATCAGATTCTGCGAGTTCAGAGCCGATATGCGTTGCAGTTGGTGCTGCGGTTTCATCTGCATCTGGGTCGACAAAGCCAGTGATTAGGTCAGTTAGACGAAGTTCTTCTGCTTGAACTTTGTCAAACTGCTCGAGAATGTACGGGATAGTACCTGGATATTCAGCGACCGCGTTTTGAACTTGGTTAATACCATCTTCAATGCGCTTCGCAATATCGATTTCGCCTTCACGGGTAAGTAGTTCCACTGTACCCATTTCACGCATGTACATACGTACTGGGTCAGTAGTACGGCCAATCTCGTTTTCAACGCTTGAAAGTGCCGCTGCTGCAGCTTCAGCTGCATCTTCATCGGTGATGGTTTCATCGTCATTCAGCGCTAGATCATCCGCATCAGGTGCGGTTTCAACAACACGGATACCCATGTCGTTGATCATCTGAATGATATCTTCTACCTGCTCAGAATCTACGATTTCTGCTGGTAGGTGGTCGTTTACTTCTGCGTAGGTCAGATAGCCTTGTTCCTTGCCTTTAATGACAAGTTGCTTCAGCTGTGACTGCGGATTTTGATCCATAGACGGTATCCAACTTAGTATCTGGTGAAGGAATTAGTATGCGAGTTGCAAACCACACATATTAACAAATTAATTGATTGCTGACTATCCGAACAGGGTTACGCTTTTAAATCTAGCATGAAAGCTAGCAGCTCCCTTCTCTCTTCGGTTGATAAACCGACACTTCTTTCTTTGGCCTGCAGATTTTCAATTTGTTTTTCAACGCACTGGGCAAG
>NZ_CFHWOM010000069.1:0-15413 GCF_984391705.1 Vibrio sp. | reverse complement strand
TTCGTTTCTGGTCAAGCGCCTGTTTCAGGCACTGATAGTGATGTTTGTGATCAGTCTAGTGGCGTTTGCCATTCAGGATAACCTCGGTGACCCATTGCGTGAGCTGGTTGGTCAATCGGTTTCCGAATCAGAGCGTCAAGCTTTGCGTGACGAACTAGGTTTGAATGATCCCTTCATTACAAAATACACACGCTTTGTAGGTAACGCTCTACAAGGTGATCTTGGCACATCATACTTCTTCAAGCGCCCTGCGGTTGAAGTGATTCTGGATAAACTCGTTGCGACACTCGAGCTAGTGTTTGGCGCAACACTGATTATTATATTTTGCTCGATACCACTTGGTGTCTACTCCGCTATTCATCCCAAAAGCATATTCACCAAAATCGTGATGGCGGGCAGTAGTATCGGCATCTCAATCCCGGTGTTTTTAACTGCCATTATGCTGATGTATGTATTCTCTATTGAACTCGGCTGGTTGCCATCCTACGGGCGAGGTGAAACTGCGAATGTGCTGGGTTGGGAATCAGGCTACTTCACATTAGATGGCTTAGCTCACCTTGTCTTACCTTGTGTCGCTCTCGCCTCTATCATGCTACCGCTATTTATTCGCTTAGTACGTTCAGAGATGCTGGAAGTGCTGAGTTCTGAGTACATCAAGTTTGGTAAAGCAAAAGGCTTAGCGCTGAATAAGATCTACTACCAACACGCACTGAAAAATACCATGCTCCCAGTGCTGACTGTCGGTGGCGTACAAATTGGTACTATGGTTGCTTACACCATTTTGACTGAAACGGTTTTCCAATGGCCTGGCACCGGATTCCTTTTCCTAGAAGCAATTAACCGTGTTGATACACCGTTAATCACGGCCTACGTTATCTTTGTTGGCCTGATTTTTGTGGTAACCAATACTATTGTTGATTTGCTATACGGCATTATCAACCCGACCGTAAACCTGACAGGTAAAGGAGCGTAACCATGAGTCAAACAGCAGCTGCTCCTTCTCGTTGGGAGCGATTCAAACAATCGGATTTCTTGTACTACTTTAAACGTGACAAAGTGGCAATGACCAGCTTTGCCGTGTTTATGATGTTTTTGGTGATGGCACTAGCAGCGCCAGTGGTTTCACCAACAGATCCTTACGACCTATCTTCAATTGATATCATGGATTCTGAGCTTCCTCCTTCATGGATGGAAGATGGCGATGAACGTTTCCTACTTGGTACAGATGAGCAAGGCCGTGATATTTTTTCGACCATTCTTTATGGCTCTCGGCTATCACTGACGATCGGGTTCCTTGCGGTGGGCCTGCAACTGGTCTTGGGTATCGTGATCGGCTTATCGGCAGGTTACTTCGGCGGCCGTATTGATAGCTTCTTGATGCGTTTTGCGGATGTTCAGTTATCGTTTTCGACCATGATGGTTGCGATCATTGTATCGGCAATCTTCAAGGCCAGCTTTGGCAGTGACTTCTACAGCCAGTATGCAGTCGTTATGCTGGTGGTGATTATCGGTGTGGCGGAATGGCCTCAGTATGCGCGTACTATTCGAGCGTCTGTTCTGGCCGAGAAGAAGAAAGAGTATGTTGAAGCTGCACGTGTGATGGGCTTTAAAGCGCCACGTATCATGTTCCGCCATATTCTTCCAAACTGTCTATCACCTATCTTGGTTATCTCAACCGTTCAGGTGGCAAATGCCATTATGTCGGAAGCGGCACTCTCTTTCCTAGGTTTGGGCTTGCCAGTAGATCAGCCGTCACTTGGTGCATTGATCAGCATTGGTTTTAACTACATCTTCTCTGGTGCTTGGTGGATTACTGCTTTCCCTGGCATCGTTCTGGTGACGCTAGTATTGGTAATTAACCTACTGGGTGACTGGCTACGTGATGTATTTAACCCGAAAATCTACAAAGGGTGATCTAAGCCTTAGATTTTAATATAAAAATCTCACTACACTAAGAGTCGTAACCTGTTACGGCTCTTTTTTTGCATCTTTTTTATTCTCAGCAGTGAGCCGTCAAAAATGTCACACTATCCAAGCAGTTGGATCGGAAACAGAGGGTTTGAATTAAGAGTATGGATATGATGATGGCTGTGAAGCCAAAGCAAACTTTTGTGAAGTGTCTAAGCATTGCGCTTTTCACCTTGCCGGTAATTTCTTCGCCATTATATGCGCAAGAGTTTCTTTGCGATGCAACTCAGGTGTCTACACAAGAGCTCCCTCGACTCGATCAATCTTGTCCAATTGGTAAAGGTCTGTGGGGAAAACAGAAACCGAAAGGTCAGGAGTCTCAATTCTGGATCCAGTGTGGTGTTTACAGTAAACCTTTGTCTTTGGATAAAGCGAAGAATCTATATCAGCACATCAGCAAAGACGTATGGCTCAAACCAGAAGGAAAAGCCTATCGTTGTTTGCTAGGGCCTTATAAAGACTTCAAGGTGGCCAGTGAGGAGCTTAAAAAAGTGAGGCAAGAGCCGAACTATAAAGAAGCGTTTCTCCGTGAAATCATTAAAGGCGAGCCTGTTAAACAGAGTAAACCTGCGGCTAAGCCAAAACCAGTATCTAAACCAAAACCTGTGGCCGAGAAAAACACGGCCGTAATTCCCGCAGTGGTAGCACCAAAGGTTGATGCGGCTAAGTCTCCTTCGAAAAGAAACAAGGACACTGAAATTGCCGTGCGTTTGTCTGCCTCAATAGATGGTGTTGAATACCAAGTTCCTTACATCATGTTCAGTGATGACCAATTCTATATGGAGCATGATTTACCTTGGAATCGTATGAGCTACGAGCAAGCTTATAAAACCTGTTATCGACAGGGTATGCGTTTAGCTACGCCTATAGAGTGGAAGGCATTATTGGATTCAAAAGTGATGGAAAAAGATAAGTGGCCAATGCACTTACCCTACTGGGGTTCGCAAAAAGCTGGGTTATTCTTTAGTGGTAAGGTCAATCAACTTAAAGGATCATCATTGCTAAACGTGATGTGTGTGAAATAGCGAACCAAGGTTCCACCGAAACTATTAAGCGGGCCTAACTGAGCCCGCTTTGTGTTTTAAGGGATTAAGAACCATCGAATGATTGAGGCTGCGATAGCCAATGTTGTGACACTCATTAGCCATAGTGCAACAAACCAACCTATGCGTACGTAGCCTTTTCTCATTAGTGATATCCTTCCCCATGTTTAAGCTTGCCGCGAAATACCCAATAGGAATAGGCACTGTAGGCAATGATAAGTGGCAGTAAAAAAACGGTTCCAACGAGTAGGAAGATTAAACTGGAATCGGGCGCTGCGGCTTCTTGGTAAGTGAGGGCGAACGGAACTAGGTAAGGGAACGTACTAACCGCAAATCCAAGCCCAGAAATAACGAAGAGCGCAATGGAAAATAAGTAGCCCCGCACCGCTCTGTGGGAGGTTAATGACTCAAACAGTTGCCAAATACAGATTCCAGCGCAAATCGGAATGAGGATAAGTAGCATTGAATTGGGTAGGGTAAACCAACGTTGGGCGATAAGTTCATTGTTGAGAGGTAGCCACAAACTTACTGCAACAATACAGGCCACCAGCGCGATTCCCCATCGCTTGGCGATGGAGTTATAACGAGTAGACATGTCTTTCGGTAGTTTAATCAGTAGCCAACAGGCGCCGAGTAGAATGTAGGCGCACGTTAAGGCGAATCCGCAAAATAAACTAAATGGGGTTAACCAATCAAACCATCCGCCAGTATAAGCTCGTCCTTGCACTGCGATGCCTTGAAGCAGCGCGCCGAGCATTATGCCTTGCATCAAGGTTGCTAACAGTGAGCCTATAAAAAAGGCACCGTCCCACAAGAAGATCCCTCGCTTTGTTCTAAAGCGATATTCAAACGAAACGCCGCGTAAAATCAGCCCAAGCAACATAATGATGATTGGAGCGTACAAAGCTGGCATGACCACCGAATAAGCGAGCGGAAAGACGGCAAACAGTCCACCGCCACCAAGCACTAGCCAAGTTTCGTTACCGTCCCAAACAGGTGCAATGCTGTTCATCATCATGTCACGTTCATCTTTACTGTACGCACTCGGAAACAAGATACCGATTCCCAAGTCAAAGCCGTCCAATATCACGTATATAAGTACCGCTATACCGATGAGCCCATACCAGATTAATGCATAGTCCATAACTCACCCCTTAAGTTAGATGATTTGAGTGTGTTGTTGGTGGCGTTTCTGTTCCATCGGGTAGGCGACTGTCCAGAGCTTCTTCATAGCGAGTAGGTGATTTGCGCATTAGGCGAATGAGGTAAAAGAAGCCTGCGCCAAAAATGATGAAGTAAACGACAATAAATGCCGTAAGAGAGACACTAACGGCTGCCGCATCGATCGGCGACGCAGAATCGACAGTTTTTAGTAACCCGTACACGGTATAAGGTTGGCGGCCGACTTCAGTGGTTATCCATCCGGCCAAGACGGCAACAAAGCCTGCGGGTCCAAAGAGGATACAAACGCGATGAAACCAAGGCGTTTTATAAAGAGTACGTTTCTTTCGCAACCAGAGGCTAATGAGACCAATCATCAGCATGCCAAGCCCTATGCCTATCATGATCCTAAAGCTCCAAAAGACGATCGTGACGGGTGGGTGCTCTTCTTTTGGAAAGGCATCGAGGCCTTTAACTTCACCATCCCATGAATGGGTAAGGATGAGACTGCCTAAATGAGGAATCTCCAATTTGTAGTCGATCTGTTGGGTTTCATCATTCGGGATACCAAACAAAATTAATGGCGCACCGGAGTGTGATTGATAGTGTCCCTCCATTGCGGCAATCTTTGCCGGCTGATGCTCGAGCGTATTAAGGCCGTGAAAATCGCCAGCAACAATTTGAATTGGAGTGACAATAGCGGCCATCCACATCGCCATTGAAAACATAGTTCGCGCGAGTGGGTTATGCGGAGCTTTAAGTAGGTGGTAGGCACCAACTGCAGCCACGACGAACGCTGTTGTGAGGTAAGCAGCAAGCAGCATGTGCACCAATCGATAAGGGAATGAGGGGTTAAAAACGATCTCAAACCAGCTCTCAGGGACGAATTGTCCTTCTGGATTGATGGAGTAACCGACCGGTGTTTGCATCCAACTATTGACGGAAAGAATCCAAAAGGCCGATAAAAAGGTACCGAACGCGACAATGCACGTCGCAGCAAAGTGCAGCCTCTTACCGACGCGATCCATACCAAAAAGCATGACACCCAAGAATCCGGCTTCAAGAAAGAAGGCAGTGAACACCTCATAGCCCATAAGTGGGCCTAAAATGGGACCTGTCTTATCAGCAAATACACTCCAATTTGTACCAAATTGATAGCTGAGCACGATGCCACTGACGACACCCATGCCAAAACTAATTGCGAATATCTTGATCCAATATTTGTAGATTTGCAGAAACTTATCTTGCCCAGTTTTAAGCCAAAGCCCCTCCAACACTGCGAGATAACTCGCAAGGCCAATCGTGAAAGCAGGAAAAATAATGTGAAACGAGACCGTGAAAGCGAATTGAAAGCGAGCAAGGTCCACAGCAAGCATATCCATAGTCTACTCCTGAAAGCGCTACTGCCTATGTTTACGGGCGATGAAAGATAAGTGTTCAAAATGTGCGCAAAAACTTGTCCTGAATGAGACTTGGCGACGTATTAAAGGTCAGCGTTTAGCAAAATGAAGGATGTTGATATGAGTTTAAATAATCGATTGGAGCAGTTAGAGCCGCACTTTGAGCCCGGAGGTAAATATCAGCGCTTTTACCCACTGTATGAGGCGGCAGCAACCATTCTCTACACCCCTGGCTTGGTCAATAAGGGCCAAACGCACGTGAGAGACAGCATCGACTTAAAGAGAATTATGATCATGGTTTGGCTGGCCACGTTTCCGGCCATGTTTTGGGGAATGTATAACACCGGCCACCAAGCTGTATCGGCTTTGTTAGTCACATATTCTCAATCTGACTTAACCGCCCTAATAGAAGCAAGCTGGCGACTGAGTTGGGTGTTTGGCTCACCGCAGGGGATGCTTGAAAGTGGCTGGGCGAGCCAAATGTTACTTGGCGCGAGCTATTTTCTACCTGTATATGTAACCGTATTTGTCGTAGGCGGTTTTTGGGAAGTGCTGTTTGCGATAGTAAGAAAGCATGAGGTGAATGAAGGTTTCTTTGTCAGCTCAGTACTGTTTTCACTCATTCTTCCTCCTACGATTCCACTTTGGCAAGCAGCGCTTGGGATCACTTTTGGTATTGTCGTGGCGAAAGAAATCTTTGGCGGCACCGGGCGTAACTTTCTCAATCCAGCATTAGCAGGGCGAGCATTCCTTTATTTTGCTTACCCAAGCAATATGTCGGGTGGGGCTGTCTGGGTAGCCGCTGATGGGTACTCAGGTGCTACGCCACTCAGCCAGTGGTATGACGGTGGAGCGAATATGCTGGTTAACAATATGACGGGTCAGCCTATCCGTTGGATGGACGCGTTTATTGGCAACCTTCCTGGTTCTATGGGGGAAGTCTCGACCTTGCTAATCATGCTCAGTGGGCTACTTCTTATTGGGATGAAGATTGCATCTTGGCGGATTGTGGCTGGTGTTTTGATTGGTGTGGTCGTGACATCAAGTTTACTTAATTGGATAGGCTCCGATAGCAACAGTATGTTTTCGATGCCGTTCTATTGGCACTTTGTTCTAGGCGGCTTGGCGTTTGGCGCTTTCTTTATGGCTACTGACCCTGTTTCCGCGGCGTTCACCAATAAAGGTAAATGGGCTTATGGGATTTTAATTGGCGTGATGACGGTGGGTATTCGAGTACTTAACCCGGCATACCCGGAGGGCATTATGTTGGCCGTCTTATTTGCGAACTTATTCGCGCCGCTGTTCGATTTTGTGGTTAAGGACGCGAACATAAAACGTAGACAGCGTCGAGCGGAGCGCTAGAGGATTGGACATAAAAAGGCCAACCCTTTGTGGTTGGCCTTTTTATTTAGTGCCAGCTTAGGTCGATTTCCAAAGGTGGGGAGTTGCCATCATCTTCACCACACATTTCATCGTAAGCATTGTTGTGAATTAATTTGGCTGAAGAGAAATGGTCATCACGAAAGTGGTGCCTAACCTGCTCGAGACTCAGAAATTTTAGCGGATGCTGGTCTTCGTCTCTGATAAGGTGTTTTTGCTGGTTCTCAACTCGGTAAGCTAAGTAAATACCGCCTTCAAATGACTCGATAAGCAAATTCATAACAAGCTCCTTTGGGTGAATGCTAGTGTTTGTTACGAACGTTGGCGGTAGAAGTTCAAATGTATGTGAGAGCGAAAAAAGCCCCGTGGTCGCGGGGCAGATCGTTAGTATTGATAAGTGCTCTATTTAGTCGTAAGCACTATCACCTACATACTGAATGTTCATATTGAATGAAGGTACTTGATCAGTAAGGCCCATTAGTTGGATACGATGAGTGCTTGGGTTGGTAAACTCATTGCTGTAGTCAAAGTCTAAGCTTACGTATTCCTTACCGTCTTCAGTCTGCGTCCAACACTTATTATCTTCGGTAAAGTTTGCCCATTCTTCGCCAAAGAAGCCTGCATCAAACGAATTTTGAATATCTGAACAAGAAATATCACCATTTGGATTGTCGATGAAAAGGTCTGCATCAGCTACTTCACCGTCGTTTGCGTTATTTCGCATTTGTGGGGTGATGTACAGCTCTACGTAATCTCCATTAATGAAGAGTGTGGTTAATTGAGCAGTATTTTCCCATGAACCTGTCGAGAGAGTACTTAGTCGACCTTCTGCATCCTCTTTGTTCGTCAGTGCTTCAAATGCCGAGTAGTAGTCATCATCACCAGAGTCTAGTTCTACACTGTTTACAATGTAACGAGTGTTGTCACCCAATGCTGAAGTATGCGCAATCTCTAGCGTCATCGGATCATAATCGTCTTCGACGATGGTGATCACGTCCCCTTCAACGGTGTAGGTTGCGCTTGCGCTTTCCGCCACAGGTGCACAGCTCTTGGTGACATCGCCAGTATAAGACTCACTGCCGAAGTAGACTTTACCGTTTTCCAAATAGAAGGTTTCACAGTAATTCAGCTGAACCTCATCGTCGCCTTCTGGTGTTTCGATAAAGTACAACGTTTTACCTTCCAACGGATGTAATGGACCTGGCTCTGGTGTTGCTGCTTGCTGAACATCCGGTAGCTCGAGTTCCACTGTGGTCGACAAGCCAAATTCGTCTGTTGCAGTCAGTTTGATGGTGTAGTCAGTGTCATCGTCTTCAGCAGAACGAACTGGTTTACCTTGAACGCCAATCACCCCAGAGCCCATGTTGTCGAAGATAAGGCCGTTAGTTGTCGCGTTTGAAGAGAAGGTTAAGGTTAGATTATCGCCCACAAATAAGTTGGTGAAGTCAACGGTGTAACCTTCACCTAGATCTTTACCTTCGATCAGTTCCCAAAGGTCCACACCGTCCTGAAGGCCTGCTAGAGCGTCGTCTGAGTAGGTAGGCTCCGTGACATCGCCTTCATCCACTTCTAACGTGAAGTAGGCAGGTGTGTAATTGGTATCGTCTGAGTTACCGATCATGACGATGATTTCAAATTCACCCGCTTTGGTAATCTTGTCACGTGGGCTAACACCAATGTTGAGTTTGTTGTTGTCGTAGTCGTATACCGCTTTAATATTGCTGCCCGTAAGTGCGGAGTCATCAACCTTAATTAAGCCAAGATCGATCTCTTCAACGTCTTTATCTTCAAATAAGCCTTTCAGGTCCAATTGAACGAGATAGTCGCTAGCACCTTGCATGCCTAATTCTAGTTCGACATCATCTAGTGCTTCTTGCACTGCGTCGTAGACATCATCGTTGACGGTGGTTTTGTAGCTTGGGTTTTCAATCTCTCCTGATGGAATTTCCGTGACGTTGCCATCAGTATCGACTGGGACAACGGGCTTGAAGCTGTCTTCATCAAGCAGTTCAGGATTGCTCTGAGCGATTGCTTCAACGGCTTTGTCCGCTTCTTTAGCAATTTCCGTTGCAGCATCTTGGTAGGTACTTGGGTTTGCGGCTTTTGTTTCCGTTAGAATTTGTGCAGTTTTGTGCAGCTTTGAGTCAGCTTTTGCCCCTTCCACGTAGTCAGAGTAGAGGTCGATGTCACCCGATGCGTCACCTGTAAGTGCTTCAGCAACGGCGGCTTCCGCTTGTTCGATGGTTTTACCCTTGTTTACCTCAATAGCGACAAGATCGGTGATAGGAGAGATCACGTTTGAGGAGTTCGGCGCGCGGAACACCAACTCATGCTCCATTGGTTGGCCTGGTAGGTCCATATCAACCGTGTAAATGCCAGCGTACTGCTCTGAGTCAATCGCGATCAATTTACCTTGCGCTGCGCCACCTGGTGTTAGGGTTTGAATTGCCAGCGTGCCTTCAGGCTTGGTCTCGCCAACATTCAATTGACCTTTACTGTTTGTCAGGCCTAAGAAGCTATCAGTGCTTGGTTCCCAGCTGCCGTTTTGGTTGTTATCGATAAACACCACGGCATTTTTAAAGTAACCATCAAAGCCTGTAAGTACCACACCTTGACGTGCAACGTTATCATCGCCACTGCCACCCGAACCGCCGCCACAGCCGGTAAGTGCGATTGCCACTGATGTTGCCAGTAAACTGATCTTTTTCATTCTGAGTTGTTCCTTGCTTGGTTAAGCTGCTTGTTTGCATTCAGCGAACTAATTTCTAAGCCAAAAGTTTAGTTCGCTGATAAATTAATCACTTTTTATAATCTCTACTTAATAAACTCAAGACACGAAAAGCAGAGCAAAAACCGTAATTTAATTTAGGTTTATTTACTCAATTTTTTGCAGAAGGGGAGCTAAGGGGTTGAACGATAAATCATATTGATTTTGAGTTCTTCTAACCGTTCGGCGTACTGCGGATAAGGTCTGAGAATATAGCTGTATATTTCCCCTTCCGCGAACTTGTCGTACGGCGTGTAAGCGCCATCAAAGGCGACAGAGATTCTGCCTGTCACACTATTACTTTGAAACTCAATGCACTCCACATTGTAGCCTGGAATGGTGCGGTCAGACGATGAAATGATGTCGATACCATACTCACCTAGACCACCCACCACATCCATTTGATACCACTTGGCAATTTGAGCGCAGCTTAGGTTGTGCTGTGGAGCGACGAGATTCAGATCTGAGTCGACGGTTTCATTGTTTGGCCCCACCACTTGATGGCCATAGTCATAGAGATAGTTACCCACCTCAATAGGCAGATATTGGTCATCTGGAAGTGGCAGTAGGTAGTCAAATTTGGTCAATTGAAACTGCTTTTGGCCCGTTACAGCCGTGATCCTTCTCTCCATTTCAGCGCGTGATTTCTGCATGGTATAGCTTTCGAATTGGCTACCATTATCAACGGCCACCAGATAGTTGCTTACCTCTGGCGACACGTTAGATGGGTACTGATGTTTGAGTGTCCATATTTGGTCCGCATCGAGGCTGGAAAGTTGACTAGATATGATGAGCTTGTCACTGTCGAGGTAATAACTGCCAATTTTATGCAGCTGAGACTCTGTCGGGCACGACGTTTTATTGTTTGATGCCGCAAAATAGACCTCTTGCTGAGTGAATTGAAACGCTTGGCAATAAACCACTTCGTAGAGGGTAAATTGCCCATTCAGCTCATGAGTACTTTCAAGTCGATAGAGGATATCGCCTTCTAGCGGATGTTGGGCCTTGGCCAGACGATCATGCAGTGGCAGTTCAAACCGTGCGCTTATCCAGTTCTCTTCAAACTGCGCGCTCTCTCGGACGGAGATCGTCAATGATGGATTAGATGTGGAGGCGGGAGTGCCACTGATGGTGAGCATTGGGCCTCCGCTCATGCTCATACCCGCAAGGTTCAAGGAGATGCGAGTGGCAAGCAGATCGTTGTCTGGGTCATCAAACAAGTTACTGATATTGAGCTTCAGCTGGGCAGGCTCCCCCACAGTAAGCGGCCATTGATTGATAAGAGTGAGAAGCCGTTGGTACTCCTCTTCGACGATAAATGGGGGCGAGTTTTCACGGCTTGCCATGTGAACTTGCGTGTCGCGAGTAATCAGAGTGCTAGTGGTTGGCTCGACGGAATCCTCGAGTGGCAAGTGCTCGTCTTGAAGTGCCGCCTGTGGCTCTTTCGCTTGTTCGTCAGGTGGCGTATTTTCCGATGCAGCGCTGGGGTTAGGCTGATTAGCCACTTCAACGGCGCGTAGTCCCTTCACTTGGTCTTTTGCGGTGGCCGCAGGAGTGGGAGTTAGGGTTAACGCTTGGCTGCGAGGTTTGATTTCGTCAGTGGCAGTGTGTGTACTCACTTGAAGGGGGAACATCCACCAGCCAATGAATGCGCCAAGCGCGAGAATAACGGCGGCAACGCGTGCTTTCATGACAGTGTCATTTTCGTTTGTAGCCAGCTGCGAGAGAACTTTAGGTCCTTTTCTATCAGGCTATTACTGCACTCAAGCAGTTGGCTAATTTCTTGGTTTTTTAGTCCCATCAGATATTTGAGCTTGAGCGCATTGGCTTGCCTCGGATAGCGGACGCTGAAACTGTCTAACGCGCGGTCGAGGATAAACAGTTGCTCGAATTTATGCTGTTGGCAGTCCTGCTCTTCAGCTTGCTGCTGACGCTTTTGTGCTTGATGCGCCCGCGAGTTATCGATCAATATCTGACGCATAATTTTCGCGGCCATCAGGTAGAACTCTCGTTGAGATTGTACGTCGCTGAGGTCGGCGGTCGACATCTTCAAGTAGGCTTCATGAATTAACGCGGTAGTGCTGTTGACACTATCGGCGAGTACTTGGTTTTCATCGCCATATTTTTCTGCGCTGCGTGCTCGCTCTTGCTGTGCAATTTTCCTCAACTGCAAATACGCAAATTGATAGAGTTTGTTTTCTGCCTGTTTGTCACCCGCTTGCCACAGTTGGATGATTTCAGTCAGTGAATGCTTGGTCGTCACTAAATGGTCTCCTGCACTTTTACAAATTCAGAGATGGAGTAGGTGTCTAGCTGTTCATCACCTTGCGCACTTCGAGTGAGATTTTGTTGGTAGCGGTACAGAACACCTTTGTCCCATGATTTTCCCGCGGGTAGATATTCCCAAGTGGTGTAAAGAGGCTTTGGTTGTTTGGGTTGATACCAGCGGACAATTAAATTGAGCTGTTCGATTGATGCGGTTGGTGACTCCGGCGAGACCCACCACATATCGCCATAGGCATGAGTGACATCCTCTGCGTAGTCACGAGCCTGTGTTGGACATTGACCGTCAATGAGCTTGCTTTGCTTGATATGACTTTTTTCGATTAGAAGGCAGGTTTCTTGTAGCTCACCTTGTTGGTAGGTGGTTTGTTGCCATACGCCTTGATAGTTAATTTGGGTATATTGGTGTTTCGGGTAGGTAAACCACAGCATCTCACCTTTATTCGGTCGAGTGACCTTATCGGTTTGTCCAAGACCTTGAGATTTTTCCATCAATAGCTGAGTTGTCGGGTCGAAATTGATTGCCAACGAGCGGTATTTCCAATCCCCTTCGTCATTGAAGTCATCAATGGCAAAGCCATTCAGGTCATTGCGAGTACAGCCCCGGTTTGCGCAATGGAAGGTGCCAAAGTCATCAGGATAATGTTCGATGGGGGTGGTGATAGTGTGCTTGCGTTCACTTGGCTGAAGCTGACAGCCATTGAAGTGGTCACCAAGGCTCGGGTATTCGATCACCGAGTCGGCGGTGATGCGATAGGTTAAGCTACCAATCGGCGGGCGATAGTGAGGGTGGTTTTTGAGCCTCACATCATAGGCACATAAGCGGCCATTACCGTCACGCTGTTTGACGATAACGTTTTGCAGTTCGAGGTTAAGTGGCTCAAAAACAATCGCATCTGACTGAAAATGGTCACGAATGTAGACATTGCTCTCGTTGAGGTGCTCGACAGCGTCGCTGACAGACGCGGGCTGTGATTGGGTGAGCCGTTGTAGGTCAGCATCCACCAACTGGTTTAAATCTAGTGTTCTTAGGTTGTCTTGAAACTTACGATTGCTGAGTTGCGAATCAAGCAGCAGAATCTCTTTACGATTCTCCGGTGTGCTGTCTAACGAGAGCAGCAGTCGGGTGATATTGATACTGCGACTGGGTTTGGTTGATATGGATGTCGGTGTAATGACTTCTTGAGCCGACACAGTAGAGAGCAAGTAACGGTGGTTGTTGTCGCCAAGATAAAAACTGATCACATCTCCAGGGCGATACTGGAACGCGCCTTTCTCGGTTTGTCCAGAGAGCTGCGAGCTGGTTTGGTAGTGCAAGCCCGTCACAGGCGCATCAATAAAGAACCCTGTTTGAATGTTGTCAGGTTGGGCAACGCTCATCGCAGACACGCTCATTAGCAATACGCTGGTTAAAAGTGTTGAGGTGCGCATTTTATTCGACTTTGTCCTTGTCTGTTGAGGAAGGGGGCGCTGCTTTCTCTTCGATTGGCGTCATCATCACGAGAAGCAACTTTTGCTTGATGTGTTTGGGCATGTCGGGATTGGCTAGAATCCGTCGACGCGTTAGGTCCAGAAACGACGGGAGCGGCATTTGTTGCGCGGCTTGGCTTTTGGCATGAAACATCATGCTGGAGACTTCAAAGATCATGTTCTCAGCGATGCGCTTTTCGTGTTCCAGTTGCTGATTTTTATACGCAAGAGAAGACGAGAAGTATCCACCTAAACCGATCAGCAATAAGCACAAAGAACTGATCACTGGGTTGCGTTGAAACAAGCGCAAGCTGCGATAAAACGGTACGTGACGTTTGAGTGAGATAGGTCTTTTCTCAAGCAGGGCTTCGATGTCTTGCTTGAGCGTTGTCACAGACCCAAAACGCTTGGCGCTATGGTGTTCAGTGGCGCGCTGCTGAACCATGCCTAGGTCGGAAAAACGGGCTTGATGAGGGCATAGCCACATCAGTAGTTTGCCGAGTGCATAGATGTCGCTGCTGGCGGTCACCGATTTGCCTTCTTGTTGCTCTGGGCTGGCGAACGCTTTGCTGAATGCGGTTAAACACTCAGAGTAACCCAATGAGACATTCGCTTTCTGAGTGAGATTGAAATCAATCAGTTTGATGTTCTGATACTCATCAACCAAAATGTTCTCCGGCTTAATATCGCCGTGAACAATGCCTTGGTGATGGGAGTACTCCAGCGCGCTGCATACTTGACCAAACAGGTTCAGCTTTTGTGTTAAAGAAAGATCGTGTTGACTAAGGAATGTATCGAGCGATGTGCCTTCGACATGTTCCATCACAATGAAGACTTCGCCATTGTGGATTCCGCCATCGAAGACTTTGGCAATATTAGGGTGATTGAGCTTCGCCAGTAATTGCGCTTCACCAAAGAGTGCTCGATTGTCGAACACTTGGGTTAAATCGGATTGCAGGAGTTTAATGGCGAGCTTCTGCTCAAACGCCTTGTCAGCACGACAGGCAGCGTACACTACACCCATCCCACCTCGACCAAGCTCATGGAGAATGTGGTATTTGTCGATTTGTTGGTTGGTATAGTCTACTTGCTGAGAAGTACTGTGTTCAAAAGTAAATCGCAGTATCTGATCAAGGTGATCGGACGCCTCCGCAGCAACGAGTGGGGCGACTTGTTGATAGAGATCTGGATGGTGCTTTTGTAACTCTTCTAAGGCTTCTCTCTTTTGTTGGTCATCTAAATCCAACAGCAAGTAATACACATCGGTTTTACTTGAATCTAGCTTCACTGAACGTCGGTTTATATTTATTGTTCGGCGTACAGTGTATAGAAAAAGTTAAGCAGTTTCTTACGAAAATGATTAATTTTGAGAATGCTATAGGCTTATTTGATAATTTAGATAATAAAAAAGCAGCCTGTGGGCTGCTTTATAAAGTTTAAGAGAACAAATGCTTAGCGCATTGTCACAAACTCTTCTGAGCCAGTTGGGTGGATTGCTACCACAGAGTCAAAGTCTGCTTTGGTTGCGCCCATCTTCATTGCTACGCCGAAGCCTTGAATCATTTCATCAACGGTGAAGCCGATGCCGTGCAGACCAACCACAGTTTCTTCTTCACCCGCACACACTAGCTTCATCTTACATGGCTGACGGTGCTTAGTGACCGCTGTGTACATTGCCGTAAAGCCAGACGTGTAAACTTTCACGTTGTCTTTGCCGTACTTCTCTTCAGCTTCTTGCGTTGTTAGACCAATCGTGCCGATCGGTGGGTGGCTAAATACAACAGTAGGAACTAGGTTGTAGTCCATTTTCGCATTGGTTTTGCCGTTGAACAGACGCTCAGAAAGTTGGCGACCTGCTTTAACTGCTACTGGAGTCAGCTCGATACCGCCTTCCATGATGTCACCTACACAGTAGATGCCTTTCACGTTGGTTTCTTGGTA
>NZ_CFHWOM010000068.1:0-16545 GCF_984391705.1 Vibrio sp. | reverse complement strand
CGTGTTCCCTCCAATATTTTTGAATAATTCACTTGCTGTAAAAGTGCAATGTCAGGACATACTGGAGGAAGCAATATGTCTGCATATCAACAACAATATCAATGGGCGCAAAGCGAGCCGGAGCAGTTTTGGCAAGCTCAAGCAGAAAGTATCGATTGGTTTGAAGCGCCAAAAACGATTCTAAGCAATGATGAAAATGGGATTGAACGTTGGTTTCCTGATGGCTTGCTGAATACCTGTTGGCTAGCGTTAGATTATCACTGTGAACAAGGGCGTGGAGAGCAAACTGCACTGATCTATGACTCGCCAGTGACTCAACAGAAACGTCACTTTACTTACCATGAAATGCGCGATCAGGTTTCCAAAATTGCAGGTATGCTGGCCACTCAGGGAGTGACGAAAGGGGATCGCGTGGTTATCTATATGCCAATGATCCCTGAAGCGGCCATGGCGATGCTTGCTTGTGCAAGGTTAGGGGCTATCCATTCCGTCGTATTTGGTGGCTTTGCACCCAATGAACTGGCGGTACGTATTGAAGATGCAGAGCCAAAAGTGATCATGACGGCATCGTGCGGCATTGAAGTGAACAAAGTGATTCCGTATAAGCCGCTCGTTGATAAAGCGATCATGGACAGCCGCTGGAAGCCAGATAATGTGTTTGTATTACAGCGGCCTCAGTTAGAGGCAGAGCTTGGATCTGAGCGAGATATCGACTGGAACGCCGCTTTTCACCGCGCGCTTCCCCACGCCTGCGTTCCAGTTTTAGCGACAGATCCGCTATACATCCTTTATACCTCTGGTACAACGGGTAAGCCTAAAGGCGTGGTACGAGATAATGGCGGACACGCAGTTGCGATGAAGTATTCGATGAGTGCTATCTATAACATGCCGCAAGATGGTGTGTTCTGGGCAGCATCGGACGTCGGTTGGGTAGTTGGCCACTCCTACATTGTTTATGCGCCGCTGATTCATGGTTGTACGACCATCTTGTTTGAAGGCAAACCAGTAAGAACACCTGATCCAGGCGCGTTCTGGCGAGTGTGTGAAGAATACAAAGTGGATGTGCTTTTCTCTGCGCCAACGGCTTTTCGTGCGATTAAGAAAGAAGACCCAGAGGGTAAGTACCTTGAGCAATATGACCTATCTAATCTGAAAACCATCTTTATGGCGGGCGAACGACTCGATCCACCAACCTTAGAGTGGGTAGAGTCCAAATCGCACAAACCGGTTGTGGATCACTGGTGGCAAACAGAGACCGGCTGGGCAATCGCTGGTAATCCAACTGGTATTGAATCTATGCCTGTCAAAGCGGGTTCGGCAACTAAGCCTATACCTGGCTATCAGGTTGAAATTCTAAATGAGCTTGGCGAGGTTTGCGACCATAACCAACAAGGCTTTGTTGCCCTTAAACGCCCATTGCCACCGAGTTGTTTACCGACGGTCTGGCGTAATCATGACAGGTTTGAGTCGGGGTATTTAAGCCAGTTCCCGGGTTATTACGTGTCAGGTGACGGTGGCTACCTCGATGAAGATGGGTATTTGTTTATTATGGGCCGTATTGATGACGTCATTAACGTTGCAGGTCACCGCCTTTCAACCGGCGAAATGGAAGAGATTGTCGGAGGACATCCGGCTATTGCTGAGTGTGCGGTTGTCGGCGTTCACGATGAGCTAAAAGGGCAGCTTCCACTTGGGTTTGTGGTATTAAAAGATGGCGTTAAGGTCGATGACTTAGAGTTAGAAGGTGAGCTTGTCGGCAAAGTCCGTGAAGAGATCGGTGCAGTTGCCTGTTTCAAACATGCACTTGTGGTTGAGCGGCTGCCCAAAACCCGCTCGGGTAAAATCTTGCGTCGTACGATTCGTCAAATTGCTGATGGAGAGCAGTACACCGTGCCTTCAACGATTGACGACCCAACCAGCTTAGATGAGATTTCCAAAGCGCTTCATAACGAATAAGCAATAGGAAAGTTTCGAAATTATACGAGCGAGATACTAGAAATAGTGTCTCGCTTTTTTAGTGATGAACGAATCAAGCTAGTATCCATTTTAACGAAAAACTGTTTCTATTATTCATAAGGATATCCCAGTGATCTTAAATCATGTTTCGCTTGGTACAAACAACCTAGCACTCGCTATTAATTTCTATGATGCAGTGTTAACTCCTCTAGGAATTGCTCGTACTCACACCATTGAAAATGAAGCGGCTGCGTATGGTAAGCAGTTTGAGTTTTGGATTGGTTGCTCTTGTACTTCTCAACCTACGAGCAGTGGGAATGGTATTCATATTGCTTTGAACGCGCCTAGCCGAAAAGCGGTCGATGCTTTTTACTCAACGGCGATTGAATTAGGCGGAAAATGTGAAGGCGTTCCTGGTACTCGCCCAGAGTATGGTGAGGGTTATTATGCCGCTTACGTCAGAGATTTAGATGGCAATAAAATAGAAGCGGTATGCCTTACTTAAATATGATAAGCACTCTCTTTGTTTTTTCGGTGAGACGAATAAACTTGGATCTGATTCAATAAAATAAATCACTCAATTTCCATTTAGAACATGAATGTAATGGCTTCATCGCATTGTTAACAACTATTTACATTTTAACTTGGGGGAATAAAAAATTGCTGCTTGTTTATAGAAAGGCGCGATTTCCGCGTCAGATAAACAAGAGGATCTTGAATTGAAAACGATAAGGAAGATTTACCTTCTAACTCTATTAACTGCGCCAATGTGTGCAGTTGCTTTTGATGATGCGCAAACACAAAGCTACATTGAGCCTAGGATTGTGGGTGGTAGCCCAGCCAAAGCTCAGGATTGGAAGTTCTACACCCAATTAGTCAGTCGTTCTGGAAACCGCTCATACTGTGGAGCAAGTTACATTGGTGACGGCTGGGTATTAACTGCGGCGCACTGTGTCGACGGTGATGTGCCTTCTCAAGTCGCAGTTAAGATTGGTGGATATTACTATAACGGTACTGATGGTGTTCGAGCTAACGTGAGTCAAATTCACATCCATCCGCAATACAATAGTCGCAATCTCTCTCATGATATTGCGTTACTAAAGCTGAGCTCTATCCCTTCAGGTGTGACCACCGTAGAAATTGCCGAAGGCAGTCTTAGCCAATATGTAATAACGGGGGACCTTCTTACCGTTGCGGGTTTAGGTCGCACAACAGAAGGAGGTTCATCGCCAAGTGTTTTACAGGAAGTTGATGTACCGCTAGTCTCGGATTCAACATGCCGTCAAGCCGGTGGAACTTATGCAACGGTCGGAGATGTCTCGTTTTGTGCTGGAGTTCCTCAGGGCGGAATCGATTCTTGTCAGGGAGACAGTGGCGGGCCCATTGTTATCAACCGTTCTGGAACCATTACCCAGTTAGGTATTGTCAGCTGGGGTATTGGCTGTGCAAGACCAGGCAAGTATGGTGTATACAGCGACATTGCTGCGCTTAGATCATTTGTGGATTCTGTTAAAGGTACAGGGACCCCACCAAGTGAAGTTGTTTCTGTTGGCTATGAGAAAAGCCAAACACTGCCATCTTTCGAAGTTGGACAATCTCAAGCACATGCTTTCAAAATAAAGAATACGGGGTCGGCGAATTTTACTGTTGATGCTATGAGGTTATCTGGCTCTGGCGTCATCCAGTCACCAATGGTTACTCAAGATCTGTGTTCTCAAACTACGTTGTCGGCAGGGCAGCAGTGTTCAGTCTCAGTTGAGTTTGGTGCAACAGGTGAAGGAGTTGCACAAGCAACTCTTAGCTTCGGTATCGATAAAACCGCAACAACGTACCGTTCGGTAGTTTCTGCAACCGCGGTTATGCAAACGCCTCCAAGCGGTGGCTGTGATAATTTGTGGCAAGCCTCATCGGTCTACAATACCGGAGATACCGTAAGTTGGGATGGTCAAGCTTGGCAAGCGCAGTGGTGGACGCAAGGTAATAATCCTTCTGAGTCAGGGCCGTGGGGTGTATGGCAGCCTACCTCAGCTTCAGACTGTGGCAGTGTTCCTCCTACGGAGCCAACTCCTCCAATAGAGCCTGTACCGCCAACCGACCCAACGCCACCTACAGATGCGAATGCCTACCAAGCGGGCACAAGCTATAACGCGGGTGATGTAGTAACAAATAAAGGTGCAAGTTATCAGTGTAAGTCATGGCCATACAATCTATGGTGTGGCTCTACACCAAGTGCTTATGAGCCAGGAGTTGGCACAAACTGGCAGATCGCGTGGACTCAGCTATAACGAGTCATAAACGAGAATGTACTATGATTTACGCCTAGCCCTCTTACCTTAGAGGGCTTTTTTGTTGATAATTCTTGAAGAAACAATCACACTGTTACTTTATTCGCTTCACAAAAATATCTATGCACCCCTTTAGTATAAGAGCGGCCAATCAGAATGATCTTGAACAGCTCAACGAGCTTATGTATCAGCTTCATGATGAACATCATCAACAAAACCCTGAGTACTTTAAAACAGCTAATGAAATAGAGCAGGAAAAGAGCATTGCTCGTTACTTAGATAACCCCGATTGCTTAGTCTTTGTGGCTTGTGTAGAAGAAACAATTGTGGGATTTATTACAGGGCATTTTTGTGAGTTGATCTCCACAGTGAGCAAACCAGTTCAAATGGGGAGTGTTGATGAGCTTTACGTTTTGATTCCGTATCGAAAAGAAGGTGTCGCGAAAGCACTGTGTGGAAAACTAGAGAAGCGATTTGAAGAATATGGAGTGAAAGAGATGTTTGTAGAAGTTTGGAACTTCAACCAGCCAGCAAATCGTCTCTATCAACAGCTAGGTTTCGTCAGCCATATTAACTGGCTACGTAAACCAATAGGAAGATAATAGAAGTAATGAGTATTAATGTTCAACTGCTTAGCCGCTTTGTGTTTTTATTGCTAAGCATGATTTCATTTTCAGGCTATGCGCAAGAGCCAGCACCTGATGTTAAAGGCGCAGCGTGTATCATCCGCGCTGATAACAAATTAGTGATGGTACACGAAATCATAACCAAGAAACTCTCTTTACCAGCAGGGCGCGTTGAAGCGGGAGAAGATCCGGCTATCTCGGCGCAGAGAGAGACATGGGAAGAGACAGGCCTTGTCGTTAATATCAATGGCGTATTAGGTCGAACTAAAGACGCGATATTCTATGATTGTGTTTCTGAGTCAGATATCGTTTCTTTTCAGTTTAACAACATCCATGATGGCTTTGAGTTGCCTATCTGGTTTGCCCCACATTATGGGATAGAAATCTCTTCAGCCATGCTTGTTGACCCGAGAAACATCCCTGCGAATGAGTATCGATTTCCAGAGCAAATGGAGTGGGTGACTGAAATCACTCAGAAGGCAACGGATCAATCTGTTCTCTATGTAGGAAACTTGGTTGAAGCCGCACCAAGCTTTAATCAGGTTGAGTTAGGTTGGATGCTTGAGTTTCAGCATATAATCTTGTCACTGCCTGATAGTATACGAGACTCTGTAAGAGGCATGATCATGGGGGGGAACTTGCTTGCGGAACCATTTTTATTGATCATTCTGTTGCCCCTTGTTTACCTCCGGTATGGCAAACATTTTACCTATAAGATCTTTTTTGCCGTAACAGTCACCTCGTTGATGAGTTTGGTTGCACAGCAGGGATTCGCGTTCCCACGTCCACATGTTTATCTTCCTGCCGTTGAGTTAGTGCAAACATACGGATATAGCTTCCCAAGTACACCTGCTGCAATTTGGTTGTGCATTGGAGTATTGATTCTCAACGCAGAAAACAAACTTTCATTCAACCAACTTTCAGTTGGATTCTCTGCGATTATCCTATGGCTAGGGCTTGCTAAATTCTATACAGGCTCAGCATTTATGCTAGATATCTTAAGCGGTGCATTATTAGGTTTCTTGTGCTCATGGCATATCATCCGACTTGACGGTAAACCTGATGTGAATGCTGTTGAATTGCTATCGTCAAAAATCGTCTGGTTTATGTTGCTAGCAATGTGCGTTGTTATGGGGATGTTTTGGCCAAGCCCTGTAGTTGCGTACTGGTTTGCAATTATAGCAACAGTGATCATATTGCTCTTCACACTTAAGGAGAGTGAGGGGGTGGCTTCTAGTAAGACGGTTTACTTGTTGACCATGGTATTATTGGCTGTGAACGTTGCGATTTCTTTGGCAGCAAACATAGTTTCCACAAGTACAATGCTCACGCTTGCGGTTGAAGTATTTCGATATCCAGTATTAATTTTGCTATTTGTTTTGACAGTTCGCCGAACAATACAGGCTGCGTAATGCAGCCTATTTTTTCTTAGCACTTAAATTGTGATACCAGTTTATCTAGTCTTTCACATTGCGAGCTAAGAGATTTCAGAGATTGCTCTGCGGTATCCACAGTTTCAACCATATCATTGCTGTTGAGTGCTATTTTTTGAATGTTTGTATTTACGTCTTCACTTACTGTGCTTTGCTGAGTCGCAGCAGCAGCGATTTGCGTGTTCATTTCACTCATTCGAGCGATAGCAGACAATATTTCTTGTAGCGACTCTGTTGCACTGCTAGCGGAGTGGATCGTTCCCTCGCTGCTTTCTTTACTTGCTTGCATCACTTTTACAGCTTGCTCGGCACCCGATTGTAATCGCTCAATCATGGATTGAATTTGGCCTGTACTTTGCTGAGTTCGGCTTGCTAAAGAGCGCACTTCGTCAGCGACTACCGCAAAGCCACGCCCTTGCTCTCCCGCTCTCGCTGCTTCAATGGCTGCATTCAGTGCAAGTAAGTTTGTTTGTTCGGCAATACCGCAAATCACATCCAATATAGAGGCAATGTTACCCACGTCTTGATCAAGAGTGTGAATAACATGGCTAGCGTTATCGACATCATTAGCGAGTTCGCGAATGGATTGAACGGTTGAATTTAGTACCAGGTTAGTTGCTTGCACTTCTTGATCTGCGCTGGTACTAGCGCTTGCGGCATCTCGTGCGTTGTCGCTTACCGACTGGCTAGTTGCTTGCATTTGATGTACTGCAGCTGCCACTAGTTCACTTTCACGTTGCTGCTGATTGGTAGATTCTGAAATAGAGTGAGTGACGGTAGAGAGGTGGGTCATCTCTCCACGAATTGACTGTGTCGTATCAATCACTTGCTCAATAGTTGTTTGAATTTTAGTGGCGAATAGATTGAACGCTTGGCCGAGCTGTCCAATTTCATCTCTTGAGTGTGTATTGATGCGTTGGCTTAAGTCTCCATCACCAGAAGATATTTCGCTCATTGCGGCTGTGATGTGTTCTATCGGTTTGACTATAGCTTTAATTAAAAACCAACATGTCATCAAGGCAAGAAGAATGACTAACACTGTGCCCGCTTCAAGCGTAAGTTCGGCGCGCTTTTGAGCTGCGGAGTTCATGTCTTGCGCTTTTGTTCTCGCCTCTTCAATGATGTCTTTGACGATATTGAGCTGCTTGCGTACAGTAATGAATTGGCGTTCAAACAGTTGCTTGTTTTGCTCATAATGGCTTGACCATTGTGATTGAGGGAGTGCGATGAACTGTTCGTAACTTGCTAGCCATTGCTGGCCAAGTTGGACTAAGATTTCAATTTCGCGAGAGGCTGATTTTGGTAATAGTTCAAGCTCCACCAACTCCATAGCGTGTCGCATTCTTGGTAAGGCTTTATATGCGTTGTCTTTGTACTCGAACATGTGATGCTCGATCTCTTTAGAGGATGAGGCTAAAACCAAGCCTTGAACTGCAGACGTTGCCTGGTAGAGATCGCGATAGGCGTCTTCAATTGTAAAGAGTGCTGGGAGGTAATCTTGTTGAATTGACCGAGATATTTGAGCCTGCTTCTGAGACGTCAGAACATTGAGGATGGAGCTCGCACTAAAGAGAAAAATAATCAGGAAAACCGGAAATACGATTTTCTTTTTAACTGAAAGATTGGAAAACATAGGTCTAGTCTGTATAAATAGGAACAGACCTAATACTATCAATCTCCTCGGTATGTGTCGTTTAAGGTTATGTTTTTTATGGATAAAACTTTTTGTCGTAACGATAAAACTGGCAACTAATACGGGTGTATTAATTGCCAATCTATCATTATAAGTTGAGAATAAATTTGTCGATGACTTTAGCAACGCCATCGTCATTGTTGCTATCGGTAATGTAATCAGCGATTGCTTTGGTTTGTGGCATCGCATTGTTCATCGCAACCCCAAGCCCCGCATATTCGATCATATGATGGTCATTCTCGGCATCGCCCACGCAGATTACGTCCGTAGAATCTATCGCTAGATATTCGCATATAGCCTGAATACCTATCCCTTTATTGCTATCTAAATTGAGAAACTCAAGGAAGAAGGGCGCGCTTTGAACGATCGTAAATTCACGGTGTAGTTCTGCAGGGATATTCTTGATTGCTTCAGTAAGCTTACGAGGTTCTCCAACAATCATTGCTTTAACAATAGGATGATCGTCCGCTATAGCATCAAATGACATCTCTGTTACAGGCACACCATTGATTGTAGATTCGATATCCGTGAATTCATTCTGTTCTGGTGTAATTAGCCCATACTCAGTGCTGAAAGCATGGCAAAACAGTCCCAACTCGTTTGCAAGATTAGCCACTTTCTTCGCTTGCTTACCATTTAGAATCGCTTGGTGGATGACTTTATCGCTACCGAGCTCCTTAACCATCGAACCATTGAAGTAGACGACGAACTCGTTGTGATTAACCAAATCCAATTGATCGAGGAGGCTAGACATACCATCTAGAGGTCGACCTGATGCGAGTACAATTTTTATACCCTTTTCGCGAGCACGAGCGATAGCTTGCTTGGTGTTTTCGCTTATAGTCTTGTCACTCGTTAAAAGAGTACCGTCCAAGTCAAGCGCAATGAGTTTGTACATAACTTACCTAAAATGAAAAAACAAAAATCAAAAGATTGGCAGGATATAGGTTCGTTAAGTAATGATCAATTTATGAATAGGTTGACCTTCTTATCTAGGTCATTTAAGGTCTCCGTCCTGCAAGTTTTGCGAATAAGTTAGGCTGAGAGTAAGTTGTATAAAGTTAACGAAATGTTTGAAACAATTCAGGGGGAAGGGGTCTTTACTGGCGTACCTTCAGTATTTGTTCGTCTACAAGAATGCCCAGTAGGTTGCGCTTGGTGTGATACTAAGCAGACTTGGGATGCGACACCACAAGATGAAACAAGCTTCTCCAAGATTATGGCCAAAACAGAAGACTCTCCGACATGGTGCAGATCTACGGCAGAAGGCATCGTTAACGAATACCTTAATCAAGGGTATACGGCTAAACACATCGTGATTACGGGTGGTGAGCCTTGTATCTACGACTTAATCCCTCTTACACAAGCTTTTGAAAGCATTGGATGCCAGTGTCAAATTGAAACCAGTGGAACCTCTGAAGTTCGCGCCACAGAGAAAACATGGGTGACAGTGTCACCAAAGGTGGCAATGAAAGGCAAATTGCCTGTGCTTGATTCTGCGCTTGTTCGAGCTAACGAAATTAAACATCCAGTCGCGACTCAAAAAGATATCGACCAACTCGACGAGTTAATCGAACGCGCGAATGTAAGTGATACCGCGGTCATTGCACTGCAACCGATTAGCCAAAAGCCACGAGCGACACAGCTGTGTATTGATGTGTGTGTTAAGCGCAACTGGCGTTTATCGATCCAAACTCATAAGTATTTAAGTATTGCCTAAAGGAAAGTCATGATGAGAAAAGCAGTTGTTGTATTTAGTGGCGGTCAAGACTCTACGACTTGTTTGGTCAAGGCGCTAAAAGAGTTTGATGAGGTGCATGCAATCACATTTGATTATGGACAGCGTCACAAGCTAGAGATTGAAGTAGCTAAGAGCTTAGCAAATGAGCTGGGTGTTAAGGCACATAAGATCATGGATGTTGGTTTATTAAACGAACTTGCAATCAGTTCGTTGACTCGTGATGACATTCCAGTGTCACACGAACTGCAAGAAAACGGACTGCCAAATTCCTTTGTCCCTGGTCGCAACATCTTGTTTTTAACGCTTGCGGGTATCTACGCGTATCAGATCGGGGCTCAGTCAGTCATTACAGGCGTTTGTGAGACAGACTTTTCAGGTTATCCAGATTGCCGAGACGAGTTCGTTAAGTCTATGAATAATGCGCTTGTATTGGGAATGGATCGAACTTTCGACATTGAGACGCCACTAATGTGGTTGAACAAGGCCGAAACGTGGGCACTTGCTGATCAGTATAATGCGTTGCAGCTTGTTCGTGAAAAAACACTGACTTGCTACAACGGTATTATTGGCGACGGGTGTGGAGATTGCCCATCGTGTGAACTACGTAAAATAGGTTTAAACGACTACCTAACTAATAGTGAATCAATCATGGCTGAGTTGGTGAGCAAGCAGCGCTCTCAAGATAAATAGGTTCGTTAAACGCATCGATGGTTTGATTTTTGCCAGTTTGTTTTACTTGATAGAGAGCTTGGTCAAGAATTGAATAGAGCTCGTCGAAATCTGATAGTGATTTTGATGTGGCCAAATATGAGAAGCTAGCCGTTACGTTTAGCTTCTCATTGCTTTCAGAACGAAAGAATGCCATCGCAATGGACTTATGTAGTTGGTCAACTCTGTCACTGACATCCAACTCATCTACCTTTGTCATGACAACCACAAACTCTTCACCGCCTAAGCGCCCGAAAATATCGTGCTTACCACATTGTGAAAAAATCACCTCTGAGATACGTGTTAGCGCTCTGTCCCCTGTAGGATGACCATATAAATCGTTAATCTGCTTAAAGTCATCTAGGTCTAGCAAAACCACCAAGTGTTTAAGTCGGGTATCATTTAATCGAGGTAAAGCTTTAATATCTCGAATGGTTGCGGCTCGATTACGAGCGCCAGTAACGGAATCTATCTCAGCTAGCTTAAGCGCTTTGCGCCTCGAGTATGAAGAGAATATGAGGAGCCCAATTAATGCGCTACAACCTGAGGCGAAAATATAAAACAGAGATTTATACTGCTCGAGTTGTTTATGTAAGAGAGTATTTTTATCAAGTAACTCAGAATGTTGTAGCTGTTGAATATACTCTTTTTGGGCTACATCTAGGGCCAAGTAAGCCGACTGATGCTGCTTATCTCGCTTATTGAGTTCTTCAGTAACGTAGTCTTGGTAGTAACGTAAAGACTTCTGGTATTGTCCTTGTGCTTCAGCAATGTCGGCTAATGCTTTAAGGGCGTATCCTTTCAGAGGCACGCTTCCTACCGCGTTAGCTAACGTTATCGCATTATTGGCGAAATCTTCAGCCCGAATATACATTCCTTGTTGTTGATAAGAGTGGGCAAGCGTGAGGTAGATGTCTCCCCTGATTTGATCGTTACCTTGAACAGATGCATTTTCTAATGCTTCAAGTAGGAATTTGTTTCCTTTCTTGAACTCTTTTTGTGCGATGTTTGCTTTTCCAAGTCCAAGCAATGCATAGGTTAGACCATAGATGTGGTTGTATCGCTCTAGAATTTTCTGCGATTGAGTAAAGTGATGGATAGCTGCACTATAATCGCCTTCGCTGAGTAGAATATCCCCCATGCTATGGTGGGTTTGTGCCAAGAGTAATTCACTAGAAGACTCGCTGCGTAGTTTTAGAGCTATGCTTGCGTATTCTTTTGCGAGGGGGAGGTTGCCTAAGTTTTTCAGTAATAGTGAAGCGTCATTGTAAACACCCGATGGATCAATATGGCTAGGTATTATTGCTAAGTAATCTTGATATGCTTTTAACGCGTTACGGTAATCTCCGATGTACTCGAAGTTGTTGGCGATCACTCTGAGCGCTTTGTATTTAGGTAATGTAGTGAGTCTGCTGTCATCGAGGTGTGTACTAAGTGATGAGCAATATAAAGCAGCCTTGTGGAATTGTCCTTGTTTGTTTAACGTCCTGCATAGGTGGTATTCAAATAGCACCTTACCATCGATTTGGTTTGTCTCTGTCGCATATTTTAAAAGAGTTAAATAGCCTTGTTTAGCGGCTTCAAACTTAAGGTGCTCTTCGCTGTTTAAAGCTGAGATAAATGTCTGCTCTAATCTAGAGTACTGTTCATTATGCGGAATTTGGTTCCCGTGGTATGGGTGTCCACGCAAAATCATAAATCCATGGATTTTGGAGCTGATATAGAGCTTTTCTATGCCAGGCGCAAGCGCGTTGTATCGGTCTTGCAGCATGGCTAATGCTCGTTGATCATCTTTAGCGAGCACTTCGCTATAGGCCTGCTCCCAGCTAGCGAGATCATCTTGTGCGAATGATAAAGGTGAAAATAGCAGTGTAGCGAGTGTTAACCTAGTAAATAGACGTTTCATAGTTATAGTTTTTGTTCTGTTTAACGTCATTTTAGTGCTAAGAAGTATTAGCGCACAATATATGGTTTTCTAAAGGTGGAGAAATTGCGATGTATGTGGAATTGTTTTGAGCTAAAAAAAGCGCCCATTTGAGCGCTATCAGAAATTAAGCTAGGTACAGTTTTGCTAAATCACTTGGTTCCATCTCTCGGCCTTCAAGCGTAGCATTCCAGTTCGTACCAACTAAAACACCGTCTTCAGCTAAAGTCAGTAGCCAATCTTCAACAAAAATATCTAGAGGAATCTCTAGAACCTCGAAATCTGCCCACTCTTCAACATTGTGAGCCTCTGCGTCTTCTTTCGCTGACCAGAATGGCATTACTTCACTATTTTCAAACTCAGTAGAGTCACATGATAGCCAGCCTTCTTCATTACGTAAGCCCCAAACCAATTTGTTTTCTTTGGTTCCGGCAACAAAAAGCTCAAGGTTTGCTTCGATGTCTGCAGTTAATTTGCTCATGAGGTTATTCTCTTAATTACAATCGGCGATAGAGTAGCACTGATAGGGAAAAATCAGAAATAAAAAGGGAGCGTTAAGCTCCCTTTTCTTTATTTTTCAATCTTCGTGAAGATTGACCATTCTTCTTTAACATGTCCTTTATGGCCAATAACACTTGCAACCACCTTACGGTTTTGCGCATGTGCGTATTCGTCATTGCCTTCGACAGATAGATTGGTGTCGCCGAAGCCAACAATGTGAACGCGGCTTGGGTCAATGTAGTAACTTAACAATAGATTTTCTACTGCTTCTGCTCTTCGCTTAGAGAGCTCTAAGTTGTAGTCCGCACGCCCAACTTTACTTGCGAACCCTTGAAGTTCCACAGTAGTAGATGGGTACTCTTCTAAGAAGTCAGCAAGCTCACGAACCTGAGTCATGAAAACTGGCTGGACTTCAGCAGAGTCATTCGCAAACAAAATATGTAAGTCAATTTTCTCAGACGTGTTAATGTAAGTGCCGCAGCCATCATTGTCTAGTTCTGAACGAGCTGGGGTCTGAGGACAAAGATCACGCGCATTGATTACGCCATCTTTGTCATCATCCATCAAATCGTCTATTTGATTAGGAACCGGCGTCTCTATGTAGTCGTATTCATCCTCAGCAAAACTGTTAGAACTTACGAATACAGTCGTAATTAATAGTGATAATGCTAGCTTTTTCATGTTAGTAGTCCACCGCCTCGTTCCATTCGTCTGGCGTATCTACACGTAATGCAGAAAGTAAACCACCAGTTGCGTTCATGACACGATACTTCGCATATTGCTCATCGTATTTAGCGTCTAAATAACCTTTACGCGCTTCAAATAACTCGTTCTCAGTGTTCAACAAGTCGAGAAGAGTACGCTTACCAAGCTTATATTGTTTCTCGTAGGCAATAACGGTGTCAGACGCAGAGTCGACGTGATCGGCAAGAAATTCTTTTTGTTGAACCGTTAAGTCTAGGGCACTCCACGATAAACGCAGTCCTTCTTCAACGGTACGGAACGTGTAATTGCGTAAATCTTTAGCTTTGTTTAACTGGTAGGCTGCACTATCTGTTCGATCTGAGTCCGAGCCACCGTTGTAGAGATTGTATCTCATGCGAAGCATTGCCGAAAATTCTTCACTCGATCCCTCAATACCGCCTGCATCATCACGCCATGTTTGGTTTGCTTCGATGGACAAGGTCGGGAAGTTAACGCCTTTGGTCTGTTCAAATTGAAAACGCGCTGAATCAACATCGGCTTGAGCGATCTTGATTACAGGGTGATTATTGAAAGCGTCGTCTAGAGCGTCATCAACGGTGAAAGGTATTGCGTTTTGGTCAGCTCGAGGGAAAGTTAACCCTTGAGGCGCTTGACCAACAATACGCTTAAATTGTGTATGTACATCAAATAGATTGTTTTGCGCTGCTAGAAGGTTTCCGTGTGCTTTTGCTAGTCGAGCTTCAACTTGAGACATGTCGGCAGTTGAACCGATTCCTGAATCTACACGCTTTTTAATATCGCGATAAATATCTTTATGTACGGCAAGATTGCTCTCTGAAAGCGCTAACACTTCATATGCTTTAGTTGCATCGAGGTAGATTTTAGTCACTTCCAGAGCAATGTCTTGAGCATCAGCGAGGAGTTGGTAGCGAACCGACTCAGCGTCTGCCGCGGTTCGGTCCATATCGTTAAGCGTTGCTGAACCATCCCAGATTAGCTGAGTTAGGGAAAGAGTCGCTTCTTTACGAGTCAATTCGTTTTCTGTGCCAGAAGCCAAATCAACCTTTTCGTAACCAATGCCTGCGTCAAGGTCAACTTTAGGTAAGTATGCACCCGATGATGCTTCAGAGTCGTACACCTTACTCTGAAATTCATTATAAGAAGCTTTGACCTTTGGATTATGCGTAATCGTGTAAGCGACCGCTTGTTCTAATGTTTGACTGTGTGCAGGAAAGCTAAGTGCAATAGCGCAACTTAGTACTTTCAACTTATTCCAATTCACTTTAACTCTCCTCAACATGCTGTTGTGCGATGGATATTACTCAATTTATAGTCTCATTTTTGAGATATAGCCAACGTAAGCGTCAATAAAGTAACACTAAATCATGACTATGACTAATAGAAAGGTTATTTAAATTGTTAAAAAATAGTGATCTTTATACTTTTGTGAGGCAGTTATATATATCAATATGACGGGACGATGTTCTGTTTAATAGTTGGTACAATTGAGATCTTGATTCAACATTTGCGTTTATAAAATGAAACAAGTTTTTCAATAAACATGTTGAGTGTACAAAATTTTAGTTTTGCTAATTTATCAATAATGTTAATTTATACAGATTGTGAATGGTAAAATTGCCAATTTATTGTCGTTTTAAACAAAACGATACAGGTAGTAAAGGATTAGGGGCTCGATTATGGGTTTTGGTGCATACGTGGCGTTAAGCAATTTAGCTAGTGGTCAAATAGTTGTAATCGATACTAATGGTAACGTACGAGTGTTGCTTGAAGGTGAATTACCGAAGCAAGGTGAAGTCGTTCTAAATAATCAGGATGTCTTCTTTAACGGAAAACCACAGTTAAGTGCTGAAATAATTTCTGAAGATGGTATCCCTCAAGATATCACTAGTGAATTAGAAGATATTTTTGCAGCTCTTGAAGAAGGTCAAGACCCAACTCAACTTGGGGAAGACTTTGCAACTGCTGCTGGTGGTCAAAGTGGATCTAGTTTAACTGAATCTGGAACGATTTCTCGCGATGGTTCAGAAACCCTAGCTTCAACGGAATTTGTGACCGAAGGTCTTGCTTCTTTGGGACTTTCTGAAACGCAAAGCCTATCTTTACTTGAGCAATACCAAACTCTACAACAGCCTCCTGTATTCGTTGATGGCAATTCAACGCCACTTGGTGATGATATTCAAGTTACTACCGAGGAAGACACTCCAGTTAATGGCCAGTTGGTAGCAACAGATCCAGATGGTGATGAACTGACATTCACTCAAAGTCAGCCTCCGAGCAATGGTGAAGTTACCGTTAACCCAGACGGTACGTGGACGTATACTCCTGATGAAAACTTTGATGGTTCAGATAGTTTTGAAGTAACAGTGGATGATGGAAACGGTGGAACAGATACCATTACCATTAATATTGCTGTAGACCCAATTCCTGAATTGAGTGTTAGTGGTGGTGGTGATGTTAATGAGGGCAATGATGCTGTTTTTACAGTTGATCTGGATAAGCCTTCTAATCAAGACACAATTATTAAGCTGACACTGGTTACCGACAGCGCTGAAAATGATGATATTGGTAGTATCGTCGTAACCACGCCTGATGGCACGATCATTCCTGTTAACCCTGATGGAACGGTTGTGATACCTCAGGGCGTCACTTCAATTGAGGTGACAGTACCTACAAATAATGATGATATCTATGAAGGGGATGAGACGTTTGATCTTATTGTCGAGGCTGTTGATGGTCTAATAGGCAATCCAACGGGTACGGCGACCATCAAAGACGACGGTACGGGTCCAGGTCCAGGTACACCAGACAACGATAAGCCTGAGCTTACCGTCACGGGCGGTGGCGACGTGAATGAAGGCACCGACGCGGTGTTCACTGTATCGCTTTCGAATGAAACGGAAGCGCCAGTGGTGGTGAACCTTGCGCCAACGACGGACGGTTACACGGCCGAAG
>NZ_CFHWOM010000067.1:0-16580 GCF_984391705.1 Vibrio sp. | reverse complement strand
TATGGCTACGTGCTGGTCAAGCTTCTATGGTTACTCGTCTTGAGAAAGCATTCGCAGACCTAAACGCAGTAGACGTACTATAATTTAGTCTCTACTCTGTTACAGAAAGACCCGCTCATTGAGCGGGTTTTTTTATATCTGATACTTAGCTCGTTAATCACTATGTAATGGCGTAAAATTTCTGGCGTAATGTAAAACCTTTGCGTAATCTGTAACAAGCCGATATCAGAGTTTTCTGATAAACCTTTGTTTTTAATCTCTTTGCAAAAACATGACTTTGAGAATGGCAAAAAATGAGATATCGTGCCAAAAAAATGACATTGCTTCAGTGAATGGATAAGCGAGTCAAGGTTAATTAGTAATAGAAAGCAGTTTGGTTCATAGAACCATTACATTTTTAGAGGATACAAATATGGCAAGTGAATCAACGGGAATTGAAACTCCCCTAGTTGACGGATTAAGCCACGCGGAAAAATGGTTAACGGCGAACTCTGATCTTTTAGTTCAGTATGGTATAAACATTATTTCTGCTGTTCTAATCTTATTCATCGGTAACATTATTGTTAAAGCGGTAGCAAATAGCGTTGCTAAGGTTTTAGACAAGAAAAATATGGATAAGGCGGTTGTTGAGTTTATTCACGGCCTTGTTCGTTACTTGCTATTCGTTATTGTATTGATCGCGGCGTTGGGTCGTCTGGGTGTTCAAACGGCGTCTGTGGTTGCTGTTATCGGTGCGGCAGGTCTTGCTGTTGGTCTTGCTCTTCAAGGATCACTTTCAAACTTTGCTGCTGGCGTATTGATTGTAGCATTCCGTCCGTTCAAATCTGGCGATTACGTCGAAATTGGTGGTGTTGCTGGTAGCGTGGAAGCCATTCAAATCTTCCAGACTGTACTAAAAACACCAGACAACAAAATGGTTGTAGTACCAAACTCTTCTGTTATTGGCGGCGCGATTACTAACTATTCACGTCACGAAACACGCCGTGTGGATTTGGTGATTGGAGTGTCATACAGCGCCGATCTAAAACAAACTAAGCAAGTGATCCGTGAAACTCTAGAAAAAGATGAGCGTATTTTGAAGAACCCTGATATCCAAATTGGTGTTCTAGCTCTTGCAGATTCATCTGTTAACTTCGTTGTCCGTCCTTGGTGTAAGACGTCTGATTACTGGGACGTATACTTTGACTCGACTCAAGCAATTAAAGAAGCGCTTGATGCGGCAGGTATCGAAATTCCATTCCCACAAATGGATGTTCACCTAAACAAAGTAGACGCTTAATTCAAAGCTCTCAAGCTTAAAAGCGAGGCATTTAGCCTCGCTTTTTTGTTAAGTAGAGAGTTCAAAGACTCTATTCTCGATGTGGTCTAGAAGGCGCTTCAGATAGCTACCGGAGAAACCAATGGTGAACTCTGGTTTGGCTGGGGTATAAAGCAGCTCTTCTGTTTGATAAAGCCCAGTATCCACTATTATGGGGATCTCTGCAGGAATACCAAATGGACAGACAGCACCTGGCACGCAGCCCAGTTGTTCAGTCATCTCTTGATCTCCACATACAGACGGTCTTTTTCCTAGTAGAGACTTAATCAACTTGCCATCGAGTCTGTTATCTTTTTCTGTTAGGTACAGAGCATATCCTCCTCCCTTCAATTTGAGAAACAAACTCTTACTGTGGGTACCTGTCCAGCCAAGTCGCTTGGCGACGAGAATATCTGTCGCGAAGTCCAAAATTGGCTCATGTTGCCATTGGGTGAACTGAATATCGAGCTGCGTCAGCAAGTCGATGTTATATCGATAAAGTTGCTCGAGGGTTTCCATTATATATTCCTTTATGCGAATAGCTCTGATAGCAAAATAGAGGCGATGCTAAACATCATTAGCGCTACAGCTAGGTCTATTCCTTTTCTGACTTTTGGTCGCGATAGCGTAGGGGCCAATTTTGCTGCACCCAGAGATAGGGAGTAGAACCAGACAAATGAAGCGAGAATAGTACCTAATGCAAAGGCAATTCGATCATCACCAGTGAACTGGCCGCCGATTGATCCCAGAATCACTACTGTATCTAAATATAAGTGCGGGTTTAATACTGTGACGGCAAGCGCACCTGCGATGACTGCTTTGCGCCCTCGTGAACTCACTTCACTAGCATGCTTGAGGAGTGAGTCATGACGAAATGCGCTTCGTAGTGATATCACGCCATAGGTGATAAGAAAGGCAATGCCGCCAATAGTGACGCAGGTAAGCAAAAGGGTATTTTGAGCCAATAGAGCGCCGCCACCAAAGATGCCCAAAGAGATAAACAGCGTATCGAGCAGACTGCATATTGTTGCTGTAGTGATATGGTGCTGTCGCTTAATTCCTTGGTTTAATACAAAAGCATTTTGTGCACCGATCGGTATGATCATACTGGCGCCTAGCCCAAACCCTTGTAAAACTAGCCAGATATTCACGTCTACTTCTCCAAATGTAGGTTAATTCAGTAAGGTAGAAGCAAGATATTCAAAGTGGGAAAATAAGTGAAATTAATGATTTTAATGTAATATTAATCTTTCTAATAATAATCTAGTTTGGGTTTGATAGGTAAGGGAAGCATGAGAGGGTTAGACTATAAGTGGATCGAAGCACTGGAGTCCGTGATTAGCCAAGGGAGTTTTGAACGAGCGGCAAGCGAGCTATGTATCTCTCAATCCGCCGTGTCTCAGCGTATCAAGCAATTGGAAAAATTTCTTGCCAAACCCGTCCTGATCCGAGAAAAGCCGCTGCGGTTAACTGTGACTGGCAAGCAGTTAATGGGGTTTTACCATCGCGTCCAACTGCTTGAGCGTGAAGTTTTGCCTGAACTCACTAACAGTGAAAGCGAACGACCTATTCAAGTATCTATAGCGACCAATGCCGATAGTCTAGCGACTTGGCTTCTTCCTGCTCTGACACCAATCATGAAACAAAAGAAAGTCGAGTTTAACTTATCTGTCGACCTTGAAGATCGTACGTTAGATAAATTAAGAAAAGGCGAGGTGACTGGCGCGATCAGTTGGGAAGCTGCTTCGCTATTGGGGTGTGAAAGTCGATACTTGGGGCGAATGGATTATGTATGCGTGGCAAACGCTGAATTTGCTGATCGCTATTTTGCTAAAGGGGTTACCCGTGAAGCGTTGAAGCTGGCGCCAGCTGTTTCTTATGATCAATACGATAGAATGCACCATCTGTTTCTAAAACAGCACTTCAATCTTTCCCCTGAGGCGGTTGTTCATCACCATGTCGCGAGCTCGGAAGCGTTTGTGAACCTTGCCTTGTTAGGTGTGGCTTACTGCTTAATCCCAAGATTGCAAATTGCTCAAGAGTTGGCCGATGGACGGTTGGTGGATCTTATGCCTGGTTTTCAATTGAGTTTCCAAATGTATTGGCACCATTGGCAGTTAGAGACAGGAATCTTACAACAGGTAACTCAAGCAATCGTAGAATATAGTCACGAGAAGTTGCCAAAGTAGGTTGAGTAAATTCTTTGTCAGGACAGCTCCGAATGCTTGGTCAAAGTTAGTTCGTTACCTATGATGTATGCAGTTAATCCGATAGGGTGATTTAGTATGAAAGCATTTCCATCTGTTCTTGCGGCATTGTCATTAACTACTCTGAGTTTTGGCGCATTGGCTAATACGCCAGATTTCCCTCATCTCGTCACAACCGGGTATGGTGAAGTTGTTGCTAAGCCGGATATGGCGCAATTTACGGTGAGAGTCGTTGAAACAACCATGACGGCAGAGCAATCAAAGCAATCGGTCGATAAAGTCGTCTCCGACTTTCTGACAGCGTTAAAAGCGCAAGGTGTTCAAGGCGATAGCATTACTAGTTCAAATCTCTATATTTCTCCGCAATATCACTACCCTAAGAAAGGTAAGCCAGAGCTGGTTGGTTATCGCGCAAGTCGTACAGTGAATGTTACGGTTAATGAGCTCGACAAACTCAATCGATATTTAGATACCGCGCTTAATGCGGGAATCAACCAAGTCGATAATATCCAACTTAAGGTAAAAGAGCCGGCAAAATATCAAGATCAGGCTCGAATGGCTGCGATAAAAGATGCTAACAATAAAGCTGACTTTCTTGCTGAGGGGTTTGATAAAGAACTTAAAGGTGTGTGGCGCATCGACTACAACATGCCAAGTTCTCAGCCTGTGTTAATGCGCTCAATGGCGATGGATTCGAAAGCAGAATCGAATACTTATCAAGATTCGACCATTGTTATTCGTGATCGCGTGGATGTAATTTACCGATTAGATTAATAGCTATTAATATAATTGTTATGAATTATTCGTCTAATCCTTAATCCATTGTAAGGTAAGTGGTATACTAATCAGCCAAAGGATTAGGAGTAGTTAAAAAATGCGTCATAAATATGTATTTTCGTATTTATTAGCAACTACTCTCTTCTTTATGTTGATAGTAACCACTTACTACTTTCAGCGCTTTCATCAGCTAAAAGAGCAGATGATCAGCCAAACGGCTAAGCAAGCTGTGCATCAGTTGGCTTATAGCGAGCGCGAATATCTTTCTTTTCACAGTCAATTTCTTTCAATTATTGAACTGCTTTCCCATAGTCGAAACCTATATGACTATGTCCAATCTCCAACGGTAGAAAACAAGAGAGTTATCGAGGAAGTATGGCAATCTGTCGCGTTGAACCAGCGTTGGTATACGCAGATTCGCTATATAAATTTGCAAGGAGTAGAACAGCTCCAGGTGAATTATCGATACAGTGACAATCGAGTTAGCCTGCCTGACACTCTAAGTAATGTGTCCCATACGTCGTATTTTCAGCAAGCGGCAGCATTACCTGAGAATCAAGTCGGAGCTTCCAGTATCGATTTAGAGCGCGAGAATGGAGAGTTGGTGATCCCATATCAGCCAACCTTAAGACTCTTTACTCCTGTGTTTGTTGAAGGCGTTAAAACGGGTTATTTGGTCGTTAATATTGATGTCTGGTATTTGGCCTCCCGACTAAGCTATTCCCCAGATGAGATCTTTAGTCCTGAGTTAGTGGGAGAGAGCGGTTTTTATCTTGCGAGTGAAAATCAAAGTAAATTGTTTGGCGATTTAATTGAAAGTCGAAAACAATACAATGTGCCCGCTTCATTCCCTATCACCTGGAGCAGCGTCCAACGTGAGCAGTTTGGGTACCTACTTGAAAATGGTTATTTAACGGCATTTAACGAGATTTCTTGGTCTCCACAACAACGTCTTTACTTAGTGATTCAGGTTAGCCCTGAGCAACTTGATGCGTTAACCGAGCGAGATGTTTCTGATTTAGTTCAACAAGCATCATTAGTGATACTGCTGATGTTGGCATTCGTGGTACCGGCAACTTGGTTAGTTATTCACTATCGTAAGCGCAGTATTGAAAGCCAACTTGCCCGCGCAGCACTTAGTGGCATGTCTGCGGTGATCATTTCAGATCGAAACCATCGGGCCATAATGGTCAATGACGAGTTTGTCGATCTAACTGGTGTGACTCAAAGTGAAATCAGCTCCAAGAACAGCTTAGTCAAGTTACTTGGAGAGGCTCAGCTTGACTTACTTCTTGAGATATTTGAACAAGTCGCTAATGCGCATTATTGGCAAGGAGAGGTTGCTTTCGCAAAACCTGATTCTGAAGAATCGGTTACAGCAATCTTGCGGATTCAAAGTGTGCTGGCCAAGTCTGGGCGTGTTAGCTATTACATCAGCTCCTTCGTAGACATCTCAGAGCGAAAAAAGCTCGAGGAAAGGTTACGAGTATTAAGTGAAAAAGATGAACTTACTCAACTATGGAATCGAAGAAAGTTTGAATCAGAGTTACGAAATCATGCGAAGCTGTTAGAGCGTTATGCTGATCAAACCACCTGTTTATCCTTATTAGATATTGACCATTTCAAACGAGTGAATGATCAACAAGGGCATGATGAAGGAGATAGGGTCATCAAAAGGGTGGGCGCTATTTTGCAAGACACCTTGCGAGATACGGACTTTATTGCTCGTATTGGAGGGGAAGAGTTTGCGGTGATCTTACCTCATACGAGTCTAGCCGAAGCGGAGCTTGCCATTAATAGGTTGCGAGTAGCTGTTGAGCTGGCATCAGATCTTTCCGTCACAATCAGTGCGGGAATAACAGATTTGCTTTCTGATAGAACCCGTAGCTATAAGTGCGCAGATATCGCTCTGTATGAGTCAAAAACACTGGGTAGAAACCAAGTTTCAATTTGTCATTCGACGGATGAGGTTGCATAAAAAATCGAGCTTAAACGCTCGATTTTTTTACATCTTGACGAGTTAGGCTGCCTGTTCAATAACGCCTTGAATATTCATCATCGAACGGCTTAGGTGCTTCTCAAACATCTCAGTGGCTTTGTCTGTATCTTTCGCAAGCACAAGCTTCATTATGTGTTCATATTCGTCAAGGTCGAGAACACTGATGTCCAAACCATTTGCTAAAGCATAGTAACGGTAGCGTTTCACCTGATTAATCAAATCATTGAAGAAGTTGAACATTTGCTTTGATTTCGCACCTTCAAGTAGCGATACATGGAATTGATGCTGACGCTCTTCCCATTCAGTCCAATCGAAGCGCTCTTGAGAGTTTTTGATGCGAGATAATTTATGGAATGAAGTCAGTACTTCAAGCTCCCAACTTTCATCGCCAGACTCAATCGCTTGTTTTAACAGTGCCGCCGCCACAAAGCGCAAGCTCTGATATAGGTCAGTGAGCTCATCAAGTGTGACTGAAGCAACCCAGCAACCTTTTTGAGGTTCAAGGTTGACATAATTGGTCCAAGATAATTGAACTAGAGCTTCACGGATAGGAGATGCCCCAACGTTGTATTTAGCTTTTAGTTCTGCAACTACAAGCTTTTGTCCTGGCTTAAGTTCGCCATTCAGGATATCCAGATAAATCATTTTTGCGACTTTATCTGTCAATGTTGGGCTAGACACAATCTGCTCCTCACTCACTCAAAATGCTGTTATATAAAACTAATTGAATTTTAACGGTACGAAATACCGAGGTAGTTGTTTGATAATACAGCGTACTGAATATGGGAGCAAGTGGAATATATAAAAAAAAGAGAGCCGAAGCCCTCTTTTTATCAAATGGTGAGAAAGTACTTAAATTCTTATAGAACGTGTACTGAAGCTGTGTTCGTTGTACCTGAAGCTACTAGAGCGCCAGAAACCATAACAACGATGTCGCCTTTGTTACCAAGACCAGATTCTAGAGCGATTTCTTTACCCGCTACGTAGAATGCGTCAGTGCTTTCGATTGCCTCAACAACAACTGGTGTAACACCTTTAGTAAGAACTAGCTGTGCAGCTGTCTTAGTGTTAGTTGTTAGAGCGATGATGTTCGCAGTTGGGAAGTACTTACGTACTGAACGTGCAGACTTACCACCTTCAGTTGCAACAACGATAAGTGGAGCAGCTAGTTTCTCAGCTGTGTCTACTGCGCCTTTACATACTGCTTCAGTGATGCGTAGACGTGGGCTGTCTAGACGAGAACCTAGCTCAGCTTTAAGAGCAGAATCAGTACGGTTCGCGATTTGAGCCATGATAGTAACAGCTTCAACTGGGTACTTACCTTTAGCAGTTTCGCCAGAAAGCATTACTGCGTCAGTACCATCCATGATTGCGTTCGCAACGTCACCCGCTTCTGCACGAGTTGGACGTGGGTTGTTGATCATAGAATCAAGCATTTGAGTTGCTGTGATAACCATCTTACGTGCACGGTTACACTTCTCGATCATCATCTTCTGAGCGAAGATTACTTCTTCAGCTGGGATTTCAACACCTAGGTCACCACGAGCAACCATGATACCGTCAGAAAGCTCTAGGATCTCGTCGAAGTTATCAACACCTTCTTGGTTTTCGATCTTAGAGATGATGTGGATGTTCTCGCCGCCGTTTGCAGCAAGTACTTCACGGATTTCTTGAACGTCAGAAGCTTTACGGATGAAAGAAGCAGCTACGAAGTCAACGCCTTGCTCACAACCAAATTTAAGGTCGTTCTTATCTTTTTCAGATAGAGCTGGTAGGTTTACAGAAACGCCAGGAAGGTTAACACCTTTGTTCTCGCCTAGTGCACCGTTGTTAAGAACTTTACACTTAACTTCAGTTTCAGAAGTTGCGATAACTTCCATTTCGATTAGACCGTCGTCTACTAGGATAGTGTTACCAACGTTTAGGTCAGCAGCAAAGCCAGCGTAAGTTACTGCAACTTTGTCTTTGTTACCAACAACAGTTGTGTCAGTAGTAAAAGTAAACTCTTGACCTGCTACTAGATCAACGTCGTCGCCGTTTTCTAGTTTGATCGTACGGATTTCAGGACCTTTAGTGTCTAGAAGGATCGCTAGCTGCTTACCAGACTCTTCCATAACTTTACGGAAGTTCGCGATACGAGTGCCGTGCTCTTCGTAGTCACCGTGAGAGAAGTTCAGGCGCATTACGTTCATGCCTGCGTTTACTAGTTCAGTTAGCTTCTCTACAGATTCAGTTTTAGGGCCAATCGTACATACGATTTTGGTCTTTTTCATGGAAGATACTCTCCGGTCGATATATTTACAATTTGAAAGTTGGTTATTGGTCTGAAGCAAGGGTTACATTTAGGCATTTAGTGCCTGCCAACTTATAAATGTAGCCGATAATTTCATGGGCTCCAGAACTGAAAGTCTTTCATAAGTTTAGTCATTTTATGACCAACTTGATGCTCAATTAATCCGCATTTATGTGACTAACCTAGGATATAGCCAGTAAGTTGCAAAAAAATAACGGTCAATTCTGTAATTTTTTTTCTTTTAGGTGGCGCATTCTACCACCGAATGATTTCAATATCACTGCTTAAGAATTGTCTTAGGACAAGGTTTCTTCGCTATTTATTAATTTTTTGGATCGAAATAAATGGACTTAAAAGTTTCGACTTGACTATAATTTCTTTCACTTCGAAACTTTAAAGTAATTAATAAATGTCGAAACGAAACACACAGCTAAGAAGACACGCTATTTCCAATCTGGTTAATGAGAGAGGCGAAGTCAGTGTCGAGGAATTATCTGTTCAGTTTTCTACTTCTGAAGTCACAATTAGAAAGGATTTGGCTTCATTGGAAAAAAATGGCCAGCTTCTTCGTCGCTATGGTGGAGCAATAGCTTTGCCAAAAGAGGTTATGAATGATGAGCTCAACCAGAATGTTTCGATTCGTAAGAATGAACTGGCAGAAGCGGCCGCTAAGTTGATCCGTGAACATAATCGCATAGTGATTGATAGCGGAAGTACCACTGGAGCGCTTATTAAGCAACTAGATGGCATGCGTGGTTTGGTGGTGATGACGAACTCTTTAACTGTAGCCAACGCGCTTAATGAACTTGAGAGTGAGCCGACATTGCTGATGACGGGTGGTACATGGGATGCCCACTCAGAGTCATTTCAAGGGCAAGTCGCTGAATCTGTTCTAAGATCATATGACTTTGATCAGCTTTTCATCGGTGCAGATGGTGTGGATCTTGAGCGCGGTACGACAACCTTCAATGAGTTAGTTGGGCTGAGTAAGGTCATGGCAGAAGTCTCTCGTGAGGTGATTGTTATGGTCGAATCCGAAAAGATTGGTCGCAAGATCCCCAACTTGGAGTTAGCTTGGGATTGTGTCGATATATTAATTACCAATAAAGATTTAGAGCTTGAATCTAAGCAAATCATTGAGTCGCACGGTACCAAAGTGATTTGCGCCTAATACGTTTTCAATAAATTGAAATAAACCTATCCGCTTTTGGCCTTTGCTTGCTGCCACTCGGAATCAGATAAATTGGAGTTAACATTATGTGTGGAATCGTCGGTGCAGTTGCACAACGAGATGTCGCAGAAATTTTAGTTGAGGGATTACGCCGCCTAGAGTACCGCGGGTATGATTCAGCGGGTGTCGCAGTTGTGGATACAGAATCAAACCTGACTCGTTTACGCCGCTTGGGTAAAGTACAAGAGCTCGCTGAAGCAGTGGATTCGGCGCAAGTGGTTGGTGGTACAGGTATCGCTCATACTCGCTGGGCAACTCATGGCGAACCGTCAGAAGTAAACGCTCACCCACACATGTCTGGGGATATCGCAGTCGTTCACAACGGCATTATCGAAAACCATGAAGAGCTGCGTGAGCTGCTGCAATCACGCGGTTACGTATTCGAGTCCCAAACAGATACCGAAGTTATCGCTCATATGGTGGAGTGGGAGCTACGTACATCTGAAACCTTGCGCGAAGCGGTACAGAAAACCGCGAAACAATTAGAAGGCGCGTACGGCACAGTCGCCCTGGATCGTAAAGATCCTTCCCGCATCGTTGTTGCTCGTTCTGGTAGCCCAATTGTGATCGGTTTTGGTGTTGGTGAAAACTTCTTAGCATCAGATCAACTTGCATTGCTCAATGTTACTCGTCGCTTCATGTTCTTGGAAGAAGGTGATGTGGCTGAGATCACTCGTCGCGAAGTTACTGTTTTTGATGCGCAAGGTGAGCGTGTTGAGCGTGAGGTAAAAGAAACTGAAGTATCGCATGATGCTGGCGATAAAGGTGAATACCGTCACTACATGCTTAAAGAGATCTACGAGCAGCCAGTGGCACTTCAGCGCACATTGGAAGGTCGTTTATCTGCTGGTCAAGTGATTGCGTCAGCGTTTGGTGACAACGCTGAAGAACTATTGAGCCAAGTAAAACACGTGCAAATCATCGCTTGTGGTACGAGTTACCACGCAGGTTTAGTGGCTCGCTACTGGCTGGAAGAGTGGGCTGGTGTGTCGTGTAATGTTGAAATTGCTTCTGAGTTTCGCTACCGCAAATCCCATGTTTTTGACAACTCATTATTGGTTACCATTTCTCAATCAGGTGAAACGGCTGATACGTTAGCGGCGCTTCGTTTGGCGAAAGAGATGGGGTACATGGCTAGCTTAACAATCTGTAACGTACCAGGCTCTTCACTTGTACGTGAATCGGATATGGCCTACATGATGAAAGCGGGTGCTGAGATTGGTGTGGCGTCGACCAAAGCGTTCACGGTGCAACTAGCAGGTCTTCTAATGTTGGCGGGAGCCATTGGTCATCACAACACACTAAGTGCGGAGAAAGAAGCGCAGTTAGTGTCAGCTTTGCAATCATTACCAGCTAAGCTTGAGCAAACTTTAGCGATGGCGGAGTCGATCGAAGCGCTAGCCGAAGATTTTGCTGACAAACATCACTCGCTATTCTTAGGTCGAGGTGAGCAGTCTGCTATCGCGATGGAAGGTGCTCTTAAGCTAAAAGAAATCTCGTACATTCATGCAGAAGCGTATGCGGCAGGTGAGTTGAAGCATGGTCCGCTTGCTCTGATTGATGCTGAGATGCCCGTGATTGTTGTTGCACCAAACAACGAGTTACTTGAGAAACTGAAATCAAATGTTGAGGAAGTTCGAGCTCGTGGCGGTTTGATGTACGTATTTGCAGATGCAAATGCTTCATTTGAAAGCGATGAAACGATGAAGGTACTGAGTGTCCCTCATTGTGATGAGTTTATTGCGCCAATTGTTTACACGCTGCCTTTACAGTTACTTTCATACTATGTGGCTTTGATTAAGGGGACAGATGTCGATCAACCCCGCAACCTTGCTAAGTCAGTGACCGTAGAATAACTCCCAAAAAGGCCAGTCGTTAAAGTCTGGCCTTTTTATTTACACTCACCAGTTTAAGGTGTAGCAGCGCGAGATAATGATAAAGCCAGCATTAAGCTGGCTTTATATAAGGAGAATCAATCATTGACTCTCTAAGTATGCTTTTGAAGAAATATCGGTCCAAGCACGTACTTTGGTGAGATATTGCTTTTGCGATTCAATAATCTCTTTAGCGAGAGCGTCACTGTTTGCTTGCTCTTCGAGTAACTCAGCGGTCGCTGTTTGCATCGCTTTAAGTACTTCAGGCGGGAAGTCACGAACTTTGATATTTGGGTATTCAGCGCTCATGGTTGCCCAGCTATTTGCGTTGGCATCGACGGCCTGAGTGTACATATCGAATGCGGAGACTCGAAACGCCGTTTCTAAGATCGTTTGCAGATCTTTTGGTAGTGAGTCCCATTTCTTTTTGTTTACTAGGAATTGGGTTTCTGAACCAGGCTCATGCCAAGCGGTATAGTAGTACGGAGCGATTTTTTGAAAGCCCATACGTAAATCAAATGCAGGCCCAACCCACTCTAGTGCGTCAATCGTGCCGCGCTCCAAAGAGGTATACAATTCACCAGGGGCGATGTTTGTTGGAGCCGCCCCCACTTTTGCCATCACTTCGCCCGCAAATCCTGGAATGCGGATTTTTAATCCTTTTAGATCGTCGACAGAATTGATCTCCTTCTTAAACCAACCACCCATCTGAATGTCTGAGTTTCCACCTGGAAAGGAGAGTAGATTATGTGGTGCGTACACTTTCTCCATCAGTTCCATACCGCCGCCACGATAAAACCAAGCGTATTGTTCAGTAGAAATCATGCCAAACGGCATGGAGGAAAAATATAAAGTATTCGGGACCTTGCCTTTCCAATAGTAGGAGCTTGAGTGGCCTAAATCGTATTGTCCTGATTTAACCATATCAAATATGCCCAGTGGCGCTTTATGTTTATTAGCTGAATCAATCCGAATTTGAAGTCTACCGTTGGACATTTCTTCAGCCAGCTTTGCCATATTTTTTGTGGCATCTCCAAGGATTGGAGTATTGGGGCCCCAAGTCTCGGCTAGTTTTAGACGGTACACTTTTTCCGCAGCAGATGAAAAAGAGGTAAGTGCGAGCGTTAGTGATAACGCGCTGAAAACAGCAGTACGCAATGAACGTTTATTTGGCAGCATGACCTTACGACTTCCTTATTGTTGTGTTTGTCATCGCTTGTTAGCTTTTCTCTTGATGAATTTTTCGTCAATCAAATTTTATTCTACGATTGAATTAAGTATTGAAAGAAGGCGCTGTTAAGGTTGATTGATTTGGTAGGAATGAATAGTAGATGATCTCGACTGCACCATATCTGTGCAAATTAAGGATCTTCATAAGAACAATATTTTGATAGCAAAAGTGCTGCATATATCACGCAGCACTAATCGAACCGATGTTAGGGAGTTAGTCCTGGTGATAATCGAGATATTGCTGTGCCTGGTTCATCCCCATATAACGCGATAACGTTTTTGGCTGAACCTGTCTTAGATCGACGACAATCAATCCATCGAGTGCGTTATTGAACTTCGGATCAACATTGAAGGCGATTAACTTACCACTGAGCGCTAGGTATTGACGCAGCAGTACCGGAACTCCTTTTCCATCATCAATGCGAGCTAATAAACGCGAGAGTAGCTGCATATCTCCGAGGGCTGCAAGCATACTGGTATTCCACAGCGAAGGCTCTTTCGGCAACGGATTCAATGGTGAGACATGCTCGGCCTTGTCTTGATCATAATGATGTAAGGTCATGGTTTCTGCGAGGAGCAGTCTGGCTTGCTGACTGTAGTCGTTACTGATACTAACGGGCCCAAATAAGTGAGTGTAGTCGGGGTTGTGGGAAACAAAGGTCGCTATGCCTTTCCATAGTAGTAAAAGTGCCCCCATGCTTTTTTGATAGCGTTGATCGATGACAGAGCGTCCCATTTCTATCGACTTACCCATACTCTCTATAAAAGGACGATCGTAATGAAACAAAGTTCTTGAGTATAAGCTGTTTATGTCTCCTTTCTCGATCAGTTCGTCGACCAAGCCAAGACGGTAAGCTCCCACTAGGCATTGCTCATCGTTATCCCAAATAAATAAGTGGTAGTAACTTTGATCAAATTGGTCGATATCCAGTTCGAGTCCAGTCCCTTCACCTACATGGCGAAAGTTAATTTCTCTTAGCCTTCCGATCTCATGCAATATTGATGGGATAGACTCTGATCGAGTACAGAACACATCAAAAGGTCCGCTAGATAACAGTTTGTCTTTTTTGGGGAGCGAATGTAGATCGGTGAGCATATCTGCCAGTGGAAGAGGATCCGCTATCGGTAACGGTTTAGACGAACAAGCATCTTTTGCGGGTAAACTTTTTCTAGGGTTCAGTAGGTAGGTATTTAAGCGAAGGTAACTGACTATTTGGCTATCGGACAATGTGGCTATTTCTACCATTTTTACCGGAGAGCCTATTGATAGTTTTACAGGGTCATTTGCCTTGTTGAGTAACTCCCTTCCCAACATTAGAGTTCGAAGTAGGGGGTGAATCTTACCTGCTAAGTAAAAGCTTCTAGAATTCTGGCCATTGATAAAGATAGGGATGGTGGTCGCTTTTGCTTTTTTAATTAAGCTGCTTACAGATCGGCTCCATTCTTTATCCTCAATGCGTTGACTCTTGCTATCTATCAACTGAGATACTTCCCCAGCAGGAAACAACAGTAATACTCCGCCTTGACCTAAATGTGTATGAGCTTGACGAAGTGCTTTTAAGTTAGCAGATCTCGCTTCGCTGCTTTCAAAGACATCGACGCCGATGAATAACTCATCTAATTCAGGTACGGCCTTAAGATATTGGTTTGCAAAGATCTTGATGTCACTTCTTTGCTGCAACAGTAGCTCAGCCAGGATCACTCCTTCTACACAGCCTAGAGGGTGATTAGCAACAACGACTGTCGGTCCTGACGTCGGTATGCTCTCGAGGGATCCTTTTACAATCTGGTAGTCGATCCCTAGGATCTCTAAAGTAAATCTGAGAAAAGTCGGCGTGTCGCAGTTAGTTGGTCTTTGGGCGTAGTATTGGTCTAGTTGACTTAGGCCTGTGGCCCATTCTGCTAGGTTTTCTCCTAGGCCAAAAGGAGTTCTTCGAGAAAGACGAAATGGGCTAGTAGTATGCATGGAAACCTCAATACTGGGAGTATTGTTTGAGGTTAGATATGAGATATTGCAAAAGCAGGTCAATTAGATATAAGAGTGATGATGCTTATATGAAACTTCTATTACATTGAAAGAAGCTCCGAGCTAAGTGATAAGCGGAGATGTAATAATGATTATTTAATCACTCTAAAAAATATATTGCTCACAAAATATACTAATTTTGCATCTAAGAGTAAGTTTTGTTGCTAATTTAGACAGTGCGGGGTAAGCAGGCATTATTGCTGAAAACAGATGAGCGCTAGACTCATAAGTGATAATACAAGCGCCAATTTACCTTCGACTTGCTGAGCTGGAATACTTCACCTTTACTATTGTTTAGATGAAGAAACGGGAACCTAATGGTTCCCGTTGTTGTGTGCAAAGGTACTAGTTACTTAGAGCGATGAACGGCCATGTGGGCCAGAGTAATCAATGCGTCTTTGTATTCAGACTCTTCCAAAACATCAAGCTCTGCAATCGCTTTGTCGGCTTCTTCATAAGCTTTCTGCTGCGTATATTCTAAAGAGCCTGTTTCATTCATAGCGGCGAGGATGTCGTTAAGCTTCTCCATGCCGTTGGCTTTTTCAATGGCTTCACGGATCATTGCCGCCTGGGCTTCATTACCGTTTTGCATAGCATAGAGCAGAGGCAGCGTCGGTTTGCCTTCTGCTAGGTCATCGCCAACGTTTTTACCCATTTCGTCGCCATCTGATGTGTAATCCATCACATCGTCGATCAATTGGAATGCTGTGCCTAAATACTTACCATAATTCTGGAGTGCGAGTTCAACCTCAGCGGGAGCGTCATTTAAAATAGCCCCGATCTGCGTGGCAGCTTCAAACAAGCGTGCTGTTTTAGAGTAGATGACCTGCATGTAACTTTCTTCCGTGGTATCCGGATCGTTGCAGTTCATTAGTTGTTGAACTTCGCCTTCTGCAATAACGTTTACTGCGTCACTCATTAGCTTAAGGATCTTCATTGATCCTAGCTCTGTCATCATCTGAAAGGAGCGAGTATAGATAAAGTCACCAACGAGGACGCTGGCAGCATTACCAAATGCAGCATTTGCGGTTGCTTTACCGCGACGCATGTCGGATTCATCAACCACATCGTCGTGCAGCAAAGTTGCTGTATGAATAAACTCTATGAAGGCTGCCGCCGTCGTATGAGCGGTTCCTTGATAACCCAAAGCGCGAGCAGACAATACTGCTAACAATGGACGTATGCGCTTACCACCACCACTAATGATGTAAAAACCTAATTGGTTGATTAAAGATACGTCTGAGTTGAGTTGGGCGTGAATTGTTTCATTCACTTTTGCCATGTCATCGGCAGTTAGCGCTTGGATAGCTTTAAAATCCATGGTAAATCCGGCTGAAGTTAGAACTTGTAAGGTCTTCTTATCTGCTTTAATCGCTGAATAATACACTAAAAAACGTTGATTAATACATGCTTAAAGGGCATGATTGCCGCACTTTTAATTGGCGAACAGCTTTTCGCCAATTTTTTCAAAATATGGCTTGTCATAGGGAGATCTCTTCTGTAGAATCTGCGCCCTATTGATGATTAGTTTAGCGCACACCCAAGATGCTCATTTAATATGCATATGGCTGTGCGGAAAAAGCGGAGTAAGATATGTACGCTGTTTTCCAATCTGGTGGTAAACAACACCGTGTAAGCGAAGGTCA
>NZ_CFHWOM010000066.1:0-16652 GCF_984391705.1 Vibrio sp. | reverse complement strand
ACGCGCTAGGCATCTTCCTACCGCTGATCACAGTAAACTGTGCGATCTTCGGTGGTGTGTCTTTCATGGTTACACGTGACTACAACTTTGCTGAATCTGTTGTTTACGGCTTCGGTTCTGGTGTGGGCTGGATGCTAGCTATCGTTGCGTTAGCAGGTATCCGTGAGAAGATGAAGTACTCTGACGTACCTCCAGGTCTACGTGGTCTTGGTATTACGTTCATCACAGTTGGTCTTATGGCGTTAGGCTTTATGTCTTTCTCTGGTGTTCAACTGTAAGTCGGGTAAACGGCAGCAATTAAAGGAATAGTCATGAATACTATTATTTTTGGTGTAGTGATGTTTACCCTGATTATTTTGGCGCTAGTTTTAGTGATTCTGTTCGCTAAATCTAAACTAGTACCATCAGGTGACATTACAATTTCTGTGAACGAAGACCCAAATCTGGCGATCGTTACACAACCAGGCGGTAAGCTTCTGGGTGCTCTAGCAGGTGCTGGTGTATTCGTATCTTCTGCTTGTGGTGGCGGTGGCTCTTGTGGTCAGTGTCGCGTAAAAGTTAAATCAGGCGGTGGCGATATTCTACCTACTGAGCTTGACCACATCAGTAAAGGTGAAGCTCGTGAAGGTGAACGTCTAGCGTGTCAGGTAGCAATGAAAACTGACATGGACATCGAACTTCCTGAAGAAATCTTCGGCGTTAAGAAGTGGGAATGTACTGTTATCTCTAACGATAACAAAGCAACATTCATCAAAGAGCTTAAGCTACAAATTCCAGATGGCGAATCAGTACCTTTCCGTGCTGGTGGTTACATCCAGATTGAAGCTCCTGCTCACCACGTGAAATACGCTGACTTCGACGTACCAGAAGAGTACCGTGAAGATTGGGACAAGTTTAACCTATTCCGTTACGAGTCTAAGGTTAACGAAGAAACAATCCGTGCTTACTCAATGGCTAACTACCCAGAAGAAGAAGGCATTATTATGCTAAACGTGCGTATCGCTACGCCGCCGCCTAATAATCCTGATGTACCACCAGGTATCATGTCTTCGTTCATCTGGTCTCTAAAAGAAGGCGACAAGTGTACTATTTCTGGTCCATTTGGTGAGTTCTTTGCGAAAGACACAGACAACGAGATGGTCTTCGTTGGTGGTGGTGCTGGTATGGCGCCAATGCGTTCGCACATCTTCGACCAGCTTAAGCGTCTTAATTCTACTCGTAAGATGTCTTTCTGGTACGGTGCGCGTTCTAAGCGTGAAATGTTCTACGTTGAAGACTTTGACGGCCTACAAGCTGAAAACGATAACTTCGTTTGGCACTGTGCTCTGTCTGACCCTATGCCAGAAGATAACTGGGATGGTTACACAGGCTTCATCCACAACGTACTGTACGAAAACTACCTGAAGGATCACGAAGCTCCTGAAGATTGTGAGTACTACATGTGTGGTCCACCGATGATGAACGCAGCTGTTATCGGCATGCTTAAAGATCTAGGTGTAGAGGATGAGAACATCCTACTAGATGACTTCGGTGGTTAATCTACCTAAGTGATTGAATTTATGGCTGGCTCGATTGAGTCAGCCATTTCTTTTTCGGTTTTCGAATCGATAGAGGTAAGGTTGATTGACAGGAGTCTCTTTCCCTCTATCCATTTAATAAATGACAATAGGAGTTAACAAGTGAAAAAGTGGCTTGTTGCGTTTGCTTCTCTATTGGTTTTGGCTGGTTGTGAAAAACCAGCTGAGCAAGTTCACCTAAGTGGCCCAACAATGGGGACTACTTACAATATTAAATACATAGCGCCTGAAGGATCTCCTTCTCCTGAAGCACTACAAAAAGAAGTGGACCGTTTGCTTGAAGAAGTAAACGACCAAATGTCGACCTATCGCAAAGACTCAGAACTGAGTCGTTTTAATCAGAGCCAGTCACCGGATGCGTTTGATGTTTCTCCGCAAACTGCAACTGTGGTGAAAGAAGCGATCCGTCTCAACGGTCTAACATTAGGCGCGTTGGATGTCACTGTAGGTCCATTGGTTAACCTGTGGGGGTTTGGACCTGAAGCTCGTCCAGAGGTAGTTCCAACCGATGATGAGCTTAGTGAACGTAAGGCGATGACAGGTATTCACCACTTGTCTGTGCAAGGCAACACGCTGAAAAAAGATATTCCGCACCTTTATGTTGACCTTTCAACGATTGCTAAAGGCTGGGGGGTTGATGTGGTTGCTGATTACATTCAAGCGCAAGGTATCCTAAACTACATGGTTGAAGTCGGTGGCGAAATGCGCTTAAAAGGTGTAAACCGTGAAGGTGTTGCATGGCGTATCGCGATAGAGAAGCCTTCAGTGGAAGAGCGCTCGATTCAAGAGATTATTGAACCTGGCGATATGGCTATCGCAACTTCAGGTGATTATCGTAATTATTTTGAGCGTGATGGAGTACGGTACTCGCACATTATCAATCCAGAAACGGGTAAACCAATTAGCCATAAAGTGGTCTCGGTGACCGTTTTGGATAAATCGTCTATGACCGCTGATGGCTTGGCAACTGGCCTGATGGTGCTTGGTGAACAGCAAGGAATGAAAGTCGCTGAGGAAAACAATATTCCGGTATTTATGATTGTAAAAACCGATGAAGGCTTCCAAGAACTCGCTTCTTCGGCCTATAAGCCATACATGAAAAAATAATATCTGAGTGAGCATGTCATTATGAGTACATTTTTAATTACCTTCGGTGTGTTTATGGCCGTGATTGCAGCAATGTCGATCGGTTATATCGTCCAGAAAAAAGTAGTAAAAGGCAGTTGTGGTGGTTTAGGTGCAGTAGGCATCGATAAAGTTTGTAACTGCCCTGAACCATGTGATGCACGCAAAAAGCGCGAAGCTCGAGAAGCTGCACGCCAAGAGAAATTAGCGGCATGGGAGAAAGATCGCATTGCTTAAATTCGCGGTCTCGTTATAAACAAAAAGCCCAGGTAATTTGCCTGGGCTTTTTGGTAGTCCATTAGTCGGAGGAAATAAGCTGATTGCGCCCTTTCTCTTTCGCGACGTAGAGGCGGTCGTCGGCTATCTTTATTTGCTCGTCAAGAGTACCTTCTACGGAGCATACTCCTATACTGATGGTTACTTCAATCTTACTCTCACCATGCTTTATTGGCGTTTTCTCTATTCGCTGACGCATTTTTTCAAGTCGAGTTATGAATTCATCGTCTTCTGAGCATGACTGAATGCAAAACTCTTCGCCTCCGAAGCGCACAACCACTTCATCTGGGAAATAAATCTTGAGAATATTAGCGACAGTAACCAATGCTGAGTCACCGCCATCGTGACCATAGGTATCATTCACTTTCTTAAAGTGGTCGATATCGAGCATAGCAATGCTGCGCTTCTCGCAACCTGAACATGCTTGATTAAATAGGAATCGCCGGTTCCACAAGCCAGTTAGGGCATCTTGATTTGCCATACGATAAAGGTTGTCTGTGGCCTCTTTCATATCCAGCAATTGATGGACACGGCAATAAAATTCTTCATGGTTGAACGGTTTATGTAGGAAGTCATTGGCCCCTGCTTTCAGGAATCGTGCAGTCATGGTGCTATCATCACTACCTGATAAACCCAGGATAGCGAGGCTATTTTTGTCGTATTGCTGGCGAATCTCCCGAGTCATTGTGATGCCATCTTTACTCGGCATATCATGATCAGTAATGATAAAGGTTATGTCACTATTTTCTGCTAACTTATGCAGTGCTTCGCTGCCATTTTCCGCTTGGGTTGTTTTTATGTATTGGTGCTCAAGTAATTGAGTTACATGACGTCTCACCGTTTTTGAATCATCGACGACCAAGGCGTGATGGTTAACATTGTTAATCAACCGTTTGGCTAATGGTAGAAGATAAGAAACCGAAGCCATGCTGTCTTTTGTTATATAGTCGACAACCCCTTTTGCAAGAAAATGCTCACGAGTGTGCTCGTTAAACGTTCCGGTCAGGACGATAACTTTCTGATTTTGACTTAATACTAAGTCAATCACTTCGCCATCTTGAGCGTCTGGTAAGCAGTAATCTAAAACCGCAAAATGAAAACCTTCATGCGCACTAAGTGCTTGCTGGGTTTCTTGGTATGTTTCACATCCGACTACTTCACAACCCAGAGATTCGAGTTGTTGAACAAGGTAATTACGGTAGGCCCGACTGTCTTCGACGACCAACACTTTATTGCTCAAGCTCCTACTCCTTATCAACAGAGACTTCCACTTAATAATAACTATATATTCTGATAGTTCTATAACCAGTGTGAAAAAATTGACACTCTGCCACGCTATTGGATGCTTAGAAATATAGGTTATACTGTGCATGTGTACAGCTGTTTTTGGGCGTGATAATGAGCGGCGAAAAGGTGAAAAAGATAATCCATGTAGACATGGACTGTTTTTATGCTGCGGTAGAAATGCGGGATAACCCAAGTTATCGAGGTCGGCCCCTTGCTGTCGGTGGACATGAGAAGCAGCGTGGGGTACTGAGTACATGTAACTATGAAGCGAGAAAGTTTGGTATTCGTAGCGCGATGCCGACGGCTAAAGCCTTGCAACTGTGTCCCCATCTATTGGTTGTGCCAGGCAGAATGCACGTATATAAGCAAGTATCACAGCAAATCCGAGAGATTTTCTCCCGCTATACTTCTTTGATCGAACCGCTTTCTTTGGATGAAGCGTACTTGGACGTAACGGACTCTGTTCAATGTCATGGTTCGGCGACTCTTATTGCAGAAGCCATTCGTCGCGACATCTATAACGAATTGAGTTTGACTGCGTCGGCAGGCATTGCGCCAGTCAAATTCTTGGCTAAAGTCGCATCGGATATGAATAAGCCCAACGGTCAATATGTGATTCCGCCAAGCATGGTTCAAGAAGAAGTGGATAAACTGCCACTGGAAAAAATTCCAGGCGTAGGGAAGGTGAGCTTAGAAAAACTGCATCAGGCGGGTTACTTCGTTGGCAAAGACATTAAACAAAGTGACTATCGTGAACTATTGCTTAAGTTTGGCCGATTAGGCGCATCGTTATGGAAGAAAAGTCATGGCATCGATACGCGCGAAGTTGTGGTAGAGCGAGAGCGAAAATCGGTTGGCGTGGAGCGCACATTTGCAGAAAACATTTCGAGCTATGATCAATGCTGGCACGTCATTGAAGATAAGCTTTACCCTGAACTAGAAAAACGTTTGATAAAAGCTTCTCCAGACAAGGCGATTATTAAGCAAGGAATCAAGCTCAAATTTGCTGACTTCCAACTCACCACGATTGAGCACATACATTCAGAGCTGGAACTTGACTACTTCAAACAGTTGCTGCGCGATATTCTGAAGCGACAAAATGGTCGTGAAATCCGCTTACTTGGCTTAAGTGTGATGCTAAAGCCAGAAGCTCAAACCAAGCAGCTGAGCTTCTTTTAAGTGCGGTTGTATCAACTTTCTTCTACCCACTGTTTCACTTGAGCAAAAGGTACGGATTCAAACTTACCAAAGCCTGTGAGTGAGCGAGCTTTTAACTTAGTCAACTTAGGGGTCGTGATCCCACAGAGAAATTTGGTTTTAAGTAGAGGCGATAGGTGAGTGTTAGCTTTTTCATCTAGCTGACCAAGCCAAGTGACGATCTGCTGTGGATTCTCTTCTAAAGGAAGATGCTTAGGTAACTGGGCGACATTACCTCGACAAACACTACAGTGTCCACAACGTTCTGGGGCGTTAAAGTCATTGAAATAGGCTGCAAGCTTATGACTTAAACATTGTTCAGACTGGAAAAAAGCCAGTAGGTGATGAATGCGCGTAACGTCGCTGGTTTCTTTTTCTTTGAATAAATCAGCGAGTTTCTCCGCTAGGCGTGGCATGTTAGGTGTAGGCTGAGTGCGGTACACTTCAGTGATTAACTTGCTTTCCAGCTCTATCCACCCTTTCTCATTGAAATAATCGAGCGCAGCAATGGCTCGTGAACGCTCACCTTGAAACTGCTGCCATAAGGTATCGAAGTCCACTTGACACCAGGTTCTTGCTTGCGGCGCGCAGTTGAATAGAGCTTGAATAAACTGGCGGCGTTCTGGGTTGAACTGGTCAATGATGAATTGTTTATCTGCTAAGAATTTGAAGCGATAATCAGCAAAATAGCTGTATTGTGATGTGATTAAGCCTTCCATTTCCATGTAGACCAACAGAGTTTTTAATGGGAGTTGGCGAATATTACATTCTGATGAGAGTCGGCTGAGTACAACTTCCCATTGCGAGTCCGGTTGTTGAACTTGGTTCAGTACGTATTCTATTTCACTCGCTTCGGGAGTGTCTCCATAAACGAAATTTTCGAGTGTGCTAACACCATTTTGGTTTGCGAGAAGAATACATTGTGAGGCTTTTCCATCACGTCCCGCTCGACCTATTTCTTGGGCGTAGTTTTCGATAGATTTGGGTAAATCGTAGTGAATTACGCGGCGTATATCAGACTTATCCACCCCCATACCAAAAGCAATAGTGGCAACAATACAGTCAATGTTTCCACTCATGAACTGACGTTGTATTTGCTCTCTCGCTTCATTATCCATACCAGCGTGATAGGCGTTGGCGTTAATACCGCTGTCCCTGAGCAGGGTAGCGACTTGCTCCGCTGCACTTTGGAGGGTCACATAAACAATGGTAGGGAGTGTCGGGTCTGATTGGAGAAGATCAACCAAGGTTTCTGGTTTTTCCTCATCCTTGCAAGGAGAAACGGTGATATCGAGGTTAGAGCGATAAAAGCCGGTCGTGATGACATCGTCAGGCTCAATAGAGAATTTAGTTTGCATGTCTTGGACAACTGCTTGGGTTGCAGTTGCTGTCAGCAACAGCACCTGAGGGATGTTAAGTTCTTGCTGATAGTGAGGTAATTTTAAGTAGTCAGGGCGAAAGTTATGCCCCCATTCAGAAATGCAGTGCGCCTCATCAACAACGAGCAAAGAAATAGGTACTTGTGAGATAAATTGGCGAAAACGCTCATTTTTCAGCCGCTCTACGGAAATCATCAATATTTTGATTTGTCCCTGCTTAACTCCTTCCATTACTTGTAAAGTTTCTTCTCGGCTCTGGCTTGAGTCAATGGAAGCTGCGGGGACTTGTTTACTATTGAGAAAAGCGAGTTGGTCTTTCATTAACGCTAACAGTGGCGAAACGACCAAGGTTAGATGAGGCAGCATTACCGCCGGAAGTTGATAGCAGAGAGATTTCCCAGAACCGGTGGGAAAGATCGCGGCAGAGGAGCGCCTCTGGAGTACATTTTCGATCACTTGTTGTTGGCCAGTTCGAAGAGATTCGAAGCCAAAGGTGTGCCTCAGTGCTTGCAGGATATCGAATTCTTGGTTTGAGTGACTCATAGCGCCTTTTGCCGGTATCTTTCATTTGCGATGCACACTATTCTAGGGGGATTCGTGTCAATGGAACATGGTTTTAGTATGAATAAGTTGGAACTAAAACAAATAATCCTCGATTTGCTAGAGGAAAAGTGGCAAGTCGCCAAAAGCTCAGTGGAAAGAGCAGTTGAGTCCGCCACTGACGAAGAGACTGTACCTGAACACAAGTATGACACTCTTGCTTTGGAAGCGGCCTATTTAGCGCATGGTCAGTCAATGCGCCTGCAAGAGTGCGAGCAGGAAATTCAATTAATACGTGAACTAACTCTGCCTTCACAGAATGAAAAAGTGGTACTTGGCAGCTTGGTATCTGTGGTTGATCTTGATGATATCACTAGGTACTTCTTTGTCGTTCCTTGTGCTGGCGGGTTGAAGGTTCAATGGAAGGGACATGAAGTTTTGTTAGTGACCTTTCAATCACCATTAGGCAGCGGTTTAAAAGGTAAGTCAGTTGGTGATGAGTTTGAGTATCAAGTGTCATCAACGACGTTTTGTTACCAAATAGAAACCATAAGCTGACATAATTAGTATTTGGCTTTGCTATGGTAATGCTGAATCAACATAGTGAGAAGAGCATGAAAAAGGTATTACTGACACTTCCATTACTGGTTTCGAGCCATGTATATGCGGCTCAATGTAAAGTCGATTTAAAAAACGAAATTCACCTTAGCGGTAACAAGTTAGAAATTCACCAAGCCAGTGGTGACACCGCGATTATCGATGAGCAAAATAATCTGACCATTCATGGCGATAGAATTGAGCTAGATGCTAATCAGAAGAAGGCTGTGGATGAGTATCGCGATAGTCTCAATGACTATTTACCTCGAGCTAAGCAAATCGCGCAGGATGGTTTAGCGTTGGCAAACGATATTGTCGACGATGTCGCTGAGAGCTTTGATGCACCAGAAGCTTTCGAGGGGGTAAAGCAGTCGATGAAAGAGTTTTATGCGGATATTGAAGCTCGCTACTATAAAAACGGCGATTTAATTCTTCCTGCCGATAGTTTTGCCTCGCTATCTGATACTTGGAGTGAAGATTTAGATAAGGCAATGGAGCTGTTTAATGAAGAATTTATCACTAGTGCCTTTGGTGCCATGTCTGACAAGATGAAACAAGAAGGTGGGCTCAATCTGACGGAGATGGCAAATTCAATGTCAGAGCTTAAAGAGCGTATAGCAAAGCGTATCGAAGAGCATCAGTCTGAAGTGGAGCAACAGAGTGAAGAGTTCTGTGACTCACTCGAGGAAATTGCGGAACAAGAGCAGCAACTGCATAAGAAAATTCCTCAACTTAAGGATTATCAAGTATTCACCATCTAAACTTAAAGAGCACCAACTAGGTGCTCTTTTTGTAGACAATCTATACAGGATTGTATTTAATTCCCGCTCAATCAGGATTAGCGTATTAAACATTGCGTGCAGATATCTAACTTTTCTATTAAGCAACTCACGGTCCTTGCTTCCATAATGATGGCGGTGACGTTCGTCTTTTGTTACCTCTCTTTCCGATATTTCTGGACATACGATTCAGCTGTTGAGCAAGCGATCTCTCAACAGGAGGAAGAAGTTCGTCGAGTGAAGACCTTAATTACACTGCAAAAAAATGATCTAGCGAAGAGCATTATGGATTACGCTGCTTGGGATGAAGTGGTGGATTTTATTGAGGGAAACAATGACGACCTGCTTAAAGATAGCATTAATGAACACTCATTTTCGGCATTACAAGTGAATGGTGTCTTTATCTTTGACAGCAACGTAAGCCTAGTCTGGGGAAGACTGTACGATTATATCTATAACAAAGAGCTCTCTTACGACGAAATTCGCTACAAATTCGGCGCTTTGTTGGCCGATAGTTTGCGTTCGCGCACGGATCAAATTAATCCTTTTGTGAAGTTTTTGGTCTTAAATGGCCAACCTCATCTTTTGGCAACATCTAGAGTTTGTAACAGTGATGGCGTTGACTGTGATAAGGGCTACATGATGTTGATAAAGCCTGTTGGATTAGGGTTTAGTCGCACTTTGAAGCAAGCCACTGGACTTGAGGTACAGATCAAAACAAAGCAGGACACAGAAAGTGTTCCTGTTCAACCTCAAAAGAATACTTCGGTTATAGAGAAGATCGACTACCAAAACGATTCAACGGTTTTCATTGTAGTTCACCACGCAGTAAAGATTCCCGCATTTATCACTTGGGGAGAATTGTCCGCGGTTTTTGCCTTTGCAGTCTTTATGTTTGCCTTCAACTTAAGTGTTGTGCACATCATGGTTAGGCCGATTAAGCGAGCGCGGAGTGCGTTAGACAGATTGATGAGCGGCGAGTCTTCTCAGTTGACAGAGCAAGACACTTTTATTTCTTACGAGATGCGTGATTTTGTTTATCGGATCAATGAAGTCTTTAATCAACTTGAAAGTAAGCAGCGTGAGCTCGAATGGATAGCCTTACATGATGCGTTGACTAAAGTTGGAAATCGACGCAGCCTTCAGCAGCATTGGAGTTCACTAGTTGATGGTGACCACTCGCATTATACAAGTCTACTGTTAATCGACATTGATTACTTTAAACCATTTAATGATCACTATGGTCATATTGAGGGAGATAGTGTTTTGCAGCAAGTTGCGAGTATGTTGAAACGAGCGCCAACCGAGTGCTCGAAATTTGTTGCTCGCTTTGGTGGGGAAGAGTTTTGTGTGGTCTTAAACTCTGACGCTACCATAGATAATAACAAGGAAGCTGAATGGTTAAGAGCGGCTATTGAGCAGATCGATATACGCCATGAATATTCGCCCATCTCTTCCCATTTAACAGTGTCGATTGGTGTCGCTGATTGTGGAAAACAACAACTTGATAAATTGCAGGATACGTTTTTAGTGGCTGATAAAGCTTTATATCAAGCGAAAGGTAACGGGCGTAACCAATCAGTAGTCTATCCTTATCTTATATAGCTCCGTGTATTGGTTTATTTACAGATCATTGTGGCTGTAATTTAACCTAGTAGCCTTTATTTAGTTCTGCTTGTGTTGTTTGGGGTGGTTTTTTGTATTATTGTACTAGTTAACTAGTTCATTGGTGCGAATTAAGAAGTATGGCACAGGCAGATTCCTCTCAATCTCGTGAGCATTTTGGCTCCCGTCTTGGTTTTATTCTCGCAGCAGCAGGCGCTGCCGTTGGTCTTGGCAACATATGGGGTTTTCCTACCCAAGCAGCAAGTAATGGCGGCGGCGCTTTCTTACTGGTCTATCTAGTGATGATCCTTGTGGTTGCGTTTCCGATGTTGGTGGTTGAAATGGCAATTGGTCGCCACGGCCAAGCTAATCCAGTTGATAGTATGCGCTCACTTACCAGTAACCCAGTTGGTAAGCGTGTTGGTGCTGCCGTTGGTTGGATAGGCTTAAGTGTACCGAGTGCGGTATTGGCTTTCTACAGCATCGTCGGGGGTTGGTTGATCTGCTTCTTACTTGGCGCTGTAACTGACGTGTTAGGTATGGAGGCGGCAACTGCTTGGTTTAAAGGCTTCAGTGTTGAACGTAACCTTTTTGGTACGATTACTTTTTACGTTCTCACTATCTTAATTGTTCAAGGTGGCGTTAAAGAAGGGATTGAGAAGTGGTCGACACGCTTGATGCCGGCTCTGTTCATTTTATTTGGTCTGCTGTTTATCTACATTATGACGCAAAATGGCGCGATGGAAGGTTTAAAGCATTACTTGATCCCAGACTTTGAGAAGGTGATGGACCGTAAGTTGATTCTAGCTGCAATGGGGCAAGGGTTCTTCTCGCTCACTATTGGTGGCTGTTCAATGCTGATTTACGGCTCTTACCTGAGTAAGAAAGAGAACCTGCCAAAGATGGCGATGAATGTGACGCTGGTGGATACCGCAGTCGCCTTTATTGCCGGGCTGGTCGTGATGCCTGCTATGTTTGTCGCAATGCAAAAAGGCGTACAGATTTATGCTGAAGATGGGTCACTGCTAAGCTCTGATACTTTGGTATTTACCGTACTGCCGCTGATGTTTGATAGTTTAGGCTTGCTTGGTCAGCTATTTGCCATTGTGTTCTTCTTACTACTGACCATTGCTGCGTTGACTTCGTCGATTTCAATGTTGGAGTGTCCTGTTGCTCTGGTAAGCGAACGTTTCAACACCAAACGTACACCAACCAGTTGGGTACTTGGCGGTCTGATTGCTCTGTTTAGTGTGGTTATCGTCTATAACTTTGGCGAGCTGTTTGGGTTGGTGGCGATGGTTGCAACTCAGTACCTGCAACCAGCAGCGGCACTGTTGTTCTGCTTATTTGGTGGATGGATATGGAATCGTCATTCAAAGATTAAAGAGCTAGAGCAGGGCTGTCCTGAGTTCACTCAAGGCTGGTTTGGTAAGTTATGGCCTGCCTACGTGAAGTTTGTTTGTCCGATTCTAGTCGCGACGGTTATCTGGGCTTCATTTGGCTAACAGGAAAGCGACAGACAATAAAAAGCCCGCATAGTGATATGCGGGCTTTTTTGTTTTAAGAGCTTTAGTTTACTGAGCAGGAGCGTTGATTTGACCCGTTGTTAAAGGATCTACGTCAAGATCAGTAACCTCTTCAATGAACTCTTCAACCACTTGTTCCACTTCTTCATCATCTTGCTCAAAGTAAGCTAAGTGAAAGATTGCATCGCCTTCGTTGACCAAAGGTAGTGTCTGTTGACCGATAACAATACCGCCTTTACGAGCGGTGAGTTCAATCTCACTGTGGCCAAGTGGGGCGCTGATGTAAGCCAGAACCTGGCCTTTTTCAACTTTCTCACCCAGTGTCACAACCGTACGTAAGATGCCATCACTTTCAGCACGTAGCCAGCTAGTGGACTTGGCGATCACTGGTGTTGGCAGCTTTTTACGGCTTGAGCGCAGCATGCCAATCGCCTGCATCACACGTTGTACACCGATGAAACCTGCACTGATACAAATCGGCTCAAAGCGTAATGCTTCACCCGCTTCGTAAGTCAGAACCGGAATGCCCAGGCGTTCAGCCTCGCTACGCAGAGAACCATCACGTAGTGGAGCATCGACTATCACTGGCGTAGCGAACGCCTGAGCAATACGAAGTGTTTCTGGGTTACTTAAATCTGCACGAATTTGTGGCAGGTTAGTGCGGTGAATCGCACCCGTGTGTAAGTCCAGAATGTAATCACAGCGCTTAGCAACCTGAGAGAAGAAAGTATTGGCCATACGTGATGCCAATGAACCTTTCTCACTTCCTGGGAAGCAGCGGTTTAGATCGCGTCGATCCGGTAGGTAACGCGATTTATGAATAAAGCCAAATACGTTGACGATTGGCACAGCAACCACGGTACCTTTGAGCTTGCTAGCATCAATGGTGTTGATCAACTGGCGTACAATTTCAACGCCGTTAAGCTCATCACCATGGATCGCAGCATTGACCATTAGTACTGGTCCTGCTTGTTTACCATTGATGATCTCAACAGGGATCGATAAAGGCGAATGGGTATAAAGCTTCGCAGCTTCTAACTCAACAACCTTACGCTCTCCCGGCGAGATAGACTCGCCGAGAAATTCAAATGCGCTATTCTTCTTAGCCTTTGCCACGAGTTTTAGTCCTTTTGCTTGCCGCATTCTTCTCAATAAATTCGACAATCATTCCAGCAATGTCTTTACCAGTTGCGGCCTCAATACCTTCAAGACCTGGAGATGAGTTTACTTCCATGACTAATGGACCACGGTCTGATCTTAGTAGATCCACCCCAGCCACATTTAGACCCATTATCTTCGCAGCCGCTACCGCAGTACGGCGCTCTTCTGGAGTGATCTTGATTAAAGATGCACTACCACCACGGTGCAGGTTTGAGCGGAATTCGCCTTCAGCACCTTGGCGTTTCATCGCAGCAATCACTTTGTCACCAATTACGAAACAGCGAATATCCGCGCCGCCCGCTTCTTTGATGTACTCTTGCACCATGATGTTTGCTTTTAAGCCCATGAATGCTTCAACTACGCTTTCTGCTGCTTTACGAGTTTCAGCCAGGACTACACCGATACCTTGAGTACCTTCTAGTAGCTTAATAACGACTGGCGCACCGCCAACCATTTCAAGCAGGTCTTTTACGTCATCAGGTTTGCTTGCAAAGCCAGTGATAGGCATGCCGATACCTTTACGTGACAGTAGCTGCATAGAGCGAAGCTTGTCGCGTGAGCGAGTGATTGCCACTGACTCATTAACTGGATATACGCCCATCATTTCGAATTGACGTAGTACCGCTGTGCCGTAGAAAGTCACAGACGCACCGATTCGAGGAACAATCGCATCAAAGCCAGACAGCTCTTCACCTTTGAAGTGGATCTCTGGTTTCTCTGAGTTGATATTCATGTAACAACGTAGCGCATCGATCACTTTAACTTCGTGACCACGGCTTTCCGCCGCTTCAATTAGACGCTTGGTTGAGTACAGGTTCGCGTTGCGAGACAGAATACCAATTTTCATTATTTGCTTTCCTCGAAAGGGACTAAAAACGATTCAACAGGGTCGACAATGATGCGATCGTGCATTGCAGTGCGACCTAATAACATGCGAAAAGCCATGTTTTCGCGATTAGTTAAAGTAATTTCGATTGGCCAACATTTTCCGCCAATGCTCAGTTCTGACTCGATAACGTAACGTGATTCTTCGTGACCACCCGAGTCGCGTACGATGCGCTCATCAATTACTTTAGCTTCACATACTGTTTCGAAATCCGTGTCATGTTGTTTTGGGTGAATCCAGAAGCGGACCCACAGAGCTTCGTCCTTTTTAAAGCTCTCTACTTTGAACGCGTGTAAGCAAGACGTCCTAGCTCCGGTATCAATTTTTGCGTTAATTTCATTAATACCTAAACCTGGCAGGCTAAGAGTTTCTCGCCAACCGACTAATAGTTTTTCTTTCATCGCAGTAACATAATTTTAGAGAGTATTTAAGACGCTCGAGTGAAGTGAGCATCCCCAACATAACACGGTCGAATTGTGCCGAGTCTTGTGCTTGAAGAGGGTAAGAATGTACCCAAAGGCGCTTCAAGGAGGGCGACTGTAGCAACCAAGGATGGGTGTGACTAACGAAAAAATAATACCGTTACGACAAAAATTATTTATCGATAGAAAAAGAGTGGCAATAAAAAAGCCAGCTAATCTGAGCTGGCTTTTGGGATAAGTTTTTCTAATGGAATGTTGCTATTTTAGCAAATTATGCCTTTTCAGGAATTGCTTCAAGAAGTGCAACCATTTGATCCCAGAATAGAGCAACGGTATCAATTTTCACTTTTTCATCTGGCGAGTGAGGGAATTTGATGGTTGGGCCAAAAGAAACCATATCCATGTTCGGGTAAGGTTCTTTAAATAGACCACATTCAAGACCTGCGTGGATTACCATGATGTTTGGTTTGTGACCGTAGATGCCTTCATACATATCACGGAAGATCGCCATGATTTCAGAATCAGCGTCTGGTTTCCAACCAGGGTAAGCGCCAGAAAATTCAATTTGTGCACCTGCCAGTTCAGCCACAGAAGCCAGCGTGCCTTCTACTTGTTGACGACCAGAGTCGATTAGTGAGCGAACGAGACATAGAACTTGAATCTGGTTCTCTTCTGTTGTGATAACACCCACGTTAAGAGAAGTTTCTACCACGCCTTCGATTTCGTCGCTCATGCGGATCACGCCATTTGGACATGCGTTTAGCGCAGCAATAAAGCGTTGTTGGTCCGCAACGACTAAAACTTGTGCATCTGTTTCGATTGCTTCATTGAAAGAAACAATGTCCGTTTCCACTTTACCTAGTTCAGCTTTTAGTAGGTTAGTGTAGAAGTCAAATAGCTCTGCAAGTTTCGCTTCGTTTTCCGCGGGAACCGCTACCGTTACGAATGCTTCGCGAGGAATTGCATTACGTAGGCTACCACCGCGGAATTCCACTAGACGAAGATCAAGCTCTTGTGCGTGACCTGCAAGGAAACGAGCAACGAGTTTGTTGGCGTTACCACGACCGGTGTGAATATCACAGCCAGAGTGACCGCCTTTTAGGCCTTTAAGCACTAGTTGGCGAGTAACGTAACCCTCTGGGATTGCTTCACGTTTGATATCGAACGTCATTTCACCGTCGATGCCGCCAGCACAGCCCATGTACACTTCGCCTTCTTGCTCAGAGTCAGTGTTTAAAAGGATCTCACCTTCTAACCAACCCGCTTCAAGACCAAACGCACCTGTCATGCCTGCTTCTTCATCAACAGTAAGCAGAACTTCGATTGGGCCGTGCTTAATTTCAGTTGATGCAAGCACTGCTAGACAAGAAGCCATACCCATACCGTTGTCTGCACCTAATGTTGTGCCTTTCGCGGTTACCCACTCACCATCAATATATGGTTGGATTGGATCTTTAGTGAAGTCATGATCCGTGTCTTCATTCTTTTGCGGCACCATATCGATGTGCGCTTGCAAAACGACGCCTTTCTTGTTTTCCATACCCGGTGTCGCCGGCTTTTTAATGAACACGTTGCCCGTTGGATCACGACGAACATCTAGGCCTTGCTCACTAGCCCAGTTCACAATGTATTGTGCTAGCGCTTCTTCGTGCTTAGAAGGATGAGGGATAGAACAGATCTTATCGAAAAACTGCCATAGTGGAGCAGGTGATAAGTTGCTGATTTCAGAATGGAATTCAGACACGGATGACTCCTTAAAAAGAATAATGCCAGATTTTGTCGTAAGACACTTTTGTATAGACAGAATAAAAAGCTGAATCTGACCTATTAAATAGAGGGCACAGCATAGCACTCTGCGACTCTAGGTAGTAGAGAAAGCAAGTAAGAAAACAGTAAGGCAATCACAGATTGGTGATTTCTTCTTTTTTGTTTACGCAAACGAATTCTTATCCCTTGTAACTAAAAATCCATCACAAGCTGACATTTTTGTAATTAACTTACAGTTTTAATTTGATCTTAATCAGTTTTCTAAATTTATGTGATATTTGTCACTTTAATTGTTGTAATTAATTTTCTTTGAGGTATATTAGTAACCAACTTCGAAAGCGAAGAGAAAATGCTCAAAGGATGAGTCCGATTTGTCGCCTCCAAGGAACCGAGAAATCAATATGTTTATTTTGTTTTAATTGATTTAGAAGGTGATATTTATGAAAGGTTTACCAAGTGCAGCGTTCTGGCTAAACAGCTCTGTTTACACAGGCAGCTTTACTTACCCAACAAGCTTCGGTTACTAAC
>NZ_CFHWOM010000065.1:0-16833 GCF_984391705.1 Vibrio sp. | reverse complement strand
TCTGGCTCTGGCTCTGGCTCTGGCTCTGGCTCTGGCTCTGGCTCTGGCTCTGCAACGATTGTCTCAGCTGATTGCAGAGACGCAACATTTTCTTCCTCCTCAACACTTTCCTCTAAAAGTGCCGAGAAATAGTCATCTAAAGCTTGTTCACTTGAAAGTAGAGACTGACTAGTCATCGATAGCCAGCCTCTCTAAGTAAATGAGTAGCTGCTTATACGCAAAAACGCCTCGGCTACCAGAAGCAAAATGAGAAACCGGTAGATGTTTCAAGCTCGCATCACGGAACTTAGTATCAATCGGCACAGCTGAAGACCAAACCTGACTTGGGTAGTCTTTCTTTAACTGCTGAAGCGTCTGGAGCGAAGCTCTCGTACGTTTATCGTACATGGTTGGTACAATAGTTACCTTGAACGCTTGGCCTCGTGATTTTTGCATAATCGCCAAAGTTCTAACCATACGTTCTAACCCTTTCATAGCCAGAAACTCAGTTTGAACAGGGATCAGAATACGGTCACTCGCCGCCAACGCGTTAACCATCATCACACCTAGAATAGGAGGACAATCAATCAACACATAGTCGTAGCGCTTTCGCAAGGCATTCAATGCTCGCTTAAGAATAAGCCCCATACCACTTCGGTTACCCATAACGCGGTCGAGTGTCGCCAAAGACATATGGGCAGGTATGATGTCGATACCTTCTATATCAGACTTCATAACCAATGGCATTACAGTGTGCTCGTTAAACTCCTTTAACTGAAATAAGTCAAATAAACTCGCAGGCACACTATCCGAATCGTAACCGAGGTACGTTGTTAATGAAGCATGAGGATCCGTGTCAACTAACAGTACACGTTTCCCTTGCTTACTTAACAAACCAGCCAACGTGATGGTTGTGGTCGTTTTTCCCACTCCACCTTTCTGGTTTGCTATGCTCCATACAATCATGAATGACCTCTAAGCTAGACCCACTTCGACTAACATACGCTCAGCAATGCGATCTAATGGTAAATCTTCTGATGAAATGCCAGCCTTAGCGACTGCTTGAGGCATACCATAGACGACACAACTTTCTTCATCTTGAGCCCAAATGGTTGCACCAGTGCCTTTCAGCATTCGTGCGCCTTCTCGTCCATCTGCACCCATACCAGTGAGTACCATTGAAAGTACTTGGTCAGAATAAATTTTAGCTGCACTACCAAATGTCACATCAACACATGGTTTATAATTCATGCGTTCACCACCATCGATAATGCGTAACTTTGCACTACCTGGGCGACCATCAATCATCATCTGCTTTCCGCCCGGTGCCAAATACGCAACACCCGGTTTAAGCACATCACCATCTTCTGCTTCTTTGACCTGAATTTTGCACAATGAGTTCAAGCGACTCGCAAATGCAGCCGTAAATGTTGCAGGCATATGTTGAATCAAAACAATCGGATGAGGATAGTTTGCCGGTAGCTTAGTTAATATTTTTTGTAGCGCAACAGGTCCCCCAGTGGAGGTTCCGATAGCAGTCAACTGATATTTCTTTCCGGTTGCCTTAAAACGCGCGGCAGGAGCCTTAGGTTTAACAGGTGCACCAGCTTTAGGTTGCAACGGAGTACGAGGTGCTACGGTCGCAGGTTTTCTAGCGGTAGTTGGTGTGGCCACCGGACTGCGACGCATAAACGTACGTTTCGATGCAATTTGGATAACACGTTGCTGCAGCAAAGTAACCGCTTCATCACGGTTACGTGCAATATCTTCAAACTTCTTCGGTAAGAAATCTAACGCCCCAGCATCAAGTGCATCGAGCGTTGCTTTTGCACCATCGTGAGTAAGAGAAGAAAACATCAAAATTGGAATTGGACATTTCGCCATAATTTCGCGAACGGCTGTAATACCATCCATTACCGGCATTTCGATGTCCATTGTAATAACATCTGGCTTGATTTTTAGCGCTTTCTCAACCGCTTCTTTACCATTGGTCGCGACATCAACAACTTCAAGCTTTGCTTCAGAGTTGATAATTTCACTCACTCTTCTGCGAAAGAAACTTGAATCGTCTACAACTAATACTTTGATCGCCATATATTTCCTTTTGTATCTCGCGATTTAGATTCGAGAAGCAGCAGCATACTGCTTAAGCAAATCTGGCACATCTAGAATCAACGCGATATGACCATCACTTGTGATTGTTGCACCAGCCATACCTGGAGTGCCTTGAAGTAAATTATCCAGAGGCTTGATCACGACTTCTTCTTGACCGATTAAGGTATCAACCACAAAACCCACACGTTGACTTCCGATTTGGACGATCACAACATGACCGTGGCCTTTACGCAGCTCAACTTGTCCAGCTTGAGGAGCCAACCAATTCTGTAGATAAAAGAGTGGAATAGACTTCTCACGGACGATGATTGTGAGCTGACCATCAACAACGTTAGTTCGGCTCAAATCAAGGTGGAAAATTTCGTTAACACTTGCAAGAGGCAGAGCAAATGGATGGCCCGCAACGCCCACCATTAGAGTTGGCAAGATTGCAAGAGTCAAAGGTACTTTGATGGTTATCTTCGTACCTTTGCCCATCTCGGAATCGATATCAATCGAACCATTTAAAGTGTTGATGGCGGTTTTCACCACGTCCATACCAACACCACGGCCAGAGATATCCGAAATCTGTTCTTTACTCGAGAAGCCCGGCATAAAGATGAGATTAAAACACTCTTTGTTGCTCAGACGAGAAGCAGCATCTTCATCCATAATGCCACGTTTCACGGCAATACCACGTAGCTTATCTGGGTCCATACCACCGCCATCATCAACGATAGCCAATTCGATATGGTCGCCTTCTTGCGCCGCAGAGAGGATCACTTTACCTGTTCTTGATTTACCTGATGCTACGCGGTCATCAGGCATTTCGATACCGTGGTCAACCGAGTTACGAACCAAGTGGATCAATGGATCGGCTAACGCTTCCACTAAGTTTTTATCGAGATCAGTGTCTTCACCACGCATTTCCAGCGTAATGTCTTTATTTAAGCTACGAGCTAAGTCACGTACAACGCGTGGGAATCGGCCAAATACTTTCTTGATTGGCTGCATACGCGTTTTCATCACAGCACCCTGAAGGTCAGCTGTAACGACATCTAAGTTCGCGACCGCTTTTGACATTTCTTCATCGTTGCTGTTTAAACCAAGGCTCAGCAGTCTATTTCGAACCAATACGAGTTCACCCACCATGTTCATAATGGTGTCTAATGTAGATGTATCGACACGGACTGTCGCTTCGGCTTGCGGCTTCTTCGCTTGAGTCGCGACTTCTTTTTTCGCGGCTGGCTTAGCTTCTGTTTTAGCGACCGGTTTCGGCGCAGGTGCAGCTTGCGGAGCTGGGGCAGGAGCAGGCGTTGGAGCAGGTGCTTGCGACGGAGCATTGGTTGACGCTGGTTTGGTTGCTGCCTCTAGCTCTTCTACCGATGGCCCTTTACCTGAACCATGTAACTCATCAAGAAGCTTTTCAAACTCGGCATCTGTCATTAGATCGCTATCACCTGCCGTACTTGCTGCAGGGGCAGCTGCCGGAGGTGGTGGAGGCGGTGGTGGAGCTGCAGCAGCTGGTTCCATATCGCCAGGCGCTTTTCCGACACCATGCAGTTCATCTAACAGTTTCTCAAATTCATCATCAGTGATATCACCACTCATATCCACCGCAGGCTGTGCAGGAGGAGGCGTTGGCGCCGCAGGTGCTTCTATGCTACCAGGCGCGGTACCTTTGCCGTGCAACTCATCGAGTAGTTTTTCGAATTCGTCTTGAGTAATTTCATCGATCGAACCAGTAGAAACCTCTGAACTTGGAGCTGGCTCTGGCGCTGCAACAGGTTCTGGAATTACTGGCTCTGGCGCTACGACTGGAGCGGGTTCTGCAACCGCTGGAGCCTCATCTTGGGACTCAGGGTTACTTAGACGATGAAGTTCATCCAATAGTGATTGCTCTGCAAGTGGCAAAGGTTCTCTATCCTGTACCGCTTGGAACTGCTCATTTACAGTGTCCAAAGCTTTCAGCATAGTATCCATCAAACTGGAACTTACTGTACGCTGGCCATTACGCAAAATATCGAACACGTTCTCTGCACCGTGACAAGTGTCAACGAGTTCTGTCAGAGATAGGAATCCAGCACCACCTTTTACAGTGTGGAATCCACGGAAAATTGCGTTCAATAGATCTTTATCGTCAGGGTTGTTTTCTAGCTCTACCAACTGCTCAGAGAGAAGTTCAAGAATCTCTCCCGCTTCCACCAAAAAGTCCTGAAGAATATCTTCGTCTAAATCGTAGCTCATATGTTACCTCTAAAACCCAAGACTCGAGAGCAAGTCATCGACTTCGTCTTGTGATGAAACGGCATCATCCCTTTCATGAGGGTTAAGTATCGGACCTTCCGGATCCGTAGATGCATTTTTCTTGTTATCTTCGCTTTCATCCATTTGGCTTGTACTAAATGCCGTTAGGATTTCTACTAACCGACCTTCAACTTCATTAACCAACGTGATCACGCGTGAAATGATTTGGCCTGTTAGATCTTGGAAGTCCTGAGCCATTAGAATTTCGGTTAACTGACCACGGAGTTCAGAGCTATCACCTTCAACTTGACTCAATAAATCATCAATTCGGTGGCATAAAGCTTTAAACTCGGCGAGGTCAATTCGCCCATGCATCAGTTCATTCCATTGAGGACGCACTTTTAGTAAGCCTTCGTGCAGGTTGTCTGCAATAGGCATACAACGATCGACCGCGTCCATCGTTTTATTCGCCGCAACTTCGGTTTTGTCAATGACATATTGGAGGCGATCCCTTGCATCCGGGATTTCGTCATTGGCAATAACACTCATGCGTTCATCGACAGTAAACTGTTTGATCGATTCATGTAGGTCACGAGTCAACTCCCCTATCTCTTGAAGCATAGGGTTTGTCGAATTCTCGTATATATCCCTAACGAGAGTGTTCGCCTCTTGCTGCTGTTCATTTTCTAACAGCTCTACGAGTTGTTTTGCCTGTTCTAATGAAATCATTCTTAATTGGCCTTTAACGCCGCTAAGTCTTACCTTGACTATAGACGCTCAAAAATCTTGTCTAATTTTTCTTTTAGCGTAGCTGCCGTAAATGGCTTAACGATGTAACCATTCACACCCGCCTGTGCAGCTTCGATGATCTGCTCACGTTTAGCTTCTGCAGTGATCATCAACACTGGTAGGTGTTTTAGTTCATCGTCAGCACGGATATGCTTAAGAAGGTCAATACCCTGCATGCCAGGCATATTCCAGTCCGTTACAACAAACTCGAACTCACCTTTCTTTAACATCGGTAACGCCGTTAAGCCGTCATCTGCTTCTTGGGTATTATTGAAACCCAAGTCGCGAAGTAGGTTCTTAACGATACGGCGCATTGTTGAAAAATCATCAACAATAAGGATCTTCATATTTTTATTCAAAATTGCCTCCACTGAGTTCGATATCAGTGTTTTACTCATTATTTGTCCATGCACTTAACTTAGTGCGTAGACGCTGCATTGATTGACTTAGTATTTGGCTAACGCGTGACTCGCTAACCCCAATAACGTCGCCGATTTCTTTTAAGTTTAACTCTTCATCGTAATAAAGCGAAAGTACTAGAGCCTCTCGCTCGGGTAAAGCTTTGATCGAATCTATCAAAGCTTTACGAAAATACTCGTCCGCAACCCCTTGAAACGGCGTATTTGCCTCATCATCATCTTCCGGAGAAATGACATCTTCCGAAACACCGAGATCTTCAATACCCACCAAACGCGAGCAATTTATGTCGGTTAGGGCTGTATGATATTGCGTTAAACTCATACCTAAGTGCTGCGCGACTTCTGCGTCAGTCGGATCTCGATTAAGCTCACCTTCTAACACTGCAATAGCTTGGCTAATTTCGCGGCTGTGCTTGTGAACAGAACGCGGGACCCAATCACCACGTCTAATGTCATCTAGCATAGCACCCCTTATACGAATACCCGCATAAGTCTCGAAACTCGCTCCTTTCGTGCCATCATAGTTTTTTTGCGCTTCAAGCAAACCAATCATACCGGCCTGAATAAGATCTTCGACCTGCACACTAGGGGGTAAACGGCCAAGCAAGTGATGAGCAATACGCTTTACTAGCACCGAGTACTTTTCTAAAAAAGCTCGCTGACTATTTTGGTTTGCGTATTGGTCATAGGTCAGGGCCTTATTCACCAAATGGTTCCTCTAGCATTTCTGTTCTATTCAGTAAGCGTTCGACAAAAAATTCCAAGTGTCCACTCGGAGTCTTTGGAATCGGCCAAGTGAGTGCTTTATTTGCCAACGACCCAATTGCTAGTGCAGCTGGTGAACGAGGGAAAGCATCCACAACAATCTTTTGTTTCTTAACCGCTTGTCGCACTTTATCATCTAATGGAATACATGCTACGAGCTCAAGGCTAACATTCAAGAATCGCTCTGTGACCAATGTCAACTTTGCGAACAATTCTCTCCCTTCACGGTAGCTTCTGACCATATTTGCAACGATTTTAAAGCGTTGAACATGGTGCTCTTTACTTAATAGCTTAATTAAAGCATATGCATCCGTGATTGACGTAGGTTCATCACAAACCACTACAACGACATCTTGAGCTGCGCGAGAAAAGCTCACTACCATGTCTGATATACCGGCGGCCGTATCTATTAATAGTACGTCCATTTCATCTTCCAAGCTACCAAAAGCTCGAATAAGGCCAATGTGCTGAGCATGCGAGAGCTCTGTCATCGACTGCGTACCAGACGTCGCTGGAATGATTTTTATGCCATGTGGGCCTTCGACGATTGCGTCTTTAAGATCGCACTCGCCTGCCAATACGTGCCCCAAGTTTCGCTTCGGTCGGATTCCTAGCATGACATCAACATTTGCCAGGCCTAAATCTGCATCTAGTACCATGACTTTCTTGCCTTGACGAGCCATACAAATCGCCATGCCCAACGTTACGTTAGACTTACCAACGCCACCTTTACCACCTGTGACAGATATGACCTTAGTTAAAGAAGGTTGTGTTAAGCGGCGCAATCCGCTTGCTTGGTCTTGTATCATAGTATTTGTCATAATCGTCCGCCGCCTATAACCTTTCCGCGTCACTATTCCAGTAGTGAGGCTCGTCATCTGTCGACTTCTCTAGTAATTCGTTTGCCTTGGCTACCATATATTTAGGTTGAGCAATCACTATATCTTCAGGCACACGCTGTCCATTCGCAATGTATGCAACAGGAAGTGCATTTTGCACCACCACACTGACAAATTCGCCAAGACTAAGTGATTCATCAAGCTTCGTCATAATGCATCCAGATAGGGGAATGCGTTTAAAGTGATCAATGGTTTCCTGAAGCACTTTTCGTTGAGCTGTAGCAGGTAAAACCAAATAGCTATGGATCATTTCTCCACTTTCATGCATCAAGGTATCAAGCTGCTCAGATAACCTTACATCACGCTGTCCCATACCTGCGGTATCCACAAGAATAAGGCGACGATTCCTTAACTGATATATTACATCGGCTAACTCTTTGGAATCTTTAGCGACTTTTACTGCACAACCCATAATTCTGCCATATATAGCCAATTGCTCATGTGCACCAATTCTATAGGTATCGGTTGTCACTAAGGCAACATTGTCTGCGCCCCACTCCATTGCAGCTCTGGCGGCCAGTTTGGCTACTGTTGTTGTTTTACCTACGCCTGTCGGCCCTAATAAAGCAACGACACCACCGCGCTTAAGGATATCTTGCTTTGAAATTGGGATTTGATCAGAGACTAGTCCTAATAGGGCTTTCCACGCTTTAGTCGGCGGTGTGTCTTCTGGAATGTAGCAGGCTAATTGATCGGCTAAATCTGAGGAAACCCCCATGCGCTCCAAACGTTTAATCAACATGGCTCTCAGTGGCTCTCTTCGCTCCACTTCCTGCCACATTAGACCTGAAACTTGATGCTCCAGAAGACGACGAATCGACATCATCTCTTCTTTCATGTCTTCCAGATCTTCATTGGGTACTGATGATTCAGTTGGCTTTCCACGCTCGTAGCGACTTGGGTCAAGTTTTGCTTGAGGCCTATCAATACGACGATCTTCCGCAATCAAGCGAGCTAGAGGTGAGTCCTCTTTTAGCTGCACGCGATTGTCATCGTTTGAGCGCGCTGAAGATTGACGCTGCAACAATGCTGATAATGAATCAGCGGTTTGTTCTTCTGAGCTATCTTCCAACTCAGGCTTTGTGCCACTGTATTGTTTCAACATATTGGCGAAACGCTGCGTCATGGAACGCCCAGAGTCCGCTTGAGTTTGCAACGTCACACGATCATCGTCGAGCTGTCGCTTCGACGGTGTAGGGATAGAAGCAGGAGCTTGGCGCGGCGTATGTCGTGGGGTAGACCCATAACTGTTGTTCGTAGGACGATTTGTCGAGCTATCGTTGTCTACAGCGGCAACAATCTCAACGCCACCTGCGACTTTTTTATTCGACATGATAACCGCATCATCACCTAACTCCGCTTTTACTTGGAGTAGCGCTGTACGCATGTCTTTGGCAAAAAATCGTTTAATCTTCAATTTGGGTACCGTTTATTCACGCATTAGAGCTAGTTACCAACCGCCTGAACAATGCGAATTTGTTTCTCGTCTGGAATTTCCTGATATGAGAGTACTCTCAATGATGGAATTGTGTTTTTCACAAACTTAGCCAAGGTCGAGCGCAATACACCAGAGGTCAACAACACAGCAGGCTCACCTTTTAGCTCTTGCTCTTGAGTTGCCTGACTTAATGATGATTGTAGTCGTTCTGCCAAACCTGGCTCAATTCCAGCGGATTCTCCTCCAGAAGCCTGCATAGTCTGATGCAATATTTGTTCCAGCTCTGGAATGAGAGTAATAACTGGCAACTCTGGCTCTATACCATTGATTTCTTGAACAATTAATCGTTTTAAAGAGATTCGCACAGCAGCGGTTAAGATGTCAGGTTCTTGACTCTTACTCGAGTACTCGGACAAGGTTTGTACAATGGTACGAATATCTCGGATTGGGACAGCCTCATTAAGTAGGTTCTGCAGTACTTTCACTACAACACCCAATTGAAGCTGATCAGGCACAAAGCTCTCCACCAACTTAGGAGTGCTACGGCCAAGCATTTCGAGTAAGTTTTGTACCTCTTCATGACCAATCAACTGCGACGCATTGTTGGTTAGTAGCTGGCTAAGGTGCGTGGCAAGTACCGTAGAAGAGTCTACAACCGTATAACCCAATGCCTGCGCATGCTCTCGCTGCTCTTCACGTATCCAAACTGCTTCAAGACCAAATGCGGGATCTATCGTCGGCTCTCCATCTATCATTCCATATACTTGACCTGGGTTTATTGCCAGTTCCATATCAGGGCGAATCTCCGCTTCACCGACAGCAACCCCCATCAAAGTAATACGGTAACTATTTGGCGTGAGCTCTAGGTTATCTCGAATATGAACCGCAGGAATAAGAAAGCCAAAGTCTTGTGATAATTTTTTACGTACACCTTTAACACGCTCAAGTAACTCACCGCCTTGGTCTTTATCCACCAGCGGGATCAATCGATAGCCCACTTCCAAACCAACAATATCGACCGGTTGAACATCATCCCATGATAGCTCTTTTGGTGTTGGCGCTTCTGTTTCCGCTGTCGCTGGCAAGTTTGGTTTTTCTGCCGCTTTTTTCTGCTTACGAGTAATCCAATAAGCGCCACCACCCGCGAGAGTAGCCAAAAGCAAAAACGCAAAATGAGGCATACCAGGTACAATGCCCATAACACCTAAAATCGCTGCTGTGATGGTCAGCGCTTTAGGGTTATCAAACATCTGGAAGACGACTTGCTGCCCCATGTCTTCATCAGTGTTTTGACGCGTTACCATGATTGCAGCGCCAATCGAGAGTAACAGTGAAGGAATCTGAGCGACCAAGCCATCACCGATAGTCAGCAAGGTGTAGATTTGGATCGCCTCACCAAACCCCAAGCCATATTGCGCCATACCGATAGAAAGACCACCGATAATATTAATAAACAAGATCAAGATGCCGGCGATCGCATCACCCTTCACAAATTTTGACGCACCATCCATCGAACCATAGAAGTCCGCTTCCTTGGTCACTTCTTGTCGACGCGTCCTGGCTTGGTCTTGGTCGATCAAGCCCGCGTTTAGGTCGGCATCAATCGCCATTTGCTTACCCGGCAACGCATCCAAAGTAAAACGTGCACTTACTTCCGAAATACGACCGGCACCTTTCGTAACAACCATAAAGTTTATGATCATCAAGATGAGGAAGACCACTAAACCAACGGCGTAGTTACCACCAATAACAACACTACCAAATGCTTCAATGACACTACCCGCAGCTCCAGAACCTTCATGGCCATAAAGTAAAACCACACGTGTAGAGGCTACGTTCAACGCCAAACGCAGCAAAGTTGCTATTAGTAGTACGGTGGGGAAAGCTGCAAAGTCGAGCGGTCTACGGGTATAAACCGTAACCAGTAGCACCACCATTGCCAACGCGATATTGAACGTAAAGAATAAGTCGAGCAAAAACGCAGGAATGGGCAAGACAACCATCCCTAGCGTTGCCAAAACCATTACTGGTGCGCCAATCGCTGGCATTGCTCTTTGTGGGATAGGAGGTAACTTATCCGCAAATGGTAAAGAAAACTTCATAGATAGGCGTTTTAAATTGTCTATGGAAAGAGAAACTTACCTAGCCATGCAAATTTTAGTCCAGCTATCATGTCAAATAAATGACTGATAAATCGATAAATTGGCTAGCGTCGCAGGCTCATTCGCACTTGAGGTTATGTTCTCAACGAAACTCAAATAAATCGATGTAAGTTTAGCCAAACAAGCACAGTTTGTTGACGCTCAAAATAACAAACCGTGCCTTAAGGGAAATGAGGTTTAGGGCTGAATGTTAAACGCGACTTCACCATCTCGTTTTTCCGGTGAGTAATCGATACTAATTAAGCCTGAGGTAGGAAACATCGGAGGAACCATGTCAGTCACAAACTCCGCAGTTAGGTAGCCCACAAGTGGCAAATGTGAAACCAGTAGTATTGACTCTAAGTTTTCATGTTCAACAATAGCTTGCACATACTCAGCGACTTGCTCAGAGTCACCATAAGGGGTGATATCTTCACTGGTTTCGATGCTCTTAGCATCAAAAAATGCTGAAATTTCTTGCCACGTTTGTTGAGCTCGAATATACGGGCTAACAATGACCTTATCAAACTGCTTAAAACCTTGTTTCACACAAGCTTGTGCCACCGCGACAGAGGCACTGCGTCCTCGATCCGTTAATTGGCGTTCTGCATCACTTGAGGCGTAATGCTCAGCTTCCCCGTGACGCATAATAAAAATTTTCATGGCTTCATCCTAAACTAATCTCTGAATCGTACTCGGTGATCACGGTTAATATTTATTGAATTTGAGTCTACTGCTTTCGTTTACGTAAGCATCAAATGGACCACTCACATCAATAATTATATCAAGTACTGAGGTAAAGACTCTGACTTCGTTAACACTCTTTGCTTCTAGACATACTCAAAGTGAAACCCTATTTTGCTCAGATTTCTCAAACAGATAGTTTGCACTGATAGATATCCGAGTCATAATTATTAGGTTAAATTGTCGTTAACACGATTTTGGTTTAACACCTTCAATTTTACTTCATCGGAGAAAGTCACGTGCACATCAGCCCAAATGACAGCAACACATACCGTTACCTTACATTACCCAACGGTGTCAGGGTGTTGCTTACGCATGATGTTAATGCGCAAAAGAGCGCGGCTGCTCTTGCAGTCAACGTGGGGCACTTCGATGATCCTATAGATCGCGAAGGCTTAGCTCATTACCTTGAACACATGCTATTTTTGGGAACGGAAAAGTACCCTAAAGTAGGCGAATTTCAAAGCTATATTAATCAGCATGGCGGCAGCAATAATGCCTGGACAGGCACAGAGCATACCTGCTTCTTTTTCGACGTGTCTCCAAATGCCTTCCATTCAGCTCTAGACCGTTTTAGTCAGTTTTTTAGCGCACCGTTGTTTAATCCTGAAGCTCTAGATAAAGAACGCCAAGCCGTTGAATCTGAATATAAGTTGAAACTAAACGATGATTCGCGACGTTTGTACCAAGTGCATAAGGAAGTCATCAATCCAGCCCACCCATTTAGTAAGTTTTCTGTTGGCAACTTGGAGACGCTTGGCGATAGAAATGGACAGTCCATCCGAGAAGAGATAATCGATTTCCACTACCAACAATACTCCGCTGATCTAATGACGTTAGCAGTGACGGGCCCACAAGACCTCGATGAAATGCAGTCTTTCTGTGAAGAGCTCTTTGCTAGCATTCCAAATCACAATTTGGCAGGTAAAACTGTCAATGTAGAGTATTTAGATTCCAGCTCGACGTCTATCCAAGTTAACGTTGAACCAATTAAGGAAATTCGCAAGCTCATTATGGCTTTCCCGATGCCCGGGATGGATCAATACTACCAAACCAAACCACTCTCCTACTTTGCTCATCTGTTAGGTGATGAGGGGCCTGGTAGCTTACTCGTGGCATTAAAAGATAAAGGCTGGATTACTTCACTGTCTGCAGGTGGAGGAGCAAGTGGTAGTAACTACCGTGACTTCACTATTAGTTGTTCTTTGACACAAGACGGACTTGAGCATACCGATGATATTATCCAAGCGGTGTTTAGCTATATTGCACTGATAAAAGCGCACGGAATGGATGAGTGGCGATACCTTGAGAAAAAAGCAGTGCTAGAGTCTGCTTTCCGCTTTCAAGAGCCTACGCGCCCACTAGACCTAGTCAGCCATCTAGTAATCAACATGCAACACTATCAAGCCGATGACATTGTGTATGGCGATTACATGATGCTTGGTTATGATGAGGCACTGCTAAACAAGCTATCAGAATACTTTACTACCGATAACCTTCGAGTCACCTTGATAGCCCAAGGCCAAGAGTACGATAAACAAGCGAAGTGGTATTTCACCCCTTACTCAGTTCAAAGCTTTACTGACGAGCAGCGCCAACTTTATCTAGCGCCCACTGAGCTAAATTTTAAACTTCCAGAGAAAAACCCATTTATCTGCTACGAACTCGATCCTCAACCCATTGAGCAACATGCGCAAACTCCTGAAGTTATTGAAGAGCTACCTGGTTTCAAGCTTTGGCATCTACAAGATGATGAATATCGAGTCCCTAAAGGAGTGCTATACGTCGCAATAGATAGCCCGCAAGCCGTATCTACTCCACGCAATATTGTTAAAACACGTCTCTGTGTAGAGATGTTTTTAGATAGCCTTGCTAAGGAAACCTATCAAGCAGAGATTGCCGGGATGGGCTATAACATGTATGCGCATCAGGGTGGCGTGACTCTCACCGTGTCTGGCTTTAGTAAAAAGCAACCAGAGTTAATGCAGCTAATTCTACAGCGCTTTGCGAAACGAGATTTCAGCCAACAGCGCTTTGACACCATAAAAACGCAAATGCTGCGTAATTGGCGTAATGCTGCACAAGATCGTCCAATTTCTCAGTTGTTTAACGCTTTAACTGGGATATTGCAGCCAAATAATCCACCATACGCAGTACTAGTCGAAGCATTAGAGTCAATCGACGTTGATGAATTATCAAGCTTTGTTGAAGGCATACTAGCTGAGCTACATGTTGAGATGTTTGTCTATGGCGATTGGACCAAGGCAGATGCACTCAGCTTAGGAAATACGCTTAAAGATGCGTTACGAGTCCAAAATCAACAATATGAAGAGTCTTTGCGGCCGTTAGTTATGTTGGGCGAGAACGGCTCTTTCCAACGTGAGGTGTTCTGTGATCAGGAAGACTCTGCGGTAGTCCTCTACTATCAATGTGAAGATACCAGCCCACGAAGCATCGCTCTCTACTCCTTAGCTAACCATTTGATGTCGGCGACTTTCTTCCATGAAATTCGAACAAAACAGCAGCTGGGTTACATGGTCGGCACTGGTAATCTACCACTCAACAAGCACCCAGGTATTGTCCTTTACGTACAATCACCAAATGCCGCACCGTCGGATCTTATTAGCTCAATTGATGAGTTTCTTAACGCCTTTTATATGGTGTTACTCGAACTAAACGAGTACCAATGGCACAGTAGTAAAAGAGGCTTATGGAACCAAATCGCTGCGCCAGATACGACATTGAGAGCACGGGCTCAAAGGCTGTGGGTTGCGATAGGCAATAAAGACACCGAATTTAATCAGAAAGATAAAGTTCTGGAAGAGCTCAAAACTCTCGACCGGACGGATATGATTCGCTTTATAGTCAATGAACTCAAACCCCGGACTGCAAACCGACTCATCATGCACACGCAAGGCAATGCGCATCACGAGTCGGAAAAACTCGACCTAGGGCTAGAGATAGGCTCAATTGAAGAGTTCCAACTCAGACCAAAAGATGTCGAACTTGGCTAGGGGCTAAGCTGCCCCTAGTTGTCTTGCTCGGACTCAACAATTTTTTTCAATGAGTGTGGGTGGAGCTTAATGCACACCCCGTTGCTTTTAAATGCTACCGTTGGGTTGTTTAAGCGTTCTCCCTCACCCTTAGGACTAGATAGCTTTACTTTGATCCCACTTACTTTGATTTGGTCGTACTTGGCCGCAAATTCTGGAAAGCACTGTTTTACATCCGCGAGATACTCTTCCGCCGTTTGGGCATCGGACGGTACAACAAACTCCACGTGCTCCCAGCTCTGCTCAGGATAGAGTTTTCCTTCCGCCGGGTAAGGTAATTCTAAGCACTCTATTTGCCACTCTTTGGCCGCAAGTGGTTGATTGAATTCAATAACAATTATTGGTCGACCATTAATAGTGGCGTTTGAGATTTCTTTTCCCACTTTTAACCATTCTTGATGGGCTAAATGTGCTAATTCTGCTTCGTTGATGCGCAACGCAATATGATCTGCTTGAAAACCCGACAAATTAATATGCAAGATTTCGCTTAACTGTTGGATTTTATGCATAAAATCATGCAGTTTACCATTCATCTGTACAGGCATTAATTCAGCGTCAATCAGTCGTTGAGACATTTTCTTCCATCCAAAACATTAATTTTTCTTCAATAGTAACAAGATCATCAGGAAAAGTAGAAAATTTCCCAGTTCACTCCCTATAAGGAATCAAATAAAGTTGCTATTATGTGCTCCAAATTATGAACTAGATCGAGATATACATTCATTCCATTTCAATGGATATTATTCAGGCAACGACTGCAAGCCTAGCAATAACGAATGTATACCCAACCAATTCCCTAGAATTGAAGGAAGCGCGTGTGAATATCCAAGCACTTATTAATGACAAAGTTTCTCAGGCTCTTGAAGCCGCTGGCGCACCTGCAGGCAGCCCTGCCGCTGTACGCCAATCAGCAAAACCTCAGTTTGGTGATTACCAAGCAAACGGCGTAATGGGCGTAGCAAAAAAACTAGGTACTAACCCACGCGAATTTGCACAGAAAGTATTGGATGTTCTGGATCTTGACGGTATCGCAAGCAAAACTGAAATCGCAGGACCTGGTTTTATCAACATTTTCCTTAGCGAAGAGTTCCTAGCGAAGCAGGCTGATGCAGCTCTAGCTGATGCGCGCTTAGGCGTTGCTGCTGAAGAGCAAAAGACCATCGTTGCTGACTACTCTGCTCCAAACGTTGCTAAAGAAATGCACGTTGGGCACCTTCGTTCAACTATCATCGGTGATGCGGTTGTTCGTACTCTAGAGTTCTTAGGTCACAAAGTAATCCGTGCTAACCACATCGGTGACTGGGGTACTCAGTTCGGCATGCTTATCGCTAACCTAGAGCGCGTACAAAAAGAGTCTGGCGAAGTTTCAATGGAACTGTCTGACCTTGAAGCCTTCTACCGTGAATCTAAAAAGCTATACGACGAAGACGAAGAGTTCGCAGTTCGCGCACGTAACTACGTAGTGAAACTACAAAGCGGCGACGAGTACTGTGCTGAAATGTGGAAGAAGCTTGTTGACGTTACTATGGTTCAAAACCAGCGTAACTACGACCGCCTAAACGTTTCTCTGACTCGTGACGACGTTATGGGTGAGAGCATGTACAACGACATGCTACCGGGCATCGTTGCTGACCTTAAACAACAAGATCTGGCAAAAGAAGATGACGGCGCTCAGGTTGTATTCTTAGAAGAGTACAAAAACAAAGATGGCGAAGCGATGGGTGTAATCATCCAGAAACGTGATGGTGGTTTCCTGTACACCACTACGGATATCGCTTGTGCTAAGTACCGTTACGAAACACTAGGCGCTGACCGCGTACTTTACTTCATCGACTCACGTCAACATCAGCACCTAATGCAAGCTTGGACTATCGTTCGTAAAGCGGGTTATGTGCCAGAAGAAGTATCGCTAGAGCACCACGCGTTCGGCATGATGCTAGGTAAAGACGGTCGTCCATTCAAGACTCGTGCAGGTGGTACGGTTCGTCTTGCTGATCTACTAGATGAAGCAGAAGAGCGCGCAATCAAGCTGATCGAATCTAAGAACGCAGATCTTGATTCAGATGAGAAAGTTAAAATCGCTAACACTGTTGCTATGGCAGCGGTTAAGTATGCTGACCTGTCTAAGCACCGTACTACAGACTACGTGTTTGACTGGGACAACATGCTTGCGTTTGAAGGCAACACAGCGCCTTACATGCAGTATGCATACACTCGTGTATCTTCTATCTTCGCTAAAGCGGGTATCTCTATGGATAACCTAGC